>NC_014100.1:1551874-1862248 GCF_000092285.1 Caulobacter segnis ATCC 21756 | reverse complement strand
TCGATCACCGCGCACATCACCGCTCGAACCCTCAAGCGCTATTTCGAGGATGACATCGAGGCCGCCGCCGCCGCGGGGCTCGGCGCCGACTGGGAAACCTTTAAGGCCAAGATGCGCGAGATCCGCAAGGCCGAGGTCTGCGTCACCTGCGGTGAGCTGGATCAAGGGTTGCTGGGCGTGTCGGCGCCGATATTCGCGCCAGACGGCGACATCCTGGGCAGTATTGGCGTCGTGTTGGTGCGCGCGCAGATCGACGCCGCCACTGAGCGCACCTGGGTTGAAACGGTCCGGCAAGCAGGCCGCACGGTCACCCAGGCGCTAGCCGCCCACGCCACGCCGCCCGTCGCTCAGAACACCCTGACCAAGGCAGAAGCCCCGGGCGCGGCCTGAACCGTTGGCACGGTTCCGAGCAGCTCATTCAGACGCGCGGCGAAGGCGGCTGTCTCCTCGGGCAGGAAGGCGCCGGCGACATAGCGATCAGGACGGACGAGCAGCACCCGCCCCGCCTGGCCCACCAGCGCCGTTGCGTCCCCGGACGACAGGGCCAGAGCGGTGACGTTGCTTGCGCCGGACGCGTCGACCGCGCCGCCCAAACGCACGATCCTCGGCGCCAGTCGAGCGATGGCTGGGCTAGCGGCGATCCTGGCCAGAACCTGTGGCTCCACCTCCACGCCGATCAGGGCGAAGCCGTCGCCCAGCCAGGCGTCCAGGAGGTCCTCACCACCCTTTCCGTCCCTGGCCTTGGGCTGGGGCAGGAGCCGTCCGACCACGGTCTTACGCTCCGATTGGCCGTCGGCGAGGATGAAGCCGGCGTCGAACCTGGGCTTGGGCTTATATTTCATCTCGGCGAAGTAGTCGCGCGCCGCGGGCCACAGGCTGAGGGCCCGGAACGCGGTCTGGGTCGCCAGGCCATGCCAGTACGTCTTGGGCCCCATGATCCGGCCCATCCGCAGGGCCAGCTGGATCATCGCCCAGACGTGGTCGCGCCGTTCCTGCTCGTAGGTTTCCAGCAAGCTGGGCGGCGCGCGCCGAGCCAGGACCCAAGCCAGCTTCCAAGCCAAGTTATGCGCGTCGCGCAGACCGCTGTTCATACCCTGGCCGGCGAAAGGAGGCGTCAGGTGGCAGGCGTCGCCCGCCAGAAACGCCCGGCCTTGCCACCATCGCGGCGCCAGGCGCGCGTGGAAGGTGTAGACGGTCTTGCGCTTGATCACGCTGCCGGCGTCGGCGCCATGGTCCTTCAGGAGCTTGGCGACGACCGCATCGTCCAGAACCTGCTCGCTGGTCTCGCCTGGCAGGAGCTTGAACTCGTAGCGACGGGTGAGTTCTGGGCCGGGCAGAGCAATGCAGGGACGGCGTACGTCGCAGAACACCTGGGTTTCGCGGCTGGCGCAGGGCGAGCGCTCCAGATCGACGATCAGCCACTTCTCGGCGAAGGTCTCGCCCTCCAACGTCAAGCCAAGCTTGGTGCGCACCGCGCTCCAGGATCCGTCGGCGCCAACGAGATAGTCGCAGGCGACCTGGACCTTCTCCCCGGCCGCCGTCTCTAGCGTGACGACCACGCCGTCTTCATCCTGTTCGAAGTCGACGAATGTGGTGCGGAAGCGCAGTTCGACATGAGCGAAACGCTCCAGCCCCTTGCGCAGCTGCGCCTCGAGGGTGGGCTGTCGAAAGGCGTTGCGGCGCGGATAGCCGTAGGGTTGTCCGGTCGGGTGCACCTTGAGAAAGGGCTGTCCGCTCGGCGTGCGATATTCCGAACCATAGCCGGCGACCACGGTCGGCAGGACGATGTCGATCAACCCCGCCGCCTGCATCGTGCGCAGCGACTCATCGTCGATCGAGACGGCGCGCGGCTCGGAGACGGTGCCGGCGTTTCGCTCGACAACCAGGGTCTTTGCGCCATAGACGCCCAGCAGATTGGCCAGGGTCAGGCCGGTGGGCCCGGCGCCGACGACGATGATCGGAACATGGTCGAGCCCGCCCTTGCCGACGCCGGTGCGCGATCTGGTCTTGGCCGCCATCACTCAGGTCTCATCCGCGACAGTGTTGACCAGCAGACCCACACCCGGGATGTCGATCTCGACAATGTCGCCGGGCTTCATCCATACCGGCGGTTCGCGCTTGGCGCCCACGCCACCCGGCGTGCCCGTGAGGATCACGTCGCCAGGGGACAGCGTCGTGAAGGTCGAGATGTAGGCAATGATGCGCGGGATCGGAAAGAGCATGTCCGACACCGGCTGGCTCTGCATGACCTGGCCGTTGAGGCGGGTGGTGACTGTCACCGCGCCCAGGTCCTCAATCTCGTCGGGCGTCACCATCCAGGGGCCTAGCGCGCAGGTCTGCGGAAAATTCTTGCCCGGGGTGAACTGCTGGGTGTGCCACTGCCAATCGCGGATGGAGGCGTCGTTGGACGGGGCCAAGCCCGCCACGTGGGCCATGGCTTCGTCCTCGGAGATGCGCCGACCTCCCCTGCCGATGATAACCGCCAGCTCGCCCTCGTAGTCGAGGCTGGTCGACTCCCTCGGGCGCAGCAGCGCCGCGCCGTGCGCCGTCAGGGTGTCGGCAAACCGCAAGAAGACCGACGGATAGCTTACCTTGGCGCGACCGGTCTCCTGACGATGGCTTTCATAGTTGTGGCCGATGCAGAAGATCTTGCCCGGGCGCGACACCACGGGCGTCAAGACGACCTCGGCCAGGAGCACGCGCGGAGCCTCGGCGATGGCGGCCTTGGCGACATCCAGGGCTTCGGCCGCGATCAGGGCCTCCAGGTCGGGATATTGCTCGCCGAGCACCGCGCCGACGTCGATCACATGGTCGCCGTCGACGAAACCCCACGAGGCCGCGCCCGCGGCCCTGAAGCTCGCGATCTTCATGTCAAATCTCCAGAATGTTGATGCAGGCGGCGGGTCAGCTTCGCAGCAGGCCCTGGCCCCAGCTGTTGAGGGTGCGTTCTTCGTGCGGCCAGGACCCGACGGCGCGATCGGGCTCAACGATTTCGAGTTCGGCCGAAATCTCCACCCAGTTGCCGTCGGTGTCGTGGACGAACATGAAGAGGTTGTCGCCGGGGCCGTGCCGGCCGGGGCCCCAGACCAGCGGGATGTGATGGCCGGCCATGTGGTCGCCCCAGTCGCGGATCAGCCCCCATTCACCGGCTTCGTAGCAATGGTGATCCAGACGGTTCTCGGCGGCCTGGAACACCGCCAGGCTATGGTGCTCGGCGCTGCAGCGCAGGAACGAGGTCCGCACGCCACCGGCCTCGTCGACAACCACGTCCGACAACGCAAATCCCAGCACCGCTTGGTAGAAGTCCGCCAGGCGCTGAGCATCGCGGCTGGCGAAGACCACGTGCTGGAGCCGGGCCTCCCGCGCCGCGGCCCCGTCATGGACCGCCGCGGCCTCGTGGGCGGCCGGCAGGCCGAAAACGAAACAATTGCCGTCGGGATCGCGCAGGCAGACCGCTTCGGGCCCGAAGAGCGGGGATGGCGAGGCCTCCAGCGCAACCTTCGCTGTCGCGGCCCGCTCGCGCAGGGCCGCAAGGTCGGAGAGGTCCTCCACGGCGTAGGCGGCGAAGGCGAGCGTCTTGGGCGCGCCGGGCTGGAAGATCAGCGTCCGCCCCTTGGCCCGCCCGATAAGGCCGGGCGCGGCCGCCTCGACCCGCAGGCCCAGCGCGCGGCCGTAGAAGTCGGCCAGACCGGCTGGATCGGGCGAGGCCAGGGCCAGATGGTGCAGGCTGGCGCGAATGGCGGCGAACACGGAATCGGGCATGTCAGACAGCCTTGATGGAGGACGGTGAAACCGCCCGGCTCCAGTTGCCGTGCAGCGCCATGCGCATGCGCAGAGGCAACTTGACGGTGGCGACGGGACCCTCGCCCAGCCGCAAGGCGTCGAGGACGACCATGTCGGTGGTCCGCTCGTCCAGGCGATTGACCAGGCTCAGCAGATAGCCGTCGCCTTCGCGGCTCGAGCCGGTGCGTGGCACGAACACCGGCTCCTGGAAGCAGGAGGCCTCGTCGGCGAACCAGGTTTGGATCTTGCCCGTGGCGATGTTGAGGTGGGCCAGCTGATTGAAGAACTGGAACGGACGCGGCCCGACGCGGTCTTCCGCATAGGGCTTGGTCGGATCCATGGCCATCATCCAGCCATGACGGTGGGGGCGCAGCGCAACGCGATCGTCGATGCGGGGGAATTCGGCCGGGAACGGCGTCAGCGGCGACATATCCAAGCGACCGCCCTTGACCGAAAGGTCAAACGTCCAGCGCACGAGCTGCGAGACCAGGGTCTCGGGCGACGGCACGAAGCCATCTGCGGGCGGGAAGAAGTAGAAGACGTTGCCGTTGGTCGAGGTCATGTCCGCATAGACCTTCTCACCGTCGTCGAAGGCGTTGAGGGTGTGACCTTGGAAGCCGTTGGGGGCGGTGAACCAGTGCAGGTCGCCGCCATCGCCATCGCGGCGCATGACGCCGAAGTACTGCGGCAGGTCCGGCTGCCACTGGAAATGGCGACCGCCCTGGCGCAGGCGCTCGACATCGACGCTCAGCGGAATGATCGGGAAGACGACGAACCGCTCGGTGACGGCGAAGTCGTGGACCATGGCCGACACCGGCGCCTGCACCCAGATCTCGCGGGTCTTGGCCCCGTGCTCGTCGAACTCGTAGTAGACGATGTCGCGCGAGCCGTCGCCGCGGGCTTCATAGCCGAAGGCGATCATGTCCCCCGTCAGCGGGTCGATCTTGGGATGGGCGGTGAACGGCGCGTCGGTCAGCTGGCCGCCGAAATTCCATAATCCCTTGGTTTCCAGCGTCAAAGGGTCGAGCGCGTAAGGAAGGCTATCCTCCTTCATCGCCAGCAGAACGCCAGCGTGCTCAAGGACGTTGGTGTTAGCGGTGCTGTTGTTGAGACCCAGGACGCTGGGATCGTTGGTTGAAGGATTGCGATAGACGCCGTGGAGCGATCGACGCGCCGCACGCTGTGCTTCCAGGCGCTGGGTGCGGACATAGCGGCGCTGGAAATCGACATGCCCGCCGCCGAAACGGAAGGCCGAGACCGCCCCGTCGCCGTTGAAGAAGATGTCGTCCTCGCGCATCGGCGGAAAGGCCGCGTCGGGCGCGACCGAAAAGAACGTCCCATCGATATCGGTCGGCAGCTGGCCATCAACCTCCAGATCGAAGACCTCGCCCTCGAAACGGGAGGGCCTATACAGCGCGCCCGTGAACTCGCGGGTATTGGGGAAACGTGCGGTCATGGCCAGCCTCAAAACGGATAGCGGGCGGGGGTCGAGCTGAAGGTCAGCCACTGCCACTCGGTGAACTCTTCCCAGGCTGTGATGCTGCCAAAGCGATTGCCGTTGCCAGAGCTCCCCATGCCCCCCATCGGGATTTGCGGCATGTCGCCGACCGTCTGGTCGTTGACGTGCACCATGCCGGCGTGGATCTGCCTGGCGAGGCTCAAGCCGCGATCGAGGCGGCCGGTCTGGATGGCGCCCGAAAGTCCATATTCGGTCTGGTTGGCCAGCGCGACGGCGTGGTCGTCGTCCTCGGCGATGATCACCGGCGCTACCGGCCCGAAGATCTCCCGGCTGAAAGCGGGCATGTCGGCGGTCACCCCGGCCAATACGGTCGGGCGATAGAACAAGCCCTCGTAGGTCCCGCCGGCTGCCAGCTGTGCGCCCTGCTCCACCGACTGGCTGACGATGGCGTGGACGTTGGCCAGCTGGCGCTCGTTGATGATCGGCCCCAGCGCGACCTGCTGGCGGAACGGATCGCCGACCGGCAGATGGGCGGCCTTCTGCGCGAGCGCCTCGGTATAGGCTTGCGCGATCTTGCGATGGACAATGTGGCGCCCCGTGGCCATGCAGATCTGTCCCTGGTGAAGGAAAGACCCCCAGGCGCCGGCCGAAGCCGCGGCGGCGAGATCGGCGTCATCGAGCACGATGAAGGCGTTGTTGCCGCCCAGTTCCAAGGCGACCTTCTTGAGGTGGCGGCCGGCCAGCTCGCCGACGCGCCGCCCGACGGCGGTGGAGCCGGTGAAGGTGATCATCCTCACGGCCGGGTGTTCGATCAGGGCTTCGCCGACGTCGGCGCCGCCGTTGACGAGGCCAAAGACGCCGGCGGGAAGGCCCGCCTCCTCAAAGATCCGGGCCAGGACCACACCGCCGCAAATCGGCGTTTGCGGATCAGGCTTGAGAACGACGGCGTTGCCCAGGGCTAGGGCCGGCGCCGCCGAGCGCATGGCCAGCAGCAGCGGGAAGTTCCAAGGGGTGATGACCCCGACGACGCCGAGTGGCAGGCGCTGGGCCAGGCTGGTTCGGCTCGGATCGGGCGAAGCCAGGATGTGGCCATGGGGCTGGATGAGCTGGGCGGCGGCGTGATGAAGCTCAGCCACGGCGCTGTGCAGTTCGAACTCGGCCTTTGGGCGCAGGCCGCCGCTCTCGCGCACGATCCACTCAAGAATTTCGTCGGCATTGGCCTCTAGAAGGCCGGCGGCCTTGCGGATCAGCGCCGCTCGCGCCTCGGCGGGAACCCCGGCCCAGGCGCGCTGAGCAGCCTGGGCTTTATCGATCACCTCGCGCGTCAAGGCCGGATCGGCCAGACCGACGCTCCCCAGGGTCGCGCCGGTGGCCTTTTCGATGACGCTGATTTCCCCCGCGCCGGCGCGCCATGCGCCGTCGAACAGCGCGCCACCCCAGGCCGCCCCGGCCAGAAGCCTCCCGCTGGGTGGTTCAATCTCAGTCCTGATGGCGGCGACGTCCAGCATTCTGGCCTCCCAAGCCGAAGCCGCCGTTGGTTCTCTCCATAGGCGGTGACGACAAAATTGCTATTATATGAGAATTCTGTCGTCAACTAACTTTGCGGGCTCTTCTGTCTCTCGCGGTCTGAGGTTTTGGGACGGCCGAAAATTGATCCGCGTTTTCAAATCGCGGAGGAGGACGGATGATCTGGCCGCCCGCGAGGGGCTTGATCCGTTAAGGGGGAAAATCGGGGAGCCGATAGCGCGGTCAGCGCGACGACGCCGCCTAGCCACCCAAGCCGCGACACATCGCGACGTGCGACTTACGCTGCGCGCTTGCGATGGGCCTTTCCGCCAAGGCGGCGAAAACGGCCAGGACGTACGAACCCTCACGCCAAGAAAGACTAAAGGGGTCAGGAAGCCGCGGACGTCAGGTCAGCCTCAGGCCATGATCCTTGCAATAGCGGCGCGCTTCTTCAGCATCGGCGAAGACCTGGTCGATCAGCGCGGCCACCGAAGCGAACTGCTCCTCCGGACGGAGATAGGCCAAGAGTTCGGTCGACAGCGTCTGATCGTAGATGTCTTCGTCGAAGTCGAAGAGCCAGACCTCAAGAACGGGCGCCGTTTTGGGAATAGTCGGGTTGCAGCCCACACTCGCAACCCCGAAGAAGGCTCGACCGTCGGCCAAGCGGCTACGGACGACATAAACGCCCGTGCCGACGGGGCGCTCTTCGGCCAGAGGGATGTTGGCGGTGGGAAAGCCTAGTTGGCGCCCAAGCTGCAGCCCCCTTGCCACGACGCCTACGATGATCCTCACCGGACGCCCCGCCCCGCCCTGCTGATCCGCTCCGGTTTCCGAGGACACCGGGATATTCGGGGGTGGAGGCGTCGTTGGTGACACGGCGCAGGAAGGCCTTGCATCCGAACAGCCAACAGGGGCCCCTTGCGCGTTGGCTTGAGCGCTCATGGGCTTTGCAGGCACTGTCGAAGGAAGTCGTCGATCCGGGCGTTGGCCACGGAAGCCGACGGGTGCGGCGTTTCGATAAAGGCGTGATCCGCGCCCGGATAGAGGGCGAGCTCGGCGTTGTTACCCGCAGCGAGCCAGCGGCCGTACATAAACATCGAATCGTCGAGCATGGCGTCCAGCGTTCCAACGGTGAACAGCGCCGGCGGTAGGTCTTGCAGGTCCGCATACAACGGCGAGAGCTCAGGATCGCGGCGTTGATCCTGCCGCGGCGCATAGGCGTCGGCGATTTTGGCGATATCCTGGGCCTTTAGAACGCCCGTCCGCGCCAGGACTTGGCTCGGCGTCATGGAGGAGTCATAGACCCCAAAGCTCAGAGCCGCGCCAGCAAAGCGCTTCAGCGCGCCTCGCGGTCGCAGCCGCAACAAGGTGGCCACCGCCAGCAGCGCCCCTGCGGATTCTCCGGCGATCATCAGGGTCTCGACCCCGAACCGGGACTTGGCATGCTCAACCAACCACAGCGCAGCGGTCTCGCAGTCATCCCATGCCGCCGGATAGGGGTTTTCGGGCGCCAGGCGATATTCGACGCTGACGCAAGTCAGAGCCGTCTGATCGGCGATCCGTTCCAGCATGGCGTCCTGATGGGCCGCGGCGCCCAGTATGAAGCCGCCGCCATGGATGTGCAGCAACACCCCCTTGGGCTCGGCGCAGGGCACCACGTGCAATGAGACCGTGTCGTTCACGGGCACGTCATAGGCTCTCGGCGACGGCGGCGGCGCTGGCATGAAGGCGCCGCTACGGGCTTGCGCGACGCCGATGTCCCAAATGCTAGGGAGATCTCCGATCCGCTTGGCCATGAGGGTGTTGAAAGCGGCGACCTCGGCGGGAATCGCCTCGGGCCCGAACGCGTCTGTGCGCATGTCTCAAATTTATCCGCGCTGCTGGATTTCCGGTAAGCGGATCGGTCCGCTCATAAGGCACTAAGCTAGGCTTCCAAGACAAACGAGTGGGACAATAGGCTCAAGTCCCGCCCGGCATGGCCTTCCTTGGGGACCACCTTGCCCATCAACGGCGCATGCGAGAGGCGAGAAGCCCGGCCTCACCGGCGGTGCGACTTCTAAGCTATCCGCCCTCCAGCCTGCGGCGACCGGACGCACCGCCCTAAAACGGCACATATTGTCACAGTAGGATTATCTATGCATTTTTATAAAAAAAGGGGAGAGAAATGCCTGCTGTTTCGCGACCGACGGAGCCTGTCTCGCGCGCAAGTACGCCGATACTTGCCGCAAGCGATGACAGCCTCCTGACCGACGTCATTGGCGAACGACGGGGCGGCGCGGAAAAAGGCGCCTGCCGGATCGCCAGGCGCATCGAAGAGAGCCTGATCGTCAGCGGATGGCCGTATGGAGCCGTGTGTGGCTCTGAACAGGCCCTGGCCGAGCGGTTCGGCGCCGGACGCGCGGTGATCCGCGAGGCCGTCCGGATCCTAGCGGTCCGTGGCACGGCGCGCATGGTCCGAGGGCCGCGGGGCGGATTACAGGTTCTCGCGCTCGATTCTCGCCATACAGCGGCATTTCTCGTTGGCTTTGGCCTCTTCTTCGGCGTGACGCCGGTCCAGCTCGACGAGACTGAGGCGGCGCTCGACCGTGTCCGCTTGGACTTGGATGCGCTTCACCTGCCCGGGCCTGAAGGGACCTCCCGCTTCGCGGCGGTGTTCGCGTTTTTCGAAGACGTCGTTCGTGCGGTGCGGCAAGCCGTCTCGGACGGCGGCTCGGTGCGCTCGTCGGTGCTGCTGACACCCGAGCACCTGCGCCATTCGCGAGCGGGGCAGATCGCCGAGCGCATGCTGCTCGAATGCACGGCCGAGGAATGGGCGCGAGGGCGTCGCCTCGGATCGGAAGAAGACCTTTGCTTCCGCTACGGCGCGGATCGAGATGCTTTTCGCCAGGCCGTCCGAATTCTCGAAAGCGCTGGCGCGGCCGAAACCTTTTGCGGGCGGGGCCATGGCCTCGTGAGCCAGGCGCCGCGGGAAGGAACCCTCGCACGGCTCGTATCCTGCTTTTTCGCCAGCGGCGGCGTGCAGGCCCACATCGTCATGCAGGTCTTCGAGCGCCTGAGCGTAGGGGTCATCGCCATGGCCGCCAGCCGGGCCTCGGCGGAAGATTGCGAGCGGGTCAGCCAAACGCTCGCGAAGCTGGAAGACAGCCTGGAACGACAGGACGCCGTCGCCAGTCTGCCACACGTGTTTGACGCCGAAGAAGCGATCGCCTCGGTCATCGCCAATCCTTTGCTGCAACTCTTCACCAAGAGCCTGCGCGGTTATCCGTCGGCTAGGATCCCGAGAGATCCCGCCCTTCTGGACGTGATGAACCGTCGATTCCTGACGCTCAGCCGCCCGCTGCTGGAAGCGCTCCGTAATAACAACGCCCAGGACGCGGCGCGGGCGCAGAAAGCGCGTGTTCAGGGACTGGCGCGGCTCAGCGCCGTCATGCCGGCGCTCGCCAGCGGATAAAAATGCGTTGATTGTCACCATGCGCGAATATATGCATTTTTCAGCGACGAGCGCAGACCGGTCGCGAGGAAATCCAGGAGCAGAAAAATGCATGTAGGCTACGCCACCGGCTTCCAGCATCAGAGCGGGCCCGACCGGAACGACACGCAGTTCCTCAAGCGGGACCTTGATTTGGCGATTCAGTCCGAGGCGCTCGGCTTCGAGTCGATCTGGGTCACCGAGCATCATTTCTCCAACTATTCGATCTCCCCCTCTCCGCTTCAGTCGCTGGCCTACCTGGCCGGCAAGACCAAGCGCGTGAAGCTGGGAACGCAGGTCGTGGTGCTGCCGTGGAATGATCCGGTGCGCGTGGCCGAACAGGCCCTGTGGCTCGACAACATCACCGAGGGCCGCCTCCTCCTCGGACTGGGACGCGGCCTGGGAAAGATGGAATACGAAGGCATGCGCGTTGACATCAACCAGACGCGCCAGCTCTACCGCGAATATTCGGAACTGATCATCCAGGCGCTCGAGACGGGCGTTATCGAAGGCGGCGAAATCACCAAACAGCCGCGTCGGGAACTTCGCCCGCGCCCGTACAGAAGCTTCGAGGGGCGTATTTTCGGTTCGGCCGGGTCACCGGAATCGGTTCGCACAGTCGCGGAACTGGGCATCGGCGTGCTGATCATCAACCCCGAGCCGCGCCCCAATCTCGGCGTCGATTTCGAGACCTATAACAATGTGTGGGCTCAAACCCACGGCGAATCCCGTACGCCGCCCGCCCCGCTGCTTTCCGGCACTATCTTCGTCGATGAGAGCAGTGAGCGCGCCAAGGAATTGTCGAGCCAGTATCACCGCGTCAACTTCCGGGCCGCAGTCAAAAACTACGGCATGGCCGACGATGACTATGGAACGACCAAGGGCAATGAATTCTACAAGAGCATGCGCATCGCGCCCGACAAGATCGACGAGATGGCCGACAAGATGGGCACGGTGATGCCTGCGGGAAATCCGACAGAGATCCTCGAAATTCTCGACAACATTAACAAGCAATGCAAACTGCAGGGCTTCTTCCCCCACTTCCACTTCGGCGGCATGCCGCACGAAGAAGCCGAGCGGAACATGCGCCTGTTCGCCGAAAAGTGCCTGCCGGAGGTCAAGAGCTGGCCTTGCCAAAACAGCCTGGATGGTCAGCCGCTCGCCGAGTTGGCCGCCTGATCATTGGCCGCAGGCGGCCGCGCAGGAGCGTTGGCCGCCCCGCGGCGGCAATGTACGTGACTTGGGAAAGATGTGATCGATGCGGACTATAGCCGGCAAAGTCGCTTTCGTGACGGGCGGGGCGAGCGGCATTGGACTGGGGATCGCCGAGGCGCTGCTCGACCACGGCGCCAAGGTCATGATCGCCGACCTGCGGCAAGATCATCTCGACGAGGCCCTTGCCCGATTTGGTGGTCGGGGCGACGTCGCGGCCATCGCCGTCGACGTCATTGACCGTGAAGCCATGGCAAGGGCCGCCGAGCGAACGTTCGACGCGTTTGGACGCTGCGACATTCTCGTCAACAACGCCGGCGTGGGGGTCAACCCTTCCATCGACAGCGTCAGGTTCGAGGATTGGGACTGGGTGCTGTCGGTCAATCTCGGCGGGGCGATCAACGGCCTGATGGCCTTTTTGCCCGCGATGCTGCGACGGGGCGAAGGGCACGTCGTCACGACCTCTTCGATGGCCGGCCTCTTGCCGACAGCCAATAACTACATCTACGCCGCTTCTAAGTATGCCGTCCGCGGCATGAGCGACTCCCTGCGCCTGACGCTGGCGCCGAGAGGCATTGGCGTTTCAGTGCTCTATCCGGGCCTGACCCGTAGCCGCATGCTGGCCTCGGCGGAAAATCGGCAGGCGCGCTTTGGCCCCACAATCTCGGCCGCGCCCGAGGGCGGCCCTGTCGCACCGCCCAAGGAGTCCGGTATGGATCCGCGCGAGGTCGGCGAGGCCGTCGTCCAAGGGATCATCGAAAACCGTGGCTACATCCTTTCGCATTCTGAGTTTCGCGACGAACTGGCGGCGCACTTCGAGGATATCCTGGCGGCATGTCCTCCGCCCCAGGACATCGATCCTGGACGCCAAATGCTCGAGGATGCGCGTCGCAATCAGACCGCTGAGGCGATGCGAGCGGTCGAGGCGCTGAGCGCGCGTCTCTAGCTTGGAGCCGTCGCCCCGAGGGGCGTCCATGAGCGCGCCCTGGGGGACGGGCGGACCGGGCCATCACCGACAGCCTTGCCTGGCCTGTCCTCGACCCGCGACAGGCTCCTCTTGTATGTTCAGCGCTTTTCCAGGTCGTGGATGGAGCTTCGAAGCGTCGATGGGACACGAAACAGTCTACCGCTCGGATCATCTTCTAACGGGTAGAAGGCTTGGCCATCGCCGCCGGCGTCCTCATGGATCGCAACCGTGGTGAGCGCTACGCGCGGGCGTCGTCCCGAAACGAGTTCCGACAAGACCCTCTCTGTGATGGACCTCTTCACGCCGGATCGGCCGGAATGGACGGTGGAAGCCGCCTGCCTCGCGCTCGGCCAATCGGAAAGTACGGTCTATCGCTACTTCCGCAGCCTCACCTCGGCCGGCCTCATCTTCAGCATCCGTCCCGGCCGCTACCTGCTCGGTCCTGGCATCGTCCATTATGACCGTCAGCTTCGGTCGTCAGACCCCCTGCTCAGAGCGGCCGAACCGACCTTCGCCAAGCTTTCGCACGCCTACGGGGTCCCCAGCACCGTCTTCATCTGCCGCATCTATCGCGATCACGTCATGGCCATGCACGAGCATCGGTCCGGCGCGCCGCCCCTCCCCGAGGGCGTCTTCGCCAGAGGGCGACTGGCCCCGTTGTTTTGCGGTCCGCCCGCCTTGGCCATGCTGGCTTTTATGGAGGTCCGTGCGGTCCGGGCCATGTTCCAGAAGTCCGCAGGCGAAGACGCCGACTGGCTGGAGATCAAGCGGCGCATGCGCACGATCCGCGCGGTCGGCTACGCCGTGAGTCTCGATGACCCCGATCCAGGCGTCATTTTGCTGGCGGCTCCGTTGAAGCAGCAAGACGGCGGGATTGCGGGCGGCCTCTGTCTTGCGCTCGCCCATACGGCTGAAAACACCGCCCTAATCGGCCAAGCCGGCGAAGATCTAGTTGATGAAGCGTCCAAGATGGCCGAGCGCTCTCTAATATTTTCGAACACCTGAAATTGCGCCATTTCTACCCCTCGTTTACGCGCGACTTTAAAGTACAAGAGCATCAACCTTTTTGAAGGTTGCGCCTTCTTCTCTGAACGACACGGTGGACGCATGCGCACTCATCCCATCCAGTCTGGCAGCCTCGGGCTCGTCACTGGAGGCGCGAGCGGCATCGGTCTGGGCATCGCTCAGGCGCTGCTCGAGGCCGGCCTCCAGGTGATCGTCACGGACGTCCGAGACGACCACCTGGAAGAGGCCCAAACCCTGCTGGGTTCGGCAGGCGACCAAGTGCATTTTCTGCGGCTGGATGTCACCGACCGCCCCCAGTGGCGCGCCGCGCGTCGGTTCGTCGAAGAGCGGTTTGGAGCGCTGCATGTCCTCTGCCTGAACGCCGGAGTCGGCGTTCTTGGATCCATGCTCGAGGCCAGTGACGCCGACTGGGAATGGATCACTTCGGTCAATCTTGATGGCGTCCTAGCCGGCGTGGAGACCTTCCTTCCCCACATGGTGGCGCACGGGCGGCCTGGCCATATCGTGGCGACCTCGTCGATGGGGGGCCTGATCGTGGCCAATGACGGGGGCGTCTATTCGGCCGCGAAGTTTGGGGTGGTCGCCCTGATCGAGGGACTGCGCCGCGATCTGCAAGGCGGTAGCGTGGGCGCGACGGTCTTATGCCCGTCGGCGGTCACCACGAATATTTACGACCACGAACGCATGCGTCCCACCATCTTCCAGCACCCCGACGCCGTTCGCGACGACCAGGCGCTTGAGGCTATGGAAGCATTCCACAAGCAGCTCCTGGCCCTGGGCCGCAATCCGGTCGAGGTGGGCCGCATGGTTTGGAACGGCATCGAAGCCGACGCCCCCTATGTCTTTACCGACCGGAACGTTTGGCCGACCCTCGTCAGCCGCCGTGACGCGCTGCTGGCTTTTGCGTGAGGATATCATGAGGTCCCTCATCGGCGTCGCGCTCGGCGACGACAGCTCGCCGTCCTTGGGCCTTGGCGCCCTGGCCTTGCCCATCGCGCGCCTTGAGGTCGCCGACGGCGAGACGAACATTTCGGCGTTGCGCGCCGCCGTGGAAGCCGTCCCTGGCGCAGTAGACGCACTCATCCTGACGATTGGATCGGATCAGCGCGCGCTTTCTGAGGATCCCGTCGATTGGGAGCGGCGGGTGCGGCTTCCTCTTCGTCGGGCCTTTGGCGTGCTCACCGGCGCTGGCCGACGCTTTCGTCAAGCCGGACACGGCGCGATCGTGGTCGTCGCGCCCTCCGCGGCGATAGCCCCCCCGGAAAGCTCGACGCCTGAACTGGTCTTGCTTCGTTCCATCGTGGGAATGGCCGAGGCGCTTCGCGCCGAACTGCAGGCTAGCCCCGTTCGCGTCAGCATCGTCTTCCATGACGGTGCGGGCGGCGAAGATCTTTCGACACGCTTGACCAACGTCCTCGCGGCCGGCCCGCTGTACAGCCTGTCGGCGGATATCTCGCCAGCACGGATCAACGCCTATTTCGAGCCCCTGCTAGCCGCGATCGAGCAGACCAGCGCGGGCCCGCCGCTTCCGGACATCGGCCCCATGGCGGCGGTCTACGATCTGGCGGCGGCGGGCGCGCCGTCTCGCTAGCGCCAAGGTCGGCCTGGCCACCGTAGAAACCCTGGCCAAAATCGCGCGGACGTCAATCCGTCCCCTCGTTTTTGACTGTCGTTGGACGCCTACTGAGTCTCACGCAGCGGCTCGGCCGCGGATCACTGGAGGCCCCATGCCCATCCACGAACGCGATATTTCAAGGCCGTCTCGCACGAAGTGTTCGGCGCGAATGGCAAACGCTGACGAACGCCTTTGCGCGCCTCGCCTGGCTCGTCTCTCACCCTATGCGAAACTCCGGGCAGGCGATCGCAACGCTCAGTGCGGATGCGGCGCATGACGATACGGGTTCCACAACCTCCGTCGCCGACACGGGACGATTTCCTGGCCGCCATGGCGAAGGTCGCCAGCCCGGTCGCCCTGATAACGACGGGAACCTTGCAAAGCCCTGTCGGCCTGACGGCCACGGCCACCTGTTCGCTCTCTGCCGACCCGCCTTCGGTGCTGATCTGCATCAACAAGTCCGCCAGCACCCACGATGAGCTGCTGCGGCATCAAACTTTCGCGGTCAATTTTCTGCTGGCCGACCAAGGTGACGTGGCGGCGCGGTTTGCTAGGAAGGATGTCGACCGTTTCGCGGGCGAGACCTGGACGGCCATGGCCACGGGCGCGCCGGTCCTGCAATCGGCGGGGGTTGCGCTCGATTGTCGCCTGCACGCGGCGATTGACGCGTTCTCCCACTCAATTCTGATCGGGACCGTGATCTCAATCCTCACGGACGAAGGCGAACAGAACCCAAGCCTGGTCTGGCACCAGCGCCGCTTCTGCAGGACAGCCGAAATCTAATCCTGGTGCGCCGATAGCCGGATGCGCCGATGGCCTGAGGCGCGGCCAGCGCGGTCGTTTGACGCGATGGTGGCCCAGCACACTCACGCGAGCGCGCTTGACCCTTGGCCACGCGATGCTTGATGGAAGACAGTCAGTGGTGAGCGCAAGCGCCGGACGCCGAGCGCCGGAAAGCCGCTTGCAAGCCCCGCTATGAGTTGTGGACGGTGGCCTCCCAGCCTCTATCAAAAAAGGCTCGAGGCGATTGGCTCAGCGACGCGTGGCGACCGAAGGGCGCTGGGTGATTGGCGCCAGAGCGCCCTTGGGCGCATTGATCGCGGCGACGCCTTCCCGACTGGGCCGTCCGGCGGTCACCGAGGTTGGACCGGGGCTCGCCTCGAGCCGTTGGCCGCTGCAGACCCGTTCAGACCAGGGTTCCGACCAAGTCATGGCCGTGGCCAAGCATTGTCGGATTTCCATCATCTTCTCCCTGAAGGCGGCCATACCCAAGGCGACGACGGGCGGGGCCGCCCGCCAAGACCGTGCGTTTTCACGGCTAGCATGTTGGGCCATGTAAACCAGGCGGAGGAATTGGGTGGCGGCCCGGCCCGCGCCAGCCAGCGCGATCCCGCATGAAAAGCGCGCCCGCCCTGGCGCGCATCCTGGTCGGGGCGTTCCCGATCGCTCCGCGTCGCCTCTGCCACAGCCAAGCGTCACCTGAATTGCGCCCACTAGTTTTCCGGCCGCGGGCGCCAGCACAGTGGCGACATCAGCAGGGCCGCCACCACAGAGAAGCATCGCCGAGCCGCCCAAAGGTCGTTCAACGATAGCTAACGGCCCCATCATGGGTTGGAAAATGACGAGAACCAGCAGAGACAATGCGTGCCGCCGGAGCCTTTTGGCGGGCACGGCGGGACTGACCCTAGCGATGGGCGCGGCGTGCCTGCCGGTCCAGGCCCAGGCCCAGACGATGAAAGCCGCCCCCACCAGCCAGGACGCTCCCCAGGCGCTTGATGAGATCGTCGTCACCGCCGAGCGTTTCGAGCGCAACGTGCAAAAGACGGCCGCATCGGTCACGGTCCAAACCGGCCAAGACTTGCTGACCCAGGGAAAGTTCACCCTGAGCACCATCCTGGAAACCGTGCCCGGCGTTTCAGGCGGCGAGTCCGAAGGCGTGTCAAACGAGCCGACTGGAAACGACAGCCCGGCCGCCGGGATCACCATTCGCGGCGTCTCATCCAATGGCGGGCTCTCAGGTCAGACGCTGTCGGGCGTTCCGGCGACGGCGCTCTATGTCGACAATGTCTATAACGGCATCGGCGGCGGCTACGATGTCGATCGGGTTGAAGTGTTGCGCGGTCCCCAAGGCACGCTCTATGGCCGTAGCGCCACCGCCGGCGTGGTGGCCATCCATACGCGCAATCCCAACCTCGCCGATTATTCGGTCGACGCCTCTGTCGAGGCGGGAAGCTATGATTTGCGTCGCGCTTCGGTCGCGGTGAATGCGCCCATCGTGTCCGACCACCTGGCCCTGCGCGTGGCGGCCAATCACTACGAACGCGACGGCGCCGACGTTGACAAGGGCTTTGGGGCCAGCCGGGGCGATGACGTCAAACTGAAGCTCCTGGCCCTGCCTAGCGACGGCGTCTCCCTCCTCGTCGGGGCCTCGATGCAGGATCGCACACTCTACAATGGCGGCGCCGCAGGCAACCTCGTCGCCCCCAACACGGTCGAGTACACGCCCTACTCTGTCGGTACGGCGAAATTGAAGTCTCGGCAGGTTTGGGCGGAGCTCAACGTCGATCTGGGCCCGGCTCGACTGACCTATCTGCCCGCCTATCGCTCGTTCAATCAGGACGCGACGGTCTTTGTGGTCGGTCCCGGCGGCAACTCGATCAAGCAGATCGTCACCACGCCCGAGGACGACTTCGTCACGCACGAGCTTCGCCTGACGTCGCAGCCGGATTCGATGATCAAGTGGCAAACCGGCCTCTTCTACTATTCCAACGGCATTCGGAGCTCCAACCGCAACGTCTGGGAATCGTCCGACGGTCTGCTGTTCAGCGCCGACATCGATCGCAAGACCCGTGACCTCGGCGTCTTCGCCGAAGCGACCGTGCCCGTGACGCAGGCCCTGAGGCTTACAGGCGGCCTGCGCTGGGACAAGACCACGGTGACCACCGCGGAAGTTTACAGCTCCAATCTCAGCGTCTTTTGCAATACCCCCCTCGGCTTCGTTTCGGGATGCGCGGTGGCGGGTCAGAACTCGCCCCTCGCGGGCCTGCCGGAGTCTATTTCCACCATTAAGGTCTCGGGGAACGCGGGCCGTCGCGCGTTTAAGAACCTGACCTACAAGGCGCGCGTCGAATACGACTTGGCGCCGGCCAATCTTCTCTACGCCTCAATCTCCAGCGCCTTCCTCCCCGGCGATGTTCAGATCGGCACGGGTGCGGGCAACGTCCCGACCGTCTATCCCTACGACTCAGAAAAGCTGACCGCCTACGAGATTGGCAGCAAGAACCGTTTCTTTGACCGCCGCCTCCAAGTCAATCTTGGGGCGTTCTACTATGACTATGCTGGATACCAAGCCAGCGTTCAGCTCGATCAGAGCAACCCGGCCTCGGCCGTGCTGTTCAATGTGCCCTTGCGGATGGTGGGCGTCGAACTGGAAACCTTGTTCCAACTCTCGCCTGCGGACCGGATCGGCCTGAACGTCTCGCACATCGATTCTAAATTCCACGACCTGCCGGCCGGCTTTGCGGACGCCGTCGCCCAGCGCGAACTTTGGGGTTTCGCGCCGACCAGCCTCACGCTCCTTTACGACCACCAGATCCGGCTCTCAGGCGGTTCAACGCTCAACCTGCACGGCGACGGCGCCTGGCGATCGGCCTATGACGTTCGCTTCACCACGCCGGGCTTGGCGGCGCAGGGCGGGCTGGACTACGAGCGCCAGAAGGCCCTGTTCCAAGGCAATCTCAATCTCACCTGGGTCTCGGCGAACGACCGTCTTTCAGTGACCGGCTACGTCCGTAACGTGACGGACAAACGCTACAAGACCTATGTGAATCTGCAGTCGATCTCGCCGTTGCAGGCCTCGGCCACCCTCTCGGATCCGCGGACATTCGGCGTGGTGCTAACCGGAAAATTCTAGATCCGGCCTGCGCCGGGCTCAGCGTCCTTCGCGTCCTGCTCAACACCCTCCGCCCCGCCTTCGCTCTGAAGGCGGGGCCCTCACCGTCAACGAGCCACAGAGTATCGATCATGATCGCTGAGATGCGCGGCCAGCGCCCTAATCCGACGATTTCTGCTATCTCGCCGCCCGAGCCTGACCTGACGCCGGACCAGATGATCGCGCGGGCCGACGGCATGCGGGATCTTCTTCGCGAGCGTCAGGCCGCCGCCGAGGCGGCGGGCAACATCTCCCAGGAGACGAACCAGGCGATGGTCGACGCCGGATTCTACCGCGTCATCCAGCCGCGCACCTTCGGCGGCTACGGCTTTGATCTGCCGACCTATGTCCGGCTGGTGACGGCCGTCGCGCGCGGCTGCCCGGAAACGGCCTGGGTTCTGTCGCTCGTGCTGGGCCATGTCCACCAACTGGCCACCTATAGCTTGGAGGCCCAGATCGAGGCCTATGGCGAGACGGGCGACTTTCGCGCCCCCGAAGTCGCAGCGCCGCAGGGACGCGGCATCCCAGTTCCAGGCGGTTTCAGCGTCACCGGCGCCTGGGACTACGCGTCTGGTTGCGCGCATGCGACTCACATCCTGCTGACCTTCCTCGTCACTGATCCGCAGAGCGGCGCAACGACCATGCGCATGGGCCTCTTTCATCGCAGCGAATACGAGATCGTCCGCAACTGGGAGGTCATCGGCATGCAGGGCACGGGATCCGACCGGGTCGTGATGACAGACGTGTTCGTTCCCGACTATCGGGCCAAACCCTATCCCCCGTTCGACGCCGTCCCGCCGGCCGAGGCTTATGCCGAAAGCCCCCTGTTCTATGGCCCCGCCCGCCCCTTCATCGTCACCGAATCCGCCTCGGTGATCGTCGGCGCCGCCGAAGGCGCGCTCGACCTCTACGAGGAGAGCTTCCGGGCGCGCAAGGCGACCGGTCCGACCGGGGCGCCTCGCCAGGAACTGGCTGAGTATCAGTTGAACTATGGCCGCTGCCGGGCGCTCGTCGACACCGCCCGCGCGGCCCTGCTGCAAACCGCGACCGACTACATGGAGATCGCGCGGCGCACGCACGAAACAGGCCAGCCGTGTTCGGAGGAGGTCTTCCGGCGGCTGACCCTGGTGATCCTGCAGAGCATTCATCTGGCCCACGAGGCGGTCGACATCATCTTTCGGACGGCGGGCACGGCCGCGTCCAAGAAGGACGCCATGCTCGGGCGCTACTGGCGCAATGTCGGGGTGCTTCGCGGCCATCTCGCCCACCAGTCCGACAGCGCCTCGATCAACTATGGCCGCACCCATTTCGGTCAACCGCCGGTGGGGATCGCCTGATGACCAAGGCCGCGCTGATCGACCAGATGCACGCCTATCTCCGCGCACTCGCCGTCGGAGACGGGGCTTCGCTCAACTTGAGCCCGAACTTTCGCTATTCGGAGAACGGCGTCTTTCTTGCTGTCGGCGAGGGCCTGTGGGGCCGCGCGCCGCGCTTCGAGGGGATCCAGGCCTTCGCCGACATCGAAACGGGCCAAGTCGTATGCATGGGCGTGGCCTTCCTCGACGAACAGCCCCGGCCCTTTGCGCAGCGCTTGCTGGTCCAGGACGGCGCCTTGGCGGAGGCCGAGACAATTGTCAGCACCGATGCGAAGGGGCATTTCGCCGATGTCGAACAGCTCTTGAAGCCCGATATTCTCTACACTGCCGTTGTCCCCCCATCGCGCCGCGTCGACCGAGCCGGGCTGCGCGAAGCGGCTGACCGCTATTGGGAGGGCCTGGAGCAAAGCGACGGCCTGATCCCGCGGTTCAACTATCGCTGCGACAAGTACGACAACGGCGCCAAGACCACGAACACCTTGCGCACGCTGCTCTCGCCAGACGGCAAGGTGCACAGCTGCGCCTCGGCCCTGAATGACACCCGGGCGGCGCGTCCACGCGCTCGCGAGCGTCGCTATCCGGTGCTCGACACCGAACTGGGTGTCGCCGGCAGCTTTGTCGTCGTAGATTTCCACCCTATCCCCGACCATCCGCGGCCGGACGCCGGCGCCATGTATATGCTTGGTGTTTTCAAGGTGGTGGATGGCGAGCTGCGCATCATCGACGAGATTCGGGAATTTCTGCCCCTAGGGTCATCGGCCGGCTGGTAGGACTGCGAAGCCTTCCGTCCGACTTAAGGCGCTGTTCTTCGTGGCTCACGCGGCGTGAGACGGATGCGCGGTGGACGCTGCCTAATCGACGACGCTCGCTGAACGGCGCTGATCATCAACCCGATGACCAAGGCGCACTGGATGTGTTCAGCCAAGCCCTGACTAAGCGGCTAAACGCACGTGAGGTCCCCGTTAAACGGCGGCGGCCGGGGGGCGACCGGCACGGCGGAACTTCCGGTGAAGGCGGCAAATCGGAAATTTGTAGCCACGCCAACCCCGACGCCGCGCCGGGCCGCTTGCCCCCCCGGAGGAATCGCCAAACCTCGTCGCCGGGGCGATAGCAATGTTGGATCTCTGGAAAACGGATCGACGCGACCGAAGGAACCTTGCTCCGCGAGGCGCGCCCTTCCCTCGGTCGAGGCGCCCTTCTCTCAACCAAGGGCGCGGCTCATCGGAGCGCCCTCTCGAAGCCCGGTGGGGCGGCCGGCGTAACGTCAGCGCATTTGCGCCAACGCCGCGAAGGTGTCGCGAGCGGCATAGACTGGCGGGCCCTCATGGCCGCTCACGACCGCAGCGCCCTCACGGGACGGGCGCGGCGCGTCCGTCATGACCAAAGCCAAGATCAGGCTCAACAACAGAACTTTCATATCGGATTTCCACGAGGCTCAACCGTTTGGCGGCAAGGCCGGGCAAGGGGTCGCGAGGAAGGCATACGCAAGAACCAAGGGCGTCGGGCCGGCAGTATTCCCCCGGTCCGACGCGCTTAGCGGCGCCTAGCCCTTCACGTTCAAGGTCAGGCCAAAGGTCCGCGGCGGCTGCAGGCCGTAATCGCCGACGGCGGTGTTGGCCTTGAGGCTGACGATCCAAGCGTCCTCCAGGTTGCGCACGAAGAGACCGACCGACCAGCGGCTCTCATCGGCCGAGTAGGTCAGGTTGAGATCCGTGCGCGTATAGCTAGGCCTTTGGCTGTAGGCGGCCTGGGTGAACTCCGTGAAGTATTTCGACGAGTAGTTGGTCTGGATGCGTCCGGTCAGCGAGCCAGCCTGGAGGCGCCATTCATGCTGATAGGCCGCCATGCCGCTCAACGAGGGCGCGTGCGGCAGCTGCTTGCCGCTGACGTCGATCATGGCGCTGGCCGGGGTGGCCGGAATAACGAAGGCGCCGAACTTCGACTTCATCGGCGAGAGCGTCAGCTCGAACTGGTCGCGCTCGGTCGGGCGATAGATGGCCTGGAGCTCGGCGCCGTAAATCTTGGTGGTTCCCTGGCTGTTGAAGACGAGGGCGCTCAGGCCGCCGTAGTGCGCCAGGCCCAGGGTCGAGGTCTGGTAGTTGTCGTAGCTGTAGTGGAAGCCCGACAGGTTCAGCTGAAGGCGCCCGTCGAACAGGCGGCTCTTGATCCCGGCCTCCACCGAGCGAAGCTTCTCGGGCTTATAGGTGTCATAGCCGGGTTGGTCGGGGAGGAAGCCGCCCGCCTTGTAGCCCGTGGCGTGGGTGGCGTAGAGCATCACGTCCTGGGCCAGGTCGTACTGGACGCCAATCCGATAGTTGACGGCGTTGGACCGCAGCTTGCCGTCGAACGGCCCGACCGTGACGCCGCCGCCCGAGACGAGCGTGCCGATCTGGCTCTTGCGGTCGGCGGTGTAGCGAAGCCCGCCGCCCAAGCGCAGCCGGTCCGAGAGCGGAACGGTGATGTCGCCGAAGACGGCGTAGGACTTGGTCACCAGGTTGGGCTGGTCGTTGATGACGCCGTAATCGGGCAGGTTGGCGTAGTTGCTCAGGTCGCCGTGGAAGTAGTAGAGCCCCGAGACCCACTGGACCTTGGCGTCGCGGCTCGACGAGAAGCGCAGTTCGGTCGTGGTCTGGTTTTCCCGGGCCCGCTGCTGCGAATAGATGCTGTAGTTGGTGCCGGTGTAGTCGTAGACATAGCGCGAAAAGGTCGGGAGGAAGGTCACCCGAATGGGGCCGGCGTCCCATTCGGCCTTGCCGAACACCGTGACGAAATCCTGGTCGAGCGTGCCCGCCGGCTGGTGACTCACCACGGCGTGACGGGAACCTTCGGGCTCGGTGGCCAGGACCGAGCCAGGCCCGACGCCGCCCTCGTGCGCATAGGAGACGCCGGCCAGGACATCGAAGGTCGAGGTCGGCTCCCAGAGCAGCTTGAGCCGTCCGGCGAAGCGCTTGGCGTCGTCCTGCCCCGTGTCAAGGTAGCCGTCATGGGACTCGCTGCCGAAGGCCGCGCGCAGGGCCAGCTGCGAAGACACTGGGATGTTGAAGGCCCCCTCGGAGCGAATGAGGTTGTAGTTCCCGACGGTCAGCGACCCGCTGTAGCCGAACTCATAGCCCGGGTCGTTGGTCAGGATATTGACCACGCCTCCGGTGGCGTTGCGGCCATAGAGCGTGCCTTGAGGTCCCTTGAGCACTTCGACGCGGGCGACATCATAGAGGCCAGAGACGATCGTGCTCGCCTGACGCAGGTAGACGCCGTCGATATTGGTGTTGACGCCTGGATCGCCGGCGGCCGAGTCCAGCCCCGTGCCGACGCCGCGGATGTCGACATTGGCGCCCTTGTTGTTCACCTGCAGATAAACGCCGGGGACGTTGCTTAGCGCGTCATTCAGCGAGCCGACGCCGCGCTTGACCAGCTCGTCGCCGCCCAGGACGCTGATCGTGGCGCCCGTTTTCTGCACGGTGCTGTCGCGCCGTTCGGCGGTGACGATGATGTCGGCCACAACGTTCGAGCTTGGCGCCTGCGCACTCGCCGTTTCGGCCGCCGGCGCGGCCGTCTCCGCCATGGCCGAGCTGCACGCCGCCAAAGCCAGACCCGCGGTTAGCAAGGTTTTCTGGTACTTCATGGTACCCCTCCCTAGGTTTTTATTTGTTATCCGGAGAGTTTGGCGCAGCGCCGCCGCGAAACTAGACGGCGCTACTGCCGAGGTCACATCCCCCCGTCGACGACGAGATTGACGCCGGTAATGAAGTCCGCCCGCGGGCTGACCAGGAAGCAGACCGCCGCGGCGATATCCTCGGCCCGACCTATGCGACCCACGGTTTGACGGAAGACCCCTAGGGCGATCTCTTTCTCGTTATCCTGCCAGTCGCCGGCCATGCCGACCTCCTTGGCGATGCTGGCGATCTCGGCGTCGGACCCGGGCGTATGGATGATCCCGGCGCTGATGGCGTTGGAGGTGACGCCCGTGCCCGCCAGGCTGCGCGAGAACGAGCGTGAGAGATTGATCTCCGCCGCCTTGGCGGCCTGGTAGTCGGGGAAATTGGGCGGCTGATGGATGGCGATGGCGCTGGCGATCTGCAGCACGCGCCCCCAGCCGCGCTCGATCATGATCGGCGCCAGGCCTTCGATCAGCGTCACGGTCGAAATGACGTTCTGCTTATAAGTGGCGATCCAGTTGTCGCCGCCGGCGCCGATCCATCCGTTGCGCTCCCAGCCACCATGGCGGCCGCCGGCGTTGTTGACCAGGATGTCGACCCCGCCCAGGGCCCGGACTCTCTCGACGGCGGCCTTGGCCTGGTCGGCCTCCATCAGGTCGCCCAGGACGACAAAGGCGCGACCGCCAGCCTGGGTGATCTCGTCGGCGGTCTTGTTGGCGCGCGCCTCGTCGCGGCCGTGGACGACCACCTCGGCGCCTTCGGCCGCCAGCTGCAGGGCGATGGATCGCCCGATCCCTGAGCTGCTGCCCGTGACCAGGGCGCGTTTGCCGGTAAGTTCCAGTTGCATGATACCTCTTCGCGCCGCTGCGGACGCTGGCTTGGAAAAAGGATTAGGCGGCTTCGGAGGCCTGGCGCTGGGCCTTATCGACGCCGGGGACCGCGGCGGCGAAGGCCGCGAACGGCGGCAGGCCCAGCTGCTGGCGGCCGCTGATCTCGGCCGACGGATCAAGCCGGGTCGAGCCGTGGGTCAGGGCCACGCGGGTGTCGCGCGCGAACCGCTGGATCGGGTTTTTCAGGCTCACGGTCGCCGAGCCCAGGGTGAGCTGGATAAGATCGATGGCCGCGCCGCAGACGTTACCGGCATGGACGAAGTCCATCATGATCTCGGCCTCTTCGGCCGGCTCGAAGCCTTCGCCGGCGATGGCCTTGCGGTCGATGTAATCGGCGCGGGCAAAGATCAGCGCCTGGGCGGCGTTGATCATGGCGCGGGCCTTGCCGGCGGCCACCTGGATGGAGGGCGTCGCCGCCAGGGTGTCGTAGGGCAGGTTGAAGGGCTTTTTGTTCTCGGTCTGCTCGACGAAGCACTCATACGCGCCTTGGGCCATGCCCAGGGTGATGGCCATGGTCTCCATGGCCACGATCAGCATGAGGCCCAGGCCATCGAGCTGATAGCCAAGGCCCGAGAACCGCTGGCGCAGCCCATTGAGCTTGTCGGGCAAATGCGCCAGGTCTGCGAAACGGCCCTCGGGAACGAAGATGTCGTTGGGCGCGGTGACGCTGTTGCTCGACGAGCCTGAAAGACCCATGACCTTCCAGTCGTCGAGGATCTCGTACTGGCCCTTTTCCAGCAGCACCATGCCGCGCACGTCGTCGACCTGGACGCCCACGACCAGGAAGGCCGCGTGCTTGCAGCCGCTACCAAAGCCCCACTTGCCGCCGGCTTCGACGACATAGCCGCCCTCGACCTTGCGCGCGCGCTGGATGCGCTCGGAAAACAGCGAGGCGCTGGCGACAATGGGACCGCGCCAGTCGCGGGTGGCCGCGTAGACCTCGGCGACGGTCGCGTCCGGGAAGGTCAGGAACACGCGGGCAAAACCCGAAGCGATCATCGTCGTCCAGCCGGCCGAGCCGTCGCCGCGGGCGACCTCTGTGACAATCTCGGCCAGGTCGCGAGCGCCCAAGGCGGGGCCGCCGAACGCCGGCGGCGCAGACAAATTGAAGACCCCGGCCTCGGCCAATGCGTTGAGGGTGGCGGGCGGCAGGCAGCCCAGCGCCTCGCCCTCGGCCGCATGTTCGCGAATGAGCGGCCGCAGGGCGCGGACCTTATCGCGGATCTTCCGCCCCACCTCGGTCGACAGTGGCGACTCGTGGATGGCGCTGTCTTTCTTTGCCGTCGTCATGGCCAAACCTCCCAAAGCTGTTTGGCCAGGAGCGTAAGCCGGGGGTCTGCCTAAACCAGACGGCGGTTAGGACGACGTCGTCCAGACTTCTTCGGCGCCCAGCGGGATGATCTCCCGGATCTCGTCAAGGCTGCGGATCTCCCCGTCGCTGATCTTGAAGAGACCCGCCATGTAGAAGGTCCCGCAATCGGGCCGATCGATATGGGGCGCGGGATGGAAATCGACCAGGACGAAGCTCACCGCCACACCAAGCCGCGTGTCCAGGACGGGAAAGCGCCGGTTGCGCGCCAGCGGGCGGGCCGGCCGGGTGGCGTTGATGCAGCTGGCGGGCGTATGCACCGCAGCGTCCTGCGACAGCAGGATCGACAGGTTGTTGGTGATCTTCTTGCCGTTGTCATAGCGGTCGCAGCGATAGGCAAAGCGCGCCAGGCTGCCGTCGCTCTCCTCGAGCGCCTGCCAATAGCTGTCGGCGACCTGCCACAATCCGTCTCGATCGACGGCCCGGTGAGCTGGAATGGGGGCCTCGTAGAGCACGTCGGGCTTGAGCAGCTGGTCAACGTCGGCGAAGTGCCCGTGGCGGGCCGAGCTGATGATCTCCTCGACCTCGACGACGGTGTCATCTGCGATCATCAGGCGAAGGGCGTAGGGCGTGGGCGCCCCAGCGATCTGCGCCGCGCCGAAGACGGCCACCTGTCCCTGCGCCGGATCATCGAACATCTGCAGGCTCAGGATGTCTTCGATCAGCGGCGCCTGGCCGGGGCCCAGCAGCCGATTGTTCAGCGAGTGACGGAGCGCCCCGTCAGAGGCTTCACCCGACAGCCTCTGCTCGAGGAACAGCGCCGCCCGCGAACGGAGGACCGCCGAAGGTCCTGCGCCAATGTCGATCCCCTGCACGCGTTCTCTCCTGATTGAAACCTCAACCGATGGCGCCGCTGCGGGTAAAAACCAGACGGTGGCACTGCGCACCGCCCCTCGGCCGCCGACGACCGGCGCCCTGCGGCAAGCCCTCGAAGCCGTCGCGGCAGCGCGCACGACGGCTCATAACGCCGCCTGGCTTCGGCGCGCGGTCTTGCCGCGCTCGACAACGGGGTGAAGAGGTTGACCCGCGCCGTCTAGGGTCGCGAAACGCTGCGGATCCATCGCCCCACGGCGTCAGCTTTGGCGCGTTGAGCAACGCCGCGCCTCCGCGTCCCTTGGGCTTGGGGCGCGGGCGGTCAGTGTCGACCGCCCGATCGGGTTTTCCTACGTCTAGTTTAGGCGTGCGCCTTCGGGTCCTGTGTCACCAGCAGATCAACAAAGAGCAATGGCCGGCATCGAGAGCCGTTGCCCGATCGGGCGGGAGACTTACATGGCGCGAAATGACAGGAAGGCATTGCACCTGATCGGTGGCGAATGGATAGAAGCCGGCGAGCCAGGCGAAAGCTTCGATCCGGCCACCGGAGACGTCATCGGTACGTATAGTCTTGCGGGAGCGGCCGAAGCGGGCCTTGCGATCGCGGCCGCCGGCGGGGCGTTCACCGACACTGGCTGGAAGGACGATCATCGCCTTCGGGCCAGCGTCCTCAACGCGATGGCCGACGCATTCGAAGCTCGGTTCGACGAACTGGTGGCGCTGACCGGGCTCGAAAATGGAAAAGTGAACCTCCATGCTCAGATCGAGATCGGCATCGCGCCGCAGACCCTTCGCTATAACGCCGCGCTGGCGCTAACGGAGGCTGGCCGCGCGGCGGAACGCGCGCCGGGGCAGATATCGCTGACTCTGAAGCAGCCCGTGGGCGTCGCCGGCATCATCGCGCCGTGGAACTCCCCGTGCGCCCTGGTGACCCGTTCCCTCGCGCCGGCTCTGGCTGCCGGATGCACAGCGGTGATCATGCTGCCGCGACAGACCGCTCAGCTCAACCACCTGATCGCCCAGATCATCGCCGCCACCAAGGGTCTTCCTGCGGGTGTGGTGAACCTCATCACCGGAGGCCAGCAGGCGGGCGAAGCGATCGTCGCATCACCGCAAGTGCCCACGATCAGCTTCACCGGCAGCACCGCCACGGGCCGGGCCATCGCCGCCAATGCTGCGCCACGGGTCAAGCGCCTGGGACTGGAGTTGGGCGGGAAAACGCCGCTGATCGTGTTCGACGACGCCAATCTGGATGCGGTGACGCCCACCGCCGTGGCGGCGTTGACGGTGTTCTCCGGTCAATTCTGCATGACCGGCAGCCGCCTCTTGGTGCAGCGCGGCGTCGCCGCCAAGGTTGCTCAGGCGCTGGGCGAGGCGCTGTCGACCGTCCGCGTTGGTCCGGCCTCCGACCCTGCATCCGAGATGGGCCCACTGATCGACAAGGCCAATGTCGAGCGGGTCGACCGCATGGTCGAGGCCGCGATCGCCGCCGGCGCGAAGGCGATTGTCCGGGGCGGTCCGGTCACGGACGGCGAATTGGCCAAGGGCGCATTCTATCGCCCCACGCTGCTGGAAGTGACGGATAACCAGGCTGACATCGTTCAGCAGGAAGTCTTCGGTCCGGTGCTGGCGATGCAGGTTTTCGACACCGAAGCCCAGGCCGTCGCGCTAGCCAATGGCACCGAATATGGCTTGGCCGCCAGCGTATGGTCACGCGATCTGGATCGCCAGGTCCGTATGGCCAGGGCGCTTGACGCCGGCACGGTGTGGATCAATGGCTGGGCGGCGCTCTCGGATCAGTTCGAGGAGGGCGGGTTCAAGCAGAGCGGTCTGGGGCGCATGCGCGGCCTGGCGGTGCTGGAAGACTTCATCGAGCACAAACACATCTCGTTCGTCACCAGTTGAGCTCGACTGTTCGACTTGAGCTGAAGCAGGCGGTGCGTGACCGCGAGGATCTCGCACCGCAAGAGGTAGAGACGATCGACAAGCCGGGTCAGACCTTCAATCTCAGAAACACCGCTCGCGACGACCGTTTCCAATCTCCGCCTGGGCGTTTTCGACCGGCCGTCAGTCCGAGCGTGAGCTGTCTATTCGGACCGCCCCCGTTGCAGGCCGCTGCCACCGACGACCGCAAGCCCTCGCTTCAGTCAATGAGTGAGGCGATCCTGGCCAAGCCGCGACGTCCGACGTCATTGTCGCCCCTGCGTTCTCGCGTTGTGTTTCTAGGAGCCGAGGCTCGCCTTGCGCGCTCGCGCCAGGCCTTCGAGCTTGGCTTGCTCGGCGACCATCGCGCCAGCCCTGTCCTGAGCGCAGATCGCCCGAACCACCCGCTGAGTGTGCATGCGGTAAAGGCGGGTCACGGCTTCAGGCGCGACAAGCTGGCGATCCATGCGCCAGGTCATGAACGCCTTGACGCTGTCGATGCAGAGGCCAAGGAGAATGTTGTGCGCGGCATGCTGCTGGAAACGCTCGAAGCTTTGGAGCACCGCCACCGGCAAAGGCCCCTGCAAGTCGCCCAGGTCTTCACGCAGTTGCAAGAGCGCGATCCGGTCATCGAGATCGGCGCGATCGGCGGCCAGACCGGCGCATTCAATGCGCAGGGCGCCAAAGACCCGCTCGCCGTCTGCTTCATCCAGGCCGTGGGCCACGAAATAGGCGCAGAAGAGCCGGCTGAGCGGCGCGGTGCTGGGCAAGCGGGTCACAAGGCCCCTGCCCCTTCCCGGCAGCGCCACGGCGGTTTCGGCGTCCTCCATCAGGCGGATGGCCTGGCGAATGATGCTTTTGTCGACGCCGAACCGATCGGCCAGGTCGAATTCGTTGCCGATCAGGTGGCCACGGTTCCAGACGTGGGGCGGCGTGGTCGACATCAGGCTGTGAACCACCTGCATCGCCTGAGCTTTGAAACTTTGGTCTGGAGGCGCGCTGGGCGGATCGACATGACGCTCGTCCGACGCCTCGCCCACCTGGGCTTGGGTCCAGGGCAGTTGGACCTGGTGGATCCAATCAAGCCAGGCCGCGGCATCGAGGCCGAAAGCGATGCGTCGCCAGGGCGCCCCGCACCATTCCGCCTCGAGCGCAGTGTTCGCCGAGCGCGGTAGCAGGCTGGCGACGCAGGCGCCCAGCTCGGCCAGCAGAGGACTGGCGCTCGCGGCGATCAGGTCGGTTCCCAGCCCGCGCAGACTAAGGTCCGGCCGCGCGAAGAGCGCGACCAGCCGGTCCCTGGCCGCAACGGGCGTTTGCGCTGACGAGAACAGCAGCCGCACCGCGACCGCCATCAGGATCGTCCAGGTTTCAAGGACGCTGACACGATCGAGTTCGGAGACATAGGCATAGCCGTTGAGGCGGCCGCAAAGGTCTTCCAGGTCGGGGCGGATGACTTCGAGACCACCTTGGGGCCCACGCCGCATGCGGGCGTGCCGTCGACCTTCCAGCACGCGCACGACCTCTCGCAGAACATCGCGGCCCACATCGTATCGCTCGGCGAGGGCGGCCTCGCCGCCGAAGGACTGGCCCGCGGGCCAGCCGGCGCGCAGGAACTGGGTCTCCAGATCGTCTGCGATCAAGAAAGGCCGCTTGCTGCGCAGCTGGCCGCCGGTGACGCTTCGCACGAGCTCCGCCAAGGTCTGGCCCGCTTCGTCGGACGCGCCTGCGCAAGGGGTGGGCGCCGTCGTCTTCATGACACGCGTTCCGCGACGATCGACAGGCCGTGATCATCGTGGGCGGGGCGGGCCGGAGCGTTGGCCCGCGGCAGCAGGCCTATGGCGATGGTCGCGATCACTACGGCCAAGGCCGTGAGCGCAAGGGGCAAGACGTAACCGCCCGTGCGGTCGAACCCAAGGCCGATCAGCAGCGGCGCCAGGCCGATCGAGGCCATCGACATGGCCATCACGATCCCGAAGATTTCGGCCGACGCGCCAAGACCGAAATACCGGGTGACCAAGAAAGGCGCGAGGCCGGTGACGGCGCTCATGCCAAGCCCGACCAGCGCAGCCCCCAGGACCATGGTCGGCAAGGCGTTGGACGCCGCCATCAGCCCAAGCCCCGCCAGCGGCAGAGCGTAAAAGATTTGGATCGGTCGAATGCTGCGCGAGCGATCGGCGACATAGCTCGACAGGAAGGTGCCGGCGACACCCGACAGGAAGAGCGCCGACAGGACCAAGGCCGCCTGCGCGGGCGCGACGCTGCGGCCCGTCAGCCAGCTGACGACATGAACGCTGAACCCGATCAAGGCGCCGCTGGCCAAGGCGCTGGCGATCGCCAGTTGCCAGAAGGTGCGAGTCCTAAGGGCCTGGCCGGCTGTCACGTCGACCGGTTGAGGCCCCGGCATCTCCGAACCGCCGGCGGAATTGCGCCGCAAAAAGAGGAGCGCGGTCGCCGCGCCGACTACGGACACGACAAGCGCCAGCATCTGATAGCTCGTTCGCCAGCCGACCGTGGCGATCAGATGCTGGGCGAGCGGGGCTACGACGGCCTGGGAGCACATCGGCGCGATCGACAGGACGCAGCCCAAGGCCAGCGCCCTGTTCTTGTCGAACCAGGACGACACCACGCCCACAAAGGCCGGCGGCCCCGAAAGGGCGGCCCCCGCGCCGAGCAGCAGGGCGGCGACCCAGAACACCGCGCCATTGGAGCGGATCAACGACAGCAGGCCCATGCCCGACGCGACCAGGATAAGGCCCAAGGCGACCGGAATGCGCACGCCGATCCGATCAACGAGCCTTCCGCACAGCGGCATCAGGACCGCCGCGGACAGGGAGATGACGGTGATGATCTGGGGCAGGACCGCGCGCCCCCAGGCCAGGTCTCGCGAAACCGGTTCGAGGAAAACGGGGAACGAGCCCATGAACACGGCCGACATGCCGACGGCCATGCATATGGCGCTCGCCGCCATCGCGCTCCATCGCCGCCAATCGATCATCTTCCTCTCCGTTTCCTCATTTGCGGCGCTTTTTGCCGTCGTTCTCAAGCGACCCCGAACATGATCAGGGCTTTAGGGCGCCATCCCAGTGCTCGGCCAGCTTGCCGTCTTCGATGCGCCACATGTCGAACCAGTGGGTCCGGTAGGTCTTGGAGGGATCGGCTGGATCGGGCACATCGCGCGGCAGGATCATCACGATGCGATCGCCCTCGACCACGAACTGCGGCGGATCGGCCGCAGGGCGCATCTCATTTCGCGCGCGCTCGGCTTCGGGCGAGCGCGTGAAGGCGATGATGGCGTCCGCCCCGGAGGCGATGGCCGGATTGTGCTGGATGTAGCTTTCGGTCAGGTACGGCCTGGCCTGCTCGGCCGTGGCCGGATCGATGAGCAACTCCATCACCTTGAGGACCAGCGCGCAGGCCTCGTCCCTGTTCAGGGTCACGGGCTTGGCTTTAACGGCTTCTATCATCTGAGTTTCCTCCTCCTACCTTGTTCTTTTGCCATCAGGACCAGGCCGGAACCTGTGTTCCGTCGATCCAGGTGGAATGAATTCCCAGCCGCATTCGCATGGGCAGCTTGATCCTGGCGACCGGACCGGCCGACAGCCTCAAGCTCTCCAGCACGACCAGTTCGCTGCGGCCTTCCAGGGGATGGTTGAGCAGCGCAATCAAGAAGCCGTCGCCCTCGGGCGCGTCCTGCGACCGGGGGAAAAACACCGGATCCTGAAAGGTGGCGGCCGGACCCGGGTACCAGTTATCGCGCGCGCCGGTTTCTAGATCGAAATGGCTGAGCTGGTTGAACATCACCGGCTGCGGGCGACCGTTCTGGTCGGTGGCGAGCTTGCTGCGGTCCAGGGTCGGGACGAACACGTGACGATGCGAGCGCAGCTCGCGCCTGGGGTCGATATGGGGCCCCTCGCCGTTCACCGTGGCCAGGACCGTCCGGTCGCTCAGCGTCAGGGACGCGCCGTTATAGTCGATCCGCCAGCGCACCAGGGCGCTCGATACGCTTCCCGGGGGCGGCGCCTGACCGGCCCGATCGGTGATGACCGGCGCAAAGCCATTGCCGTCGGCTTCCAGGACATCGAAGACGATCTTGCCGTCCTCGTCTTCAAAGGCGTTGACCGTGTGGCCGGTGAAGCCGGGCGGACCACGAAACCAGCGAACGGTGTCGGCGTCGCCGTAGCGCGGCAGAATTCCGAAAATCTGCGGCATGTCGGGATCGTAGATGAAGTGCGGCCCGCCCGAGCGCAGACGCTCCAAATCGCTGGTGATCGGCATCAACGGCAGGATCGTGTAGTTCTCGGTGGCGGCGCAGTCATGGATCATGGCGCCGACGGGCGCCTCCAGCCAGGCCTCGTGCTCCACCTTGCCGGCGTCGTCGATCACATAGTAGGCGATATCGCGCGTGGTCTCGCCCTTGGCGGCGTAGCCGAAACCAATCAGTTTGCCCCGCTCACGATCGGTCTTCGGGTGAGCGGTGAAGGTCTTGCTGGTGATCCCACCCTCCGCGGTCCAAGCGCCTCGGGTTTCGAGGGTACCTGGATCAACCTCGTAGGCCAGGCCATCCTCCTTGCAGGCGAACAGCCGATCGGCATGGAAGAAGAGCGCGGTGTTGGCGGTCGTGCGGCTCTTGCCGGCCACCGAGGGGTCGTCGGAGAACGGGTCGCGGTAGTTGCCGAACAGGGAGCGGCGCGCCTGGCGCTCGAGGACGAAACGTTCGGTGCGGACATAGCGCGTGCGAAAATCGGCATGGCCATCCTTGAACCGGAAGGCGCGGACCGCGCCGTCGCCGCCAGCAGCCACGGTCATCAGATAGAGGTGGTCGACCTCAGGCGGAAAGGCCTGGTCGGGCACGGCCTGCACGAGGAGCCCGTCAATCTCCGCTGGAATCGCGCCGTCAGTCACTTCGAGGTCGTACACCTCGCCTTCGAACCGGCTGGGTTCGTCGATGCCCTGGGTCATTACTGCGGGAAACGGCCTCGTCATGCTCCAACTCCGTGACACGGCTCAAGCCGCAGGACACGTCGCAGGCTTAGGTCAGCGCAGGGGTTAAACCAGACGGAGGATAAGGGCCGAGGGGTCGATCTGTGAGCAGCGTCGTGAATCGAAGGCCGCCCGGCGCATTTCCCGCCCATCGCGAGCTTCCAAGGCCGCGCCGCGGGATCATCCTAACTTCTACGAGTTGGCCCGGGCCTCTCGGTTCGGCCGCTATTAGAACTTGAAAATAACCGCGAGGCTGCCGACCGGCGCTTGCCTCGCACGCCTCTGGCGCGGTGCCCGCAAGGCGCGCCCCAGGCGCCGGCCCTGACCGATTGGGCCTGGCCCGATTTGAGCCGCGCCCAGTTGCGCGAGCACGTCATCGAGCCGATCGGCTAAGACCCGATCACCCCGCTTGGCCCAGGTCCAGCGACACCAGAAAGGCTTCGATCAGAGGTCGGGCGAGGCTTTCGAACCTGGCCGCCGAGATGCTCGGGATGCGGGCGGCCAAACCGCCATGACTTTTTGCGATGCTCCCACCCGTGAGGCCCACAATCAGCTCTAGCTGGGCGTGGGCGTCGCGCGGACCAGCGCCCGCGCCCAGCCCCTCGATCCTGGCCCCTGCGGGGAACACGAAGCCGTAGACGATGACCGGCCGCGACGCCTCGGCATAGGCCTCCAGGCGCTCGCGCCTCTGGGCGACATCATCAAAATCGATGAGGACCGCGTCGTCGCGCAGAAGCGGTTCGGCCTCGGCGTGCGAAGCGTCCGCGGTCAGGACCGCATGGCGTTTGGGCATGACAAGGATGTGGGGGCTGGCGCCCGTGCGCGCCAGGGGTCGGCCGGCCCGCGGGCGCTAGAGGGCGAGCAACACGGGCCGGCTTTCCATCCACCAATCTCCCTAGAGGCGGACCTTAGAACAGCGATCGCGGCTGGCCAGGGGTTCCTGCGACGGCCTCGGCGTCAAAGCGATCGCGAATAGCCTTGTTGAAATACTCACCCTTGGCCAAGGCCAGGCGCAGCCCCTCGGCGACGTCGGCGGGCACGGCGCTATAGGCATAGGCGCGCCCGCTCACGAAGGTGATGGTCAGGACTTGGTTCGCCGCATCGTAGGCGAAGGCCTTGATCACCGCGAGGGCATCGGCGCCTAGTGCTTTGGGCGGTCGCCGCGGTCGCCTTGGCCGCGGCCGGCGTCGTACTTGGCGTGCTGGCGCTGGTCGGCGGCCAGCGACTTGCCGACGTCGACGGACTCCGTGATGCGGCCTTGGTCGTCGCGCCGGATATAGCGTTTGTCGCCAGGATTGGGCTCGATCAGTTCGCGTTTGGACATGGCTGTAAGTCCTCCTTCGAAAAGGCGAATCCGCAGGCTGCCCAATCTGTTCCACGCATCGGCCCATGGAACGCGGTCGGTGAGATGGCGCTTGTGCTGTCCGGAGGACGCCATGACCCGCCAGCCTTATGACGAGCCAGGCCAGGTTGGGCCAATCGATGTGGAGGACGAGGCCGCCCTCGCGCGATGGGCCGAGCGCTTGGGCTTTGACACCGACGCGGTGCGTAACGCGGTCATCGCCGTGGGACCTGACAGTAAGGCCGTGGCGTTGCGGCTGAAATCGGCGCGCGGCGCGGCCGACTAGGTCCGCCCTTGCGCATCGCCACCCTGAACATCAACAATGTGCTCAGCCGCTTTGACCCACTGATCGAATGGCTCGATGACACCCAGCCCGACGTCGTCTGCCTGCAGGAGCTCAAGGCGCAGCAGGGCCGCTTTCCAGCCGAAGCCCTGGGGCAGATGGGCTATGGCGCGGTGTGGAAGGGCCAACGCGCCTGGAACGGGGTGGCGATCCTGGCGCGCGGCATGACCCCGGTCCTGACGCGCAGCGCCCTGCCCGGCGAGCCCGACAGGAGCCAATCGCGCTACATCGAGGCGGCGGTAGACGGCGTGCTGATCGGCTGCCTTTACCTACCCAACGGCAATCCAGCGCCCGGCCCCAAGTTCGACTACAAACTGGCCTGGTTCGAGGCGCTCCTGGCCCACACCCAGAGCCTTCTGAATACCGGAGCCCCCGTCGTCCTGGCCGGCGACGACAATGTCGTGCCGACCGAGGCCGACATCTATCCCAACCATTCCTACTGGCCGCCACTCTGGCGTTCGCCATGTCGGCCGCCGGCGCCAGCTTCGCCGCCGCACCTTGCCGCGACGCCAAGGGCAAGTTCATCAAATGCCCGGCCGCCGCTGCCCCGGCCAAGCCGACCAAGTGCAAGGACGCCAAGGGCAAGTTCGCCAAGTGCGGCACGCCGGGCGCCAAGCCGGTTTAGTACTGATCAGCGCGCCTGGGCTTGCCCGGCCCAGGCGCCATGACCGGCCGATCTAGCCTCGCTCTCGGCCCTGGCGTAGAGCCCCTTGCTGTAGCGACGGTACTCCGTCGCAAAGCCCGACCGGATCACCGCCGCGTTCACGTCAGAGCTGACGCTCGACCAGCACTTGCCAACGAAACGGCCGTAGCGGTCGCGTTCGACGAACCGGCAGCCCACCCGGCCGCGCGTCAGACGGATCAGCTCGTCTCGGGCGTCATAGGCGAAGGGCTCCGCCGGCGTCTGGCCGCGGAGGACCTCAGGCGCGTCGACGCCGAACAATCGGACCCGCTCGGCACCACACCGGATCGTGTCTCCGTCATGCACGCTCGGATCCGTGCAGGCGATGATGCTGGCGGCGGCGATGATCAGGAGCGGCATGCCGTCGCTCTACGCGAGTCGGATCGTTCACGCTCCTCATCGTGTTGCGACCACATGGCCGAGCCGAAGACGGTGAAGATCGTTGAACGCGGGATGCTCTGGAACGCCTGCTACGACGTCCGGGACGGCGAAGTCGTGGTCTTCGGCGCCTACGGCTCTGACCGGGCCACACTACCGAGAAAGGGCGACCCTGTCGCCGTAGCCAAGGATGTGCTGCGCGGCCTTGTCGATCGGTGGGAGCCGGCGAGCGCCCGGCGTCCGGTGAAGCGGCGGCCGTAACCCGTTGACTGCGGCGCCGCACCGCTCCACTGGGCGCCTGTGCGCATCCGCCGCGCCCCTCCTGCGATCCCGGCGCCTCTCCACATCTATACGAACTCGATGTAGTTCATCGACGTGACGAGCGCGCTGAACCTCGGCGCGCCTAGGTTTGCTTCGACCAACGCGGAGATCGTCCGTCCAGCCTCCTGGCTGCGCGAGAACCTTCATTCGCCGGCGCACCTAATGATCGCCCAGTTTCCCGAGTACGGCGAGAACCACGAGATCGAACTCGAAGACGTCTTGGACGGTGAGCCTTTCGGCTGCACTGGCGCAGTCTAAGCGAGCCGTTCGGCGCGGAGCTTGAGCGGGACTTCCGGCAACACCGGTAGAGCGGGTCCAGTTAAGTGGCGGCCCTGGCCCTTCCCCCTCGTGGGGTGAACGATGCCAGCGCCTTCCCTTTGACCGAAAGCAGGGGGTGCGAGACGGAAGCGCCGGGCGCCGGTCACACGCTCAGCATCATTAAACTACGCCGCGTTCCTTAGCATCAGCGACGGGAGTATCCGAAAGCCCAGCCACTGAACTTTTCCGCTGCTCTTGAACCTCTCTCAGATCCTTTCGCCACCCCAGCCACCCTGTCGAGATCGCCCCGCCAGCGCAATTAGGCATGCGGCCAACGACACCCAAAACTCGGGCTTTTGTGGCTCCCTAGAACTCTTCAAAGTGTCTGCGACGGCCGAGACTTTATTTGGCGCGACGACGCCTCCCGCAACTGCGGCCTCTCGGGCCGCTGGGTTCGACTGTGGTCGGGTCTGTCGATCAACTGCGCCGGCGGATCTCGCCATCCGCGCAGCTAGAAACTCACTCAAAAACGCGCGGTACTCTTTGTCAGTGAGGGGGCGTCCAAGAGCACGCTCGACGAATTGCAGATCCTCGGTCAAGCGGTCCAAATCATAGCTCGGCCCAATCAGTCGTTCGCTCTCCACCTCTTGCGCCAGCAGCAAAGACTGAGTGGCTAGCGCAATCTGCCGAAGCGGACCTGATAAGGAACGGCGTCTAGGTCGTCGCGATAGTCCAATGCCGCAACGCTTCCGGAAAGTAGCGCCGTCACGGCCATAATCAGGACCTGGCGCTTGAACGAGAAACCCATGATGCCCCCTCGATCACGAGGCGATCCTGACGCGCCCGCTCGCCTGGCGCAATCGACGCGTGCACAATGCGGATGGCTCTGGATTATCACCCGTTCCAAGCCGCCGGACTGAGGTCCCCGCCCCACCACCCACCGTGGGGCCTTGGGCCGGCTGGCGCTGATGGCTCTCGGCGGCCGGCCCGCTTTCTTTCAGCGTCGCCGGCTTGGCGCCTCGATCTCCCAAGGCCGAACCCACAGCGCTCCAACTACCAAGCCGAGCGCGCACGCCGACAAGCCAACAGGCCAGGACACAGGCCCGAGAAGCCTCAGCACGACCAGCAGCACGACGCTGACGAGAGCGCCGATCAACGCGACGCCCACCGCGCCCATGACCAGCTTCTCACCGCGCGAGAGCGGCTGCTCGCCGTGCGGCCAGTTGTTCGCCAATGACGACCTCCATGCACACCGCCTCCATAGCAAATCGTCCGCCATCCCGAAACATTGCGGGCTGGGTCGGCGTCGAAAGCATGACCGCAGGCCATTGCCGGGGCGCGCCTCTTTGGCCGCGTCGCGCCAGTTGCTGACGTTGGTGCATCTCCGGCAACCGGACATTCAGCGCACCCGGCATAGGGCCGGGATCGACGCTGTGCAGCCGTTGAATTAAGGCTTCAGCGAGCCGGTAACTTCGGCGGGCCGGCATAGCTCCCGGCTGTGCGCGCGCGTCGCAAACTCGGCGTCGCCTATATGGCTTATGCTTTGGGTTCCATGACGTTAGCCAGGACTCCATGGGACAGAAGCTGGATGTCGACATATTGAGCGATCTTGCTCAACTTTTCGATCTCGCCCGGCCTGATGCGCCGCGGGCTTGTTCCAATGACGCAAAGCGCCCCGACGCCGCCCGCCAGCCTGATCCCCGCATAGAATCGGATGGCCGGAGCCGAGGTCACCAGGGGATTGTTGGCGAACCGCTCGTCCTTCGTCGCGTCCTCCACCACCATGCAGTCTTCGGTTTCGATCGTGTGCGAACAGAAGGACACGGCTCTCGATGTCTCCTTGGCGCCCAGACCGATAATCGTCTTGAACCATTGCCGCTCGGCGTCCACGAGACTGACGGCGGCGATGGTGGTTCCCGGAACCACGCCGAGGGCTTGTTCCGCCAGGCCGCGAAACAGGTCGTCGCCCGGCGTGTCGAGTATGCCCAGGGCGTGCAGGCGCTGCAGTCTCTGGGCTTCAGATGGAGCCGTCATTGTCTGATCCTGTCCAAGACTCGGCTCAACGGCCGGAAGCGGCGAGCCGAAGCGGAGCGCCTGCGCCTTCAAGCCGCGCCAGTTCGCTCTGGCCGATACGGAACTGATCCATCAGCGCCGCCAACTCGGCCGCCTCGGCCCTGAGCCGAGAAGCCGCGCTTGTCGCCTGCTCGATCATGGCGGCGTTCTGTTGAGTCATCTGGTCCATGTGGTTCACCGCGATATTGACCTCGCCGAGGCCTGTCGCCTGCTCGCGCGCGGCCACCGCCATCTGCGAGAGCAGGGAATCGATAAGGTCCACCTTCTCCGTGACGCCGCCCAGGGCGCTGACCGTTTCGCCGACCAGCTCAACTCCCCGCTTCACCTCCTCCGAACTCGAGGCGATCAAGGTCTTGATTTCGCGGGCGGCGACCGCCGAGCGCTGGGCCAGAGCCCGCACCTCCTGCGCCACGACGGCGAAGCCCCGGCCGGACTCTCCGGCGCGAGCGGCTTCGACGCCGGCGTTCAGCGCGAGGAGGTTGGTCTGAAACGCGATCTCGTCCATGACCCCGATGATCAGGGTGATCTTCTTCGAGCTGTCGCTGATCTCGTTCATCACGGCGGCGGCGCTTTGCAAGACGGTGCTTGAAAGCGCTGTCCCTGTTCGCGCGCCGGACGCTGCGACCGCCGCCTGGAAAGCGCCTTCGGCCGTCTGTTTCACCGTGGCGGTGATTTGATCGAGCGCCGCGGCGGTTTCCTCAAGACTGGCCGCCTGCTGCTCAATTCGGCGCGACAGCCCATCCGTTGAGGCTGCGATCTCCTGATTGCCCACGTTGATCGTCTTCGCCCCCGCGACCACCCGCGACATGGTGGCCTGCAGCCCGTCCAGGGAGGTGTTGTAGTCAGTTCGAAGCGCCTCGAAAGCGAGATCAAATGGCCGGGTGAGCCGGTGAACGAGATTGTTGTCCGCGAGCTGCGCCAGCCCATCGGCCACCTCGGACACAGCGCGAACACGACCGGTCACGTCCGTGGCGAACTTGACGACCGAGGTGACATTCCCCTTCAGGTCGAAGATCGGGTTGTAAGAAGCCTGAATCCAGACCGGCTGTCCCGAGCGGCTCAGGCGCTTGAACTCGCCGGAGACGAACTCACCCGCATTCAGCTTTGCCCAGAGCTCGCGATAGGCGGCGGATTGAGCATAGGCGTCGTCAACGAACAACCGGTGATGTTTGCCTTTGATGTCGGAGAGTTTGTAACCGACGAGTGCGAGGAAATTGTCGTTGGCGTCCTTGATCTCGCCGTCGGGCGTGAATTCAATCACGCCCTGTACGCGGGAAATCGCGTCGATCTTGGCCTCGAAAGCCGCGTGCTTCAGGTGCGCCGCCGTGGTGTCCGTCGCCACCTTGACAATACTTGTCACCTGACCACGGGCGTTGCGGACCGGATTGTAGGAGGCCTGGATCCAGACCTGTTTGCCGTGATTGCCGAGGCGCAAATATTCCTGGCTGTCGAACTCGCCACGACCAAGTTTTAGCCAAAAGTCTCTGTAGGCCTGAGATCGGGCGAATTCGGGATCAACAAAGAGGCTGTGGTGCTTGCCGACGATCTCGGCAGGCTCATAGCCCATGAGCCGGCAGAACACGGCGTTTGCGGCCAGGATGGTTCCCTTAGGATCGAACTCGATAATCGCCAGCGCCTTGTCCAAGGCCTCGACGATACGACCAGGCTCCGATCGATACTGCCGCGAGAAACCCATCATTTGGCTAGCCCGTGTCTTGTCCGGCCTCAGCGCAGGGGCGCCCAGCCGCGGTCTTAACCCTACGCGCCCGGCATTCGCCGCAGGTTAAACGCAGCGTGATAAATGGACGTCGCGGTTGCGACTGACTGTCGCGGTTTGAGCTCCGGGCCGATTGACCGCGGCGGTCGCTTTACCGGCGACGCGGAAGCGAGACACCAGCCGAGTCAGTTCGCTCGCCTCACCCTCCGCAGTCGGTCGCGGCGTCTGCTTCTTCGGCGTGGTCGCGCCAGAAGCGGAACTTGGGGGCCCTGCGGCTATAGGACATTCAGCTGCAGCCCTTCCCGAGCCTCTGAACATGCCCCTGCGGGCTCCTGGGTCACGGCATTTTCGCGTGATTGGTTCGGCAAGAACGCTGTTTGAACCGCGCCCTCGATTGCTGCGATCACTCCGTCGACGCCGAGCCCACAAGGGCCGGCCATGCAGGAGACGCAACATGACGACGCCAAGCACAGCCATCGAGAAGCAAGCCGCCTATCTCGGCGTTCCGTGGGAGGACGCCTACGGCTACGCCCAGGCGATCAAGGTGGGGAACACGATCCGCGTGTCGGGCCAACTGAGCCACGACGACCAGGGGAATCTGATCGCGCCAGCCTCGCTGGACAGGAACGGTCGCCCCTCCGACTTTTCGGCGATGGAGGCGCAGATGCGCGCCACCTACGCCAACGCGGCCAAGGTTCTGGGGCAGTTCGGGGCCAGCCTTGACAACGTCGTCGAAGAAACCCTCTTCGTGCTGGACGTCGATGCGGCTTTCGCCGTCGCGTCAAGGGTTCGAGGCGAAGCCTACGACGTTGCGCGCCCCAAGGTGGCCAGCAACCTGATCGGCGTGTCGCGCCTGGCCTTTCCCGCACAGATCATCGAGATCACCTTTACCGCGATACTCCCGGAAACCTGACCGAGCGCCAGAGATGGTCCGGTGCGGCGCCGTGTACGGAGGTGGCGCCGAGCCGTCCCTCGACGAGCTCGCGGCTATGGGCGATGGCTTCGGAGCAATGGGTCATGAACGCGTAGACGCGACCCGACCGGCGGATATCGGGGTGGGTCAGCAGCCAAAGGTCGTCACTGAGCGCAGGTTCGATAGGCCCGATCCGTTGCAGGTCGGGTGATAGGTCCCCCAGCATGCAAGGCAGGTACCCTACGCCCATACCCGCTGCGATGGCCGCCGCGGCGCCGGCCACCGAGTCTGTACGGTAGCCGATGGCGTCTGGTGGCACGCGCGCCGCCACAAAATCGGCGGCCTTCAAGCCTGAAAGTCTGCCGCCGTAGGACACCCATTGTCGGTCAGGTCCAGCGTGACTGTCGGCGACCTTGTCCGACCAGGCGCGGTAAGGAGCCCAGGCGATCATAGAGACCTTCCGCCCGAACAGATTCTCCGGCGGTTTCTCGGTTGCGCGGATGGCGATGTCAGCCTCGCCGCGAGCCAGGTTCAACGCGCCGTTGCCGACGGTGACTTCGACTCGAACCGCTGGATTGCATGCCTTGAACGACGCGATCATCGGCGTGAGGAAGTAGAGCAGAAGCGAGTCGCTGGTCGTGATGCGCAGTTCTCCGGCGTGCCCATGCGCATGGCCTGAGACCCGCCGGGCGACGCCGATCACATCCAGTTCCACGCGCTCGGCAAGGGCCACCACCTCCCCGCCCTGCGCTGTGGCGACATAGCCAGCCCGGCGGCGGTCGAAGAGCGCGACTCCTAGCACCTCCTCGACCTTGGCGAGCCGGCGCGTGATCGTCGTGACGTTAATGCCCAGCGTCTGGGCTGCCGCCGCCAGCGCGCCTGTCCGAGCGACGGCTTGGACGACCCGAAGGTCGTCCCAGGAAAGCTTGCTAGTTGGGTCGCTCATGCCGGCGTAGTTTCAATTTCGACCACTCGTTGGGCAATGCTCAAGCCGTATGATCGAGATGCTTCGCGAAATCACGGCCCTTTTGCGAGATCAGTGGATTTGCTGCCGAGAGAAGCGGCGGGCGGGTCACTTTGCGCCTCAGGGTGCCGCCTGACTGGATGCTACCGCGTCTGTTTGATTGCATAAAGCGCCAAAAGCGGAACTTGGTAGCGCTCCAGCTTCTAGACCTTCAACCACCGACTTCGACGGTCAGGCACGGCCCCACATGCGCCCTGATGGGAGGTGCGTCGGGAGACGCGCACCCGCAGATATCTAGGCCAGCACCGCTCCGGCGACGCCACGTACCGCAGCAGGCAGGCTCGGGCATTTGCGAGCATTGTCTAGACCGATCAGCGCGACGACCTCGTCCATCCGCGATCTAGGCACTCGCATCCTGGCGAGTTGGAGTGCTCGCAGAAGTGAATCTGCCACAGCCGGGAGCCCGAGGATTTCGACCATCGTGACGGAGAGCAATAAATCCGTTGTAGTCGAGAGCCTGAGATCGGGAAAGCGCAGCGCGGCTAGGTCCGTCGCCTTCTGCTCGTCAATGATCGCGTCGGCCAGCCCGGCATTCGCGAACGCCAGAGTCGCCGCCTCACCGTCGTCGAGGGTCTGCTGGGCCGAGCCGGCCACCAAGCTGAAGAACAAGTCCTCCTGCGAGGCTGGGACCTGGACCACCTCCACAAGGCCGATGTGGATCAATCCCTGGACCTCATCGGCGGCCTGGCGACCTTTGGGGCGGCCACGATCTAGCTCGCCAAGCGCCGTTTCGGTGATCAACATCGGCTTGCCGATCGCCCGCAGATGCTCGGCAGCGCGGCCCGTGGCGGCGAGGTTGATCCATACGCTGGCGTCGGCGATATAAGCTGTGGCGTCAGACAAGGCGCCTCGCAGGGGCGCTGTCCAAACCCTGAACCGCTTCATATTCATCGATCAGTTCGCGCACCTCAGCCCGATCCAACTGCAGCAGCCGGGCAATCTGGCCCTCACTCAGCAGACCGCGCCGCCACGCTTCGCTGGCCAGCGCGTTGAGGCGAATGGAAACCAGGCGATTGGCGTTGAGACGATCCGGGTCCTCGAGCGGCGCATCACCGAGTACGGCGCGAGCCTGCTCGTCGGTGATATTCCCGTTTTCCACGAACCAGTCCCACGTCCCAACCTTAGCAAGATGGAGTTCTTCCAGACGTCGGACAAGAGCTTCGCGCGAGACGCCAAAGGTGTGGGCCAGCAAGATGACGTGCCGGCGGGTCAAGGTCTTGGCGCCGGCCGTGATGTCCTGGAACCTGGCCGCGACAGCGCGAGCCGGCGTCATGAAGGCGCGGCCAAAGGCGTTGGCGTAGCGCTCTTCCCGGCTGGATTCCGGTGAACCATCGTGCAGTGCATCAGGTGCCCGGCGGGTTGAAATGAAGTGTCCAAGCTCATGAGCGGCGGTCTGCGCTCGACGGTCGCGGCGATGCGAAGCGTTGAGCAGGATGCAGGCACCAGAGGCCTCGTCGAAAGCGTAGAGGCCCGAAATCTTGGCCGGCAAGGGGCGAACAAAGACCCGCGCGCCCAGTTGCAGCTCAAGCAGGGCGACCATGTCATGAACTGGAGCTAAGCCTAGCCCCAGCCATTGGCGGAGTTCGAAGGCGTCTTGCTCGGCCTGACGGACGACATCACCGGGCAGCAAGGGTCTTTCGGGCGGATCGTTGCGGGATCTTTGCACTCCCAGCAGATTTTCCAGCTCGACCTCGGCCTGCACCAGACTGGTCAGCAGACCTGCCGCCGCTTCAACCTGCGTATCTTGCTCTCCTGCTCTGCGGAAACGCGGGCGCAGATCGATCTGGACAGCTTCGCGGCGCAGCAAGCCATTGAGCGATACACCGTAGAGCGCCGCCAGGCGTTGTAACTCGTCAATCTTTGGGCGCCTCTGCCCCTGTTCCATTGCAACGAGGGTAGTGCGCGCCACCTCCAGCGCGGTGGCCGCCGCCGCCTGAGTCGTCTTGCTGGCTTCGCGCGCCAGGCGCAGGCGCTCGCCCAGTTCGACGGCGCCAATCAGATCAGATCCCACGCTCATGGTACGACGGAGGAAAGCTTGGTCACGAAGGAGTCGGGACCCAATTGGGTCAGGAAATTTCGCCATTCGTTCCGGTGGCGTTCCAGCATGCTAAGCAACTTCATCTCAGTGTCTTGAAGGGTCTCTCCGAGCGCATCGGCGACTTCGCGGGCGGACCGCCGGATCAGTCGTCGGTGCAGCGGGGAGTCGGGTAAGGCCGCAAGGTGATCCAGGTGGAGAACACCCGCGATCGCGTACTGCTCCAGCGCCGGCGTGACCAGCTTAAATCCCGGTGCGGCCCCTGACCGAAAGTCGCTGGCGCCAAGATTTTCCCAGACATAGGCGTCGGCTGGTTCGACCACGCCCGCCGCATGCAAGCTCATGCGACGCAGCATGCAAGCAGCGCAGACGCCGCACTGGCGCTGCTTGCCGCCCATCCCGACTTGGCGCGACTGCTGCCAGCAAGAGCGTGTCTCCGCCCAGGGCTGGGGCGTCGCACGCGCCGCCTCGGCGATCGTCTCGCCCTTGGTGCTCCATAGCCGGGGAAAGTCGTAGTGCGCGCTGTGGCCCAGGAGAGTGGCGAACAGGCGCTCCACGCGCATGGTGAACGCTGGATGGACCCGATAGTCGGGGTAGGCCTGCCCGCTCACGGTTAGAACCGGCCCTAAGGCACCTTGCCCGCTTTCGGTGACGACAATTTTGTCGGCCTTCGCGAGGACAGCGGCGATTCCTGTGATCACCGCGAACTTGAAGCCACGCGATCGCGCCGAGGACTCCTTGCGCCGCCCCTTGGCCACCCGCACCTCGTAGGGCACGGATGCGAAGGCTTGTCTCCGTTTGTTGTGCGACTTCTGGTCAGCGAAGGCGGCGCCCAGCCGGACCCTCACAAGGTCACTAGGTCGGGCTTCGCTGGTCAACGCCGCGACCGCCAGGGAGTCCAGGCCATTGCTGTAGGGAATGATCGTTTTGGCCGGATGGCCTAGGTCGAGCATTTGGCGAACCTGTGGGACAGGTTCAACGCGCGCGGCGAAGCTGAAAGCCCATTTGTCGCCGGTCAAGAATCCGAGTGCGTCCTGCAGCGCCTCTCGAACAATGGGCGCATTCCATCGCGCGGGATCGTGAACCGCCACTCGAACATCGAAAGCCCGGGCCCACCCCCAGGCGGGCCGATGGGCGACGACGTCGCAATATTCCGCCGCCGCCGCGACGACCAGAAGATCCACTAGCACCGGCTGCCAGTCCGCGTAGAAGTAGCTCTTCAAACCGGCAATCGACAGTTTCAGATTTCGGCCGATAACCGCAGTTAGCGCGCCATCGCGGGGCGACCGCCCCTCTTCCAAGGCGTCGACAAGGATGGCGGTCTCGGCGGCGGCGGAGAAGGCCAGGGGTTTCATAGGCTGGGTCCCTGTTCGAGGCCGTCCTGCTTGGGCGCGCGGCGGCGGCTCGGCGGCGCGCCGCTGACGACATCCTTGGCCAGCTTTTTCAGGCCGGCACCCGAGATCGCTTGCTCCAGTCTTTGCCGGGTGCTGCGCGCTCGCCCGGCGGAACGTTCGCGATGAATATGCTCTTCGACCTGTCGGATGTTTCTGAGAAGGCGTTCGTTCAGCGCGTTCTCAACGGCCTGCTCGAAGGCGGCTTGGCCGCGAAAACCTTCGGCTAGGGCCTCGCAAGTTTCATCGACCAAGGAGGCTTCTAGCGGCGAGCGGCAATCGGATCGCAGCGATTGTACATCTTCAAGAGCCTGGTTGGAGAACAGCTGGCCTTGATCCCCCTCCACGACCGCCGACTGAATGGCCTTCACGAAGGGACCGCGGACCTCCGAGATCCAGTCACCAGCCAGGGCCGGCGCATAAGTCTCTGAGACCTGATCAAGGGAGTAGGTAACGCCGAAGGCGCGCTGAGCGACCTGCTTCCAGCGCGGCTTCATCGGCAGGGTTCGGTGCGGACCATCGCTCATCGGGAGCCTCCTGTCCCGCTTCTATGACAGCGTTATTCGACATTGTCGAATCTTTTAGATTGAAAGCTGACATTCCAGCGTCTCGACGTGCTATCAAGCACCCGCTGTGCTTGCGCCAGAAGCTGCCGTTAGCCTCACTCCAGGGGGTGCGACATACACCGAAGCGGCGCACGGAAACGTCGGTTGTGGGTATCCCACTATTGCACGCCAGTTCATGCCGCTTCGCCCGTCCCGCGCCAGTCCCACTACTCGGCGCTGTGACTGTGATTCCTAGTAACTCCGAGCCAGGCGGACTTTACAGCACCCTTGGCAACCTTAAGTATGAATACAACCAAGCTGTTGGAGGACTCGGATCATCAGTTCCGTTCAGACTCTATCGGCCGCGCAATTTGCGACCGCCTTTGCCCTCAGGCCCAATCTCTTGGCCTGGTTCCTCGGCGCTGGAGCATCGGCCGCGTCCGGTATTCCGACCGGCTACGCCATGATCCGTGACTTCAAGGCTCAGATCTTTTGCCGTGAGAACAAGCTCGCCCAGCGGGAAATCGATACGGCCGACCCGATCTGGATAGAGCGCATCGACGGTTATTTTCGGCGCACGGCCCTACTACCTCCCGACGGAGATCCCACCGAGTACGCCGCGGCTTTCGAGGCAGTCTACCCCAACCCTAAGCATCGTCGCCAATATATCGCCGACGCCATCGCCAAGGGCGTTCCCTGCTTTGGACACAAGGTGCTCGGCAGCCTGATCGCGGCGCGCAAGGTCGACTGCGTTTTCACGACCAACTTTGATCCGCTTGTCGAAAACGCCGCCCTCTCGGCGAGCAACGCCCTGCCCCACAAGGATCAGGTCCAACCCAACGTCGCGGCCATCGACTCGGCCGACCGCGCGCAGCGGTGCCTTGAGGAATCCGACTGGCCGCTGATCGCAAAGCTTCACGGTGATTACCAGTCGACCTCGATCAAAAACACCGGTGCCGAGCTAGAGGTGCAGGACGCCCGCATGCGGCACGTGCTGGTCGAGGCTGGCAAGCGGTTTGGGATGATCTTCGTTGGCTACAGCGGCCGCGACGCTTCGGTCATGGAGGCGCTGAACGAAGTTCTCGACGGCGCAGCGCCCTTCCCCAATGGCCTCTATTGGCTCACAGGCTCGCCATCGCGTTTACTGCCAGCAGTAACGGCGTTCCTGGTTCGGGCCAAGGAACGCGGCGTCGATGTGGCAATCGTCGAATGTTCGACCTTCGATGAACTAGCCGCTGACGTCCTTCGCACGACTGACCTTCCAGAGCCGTTGCTCGAACAGGTAATGGCCGCGCGCCCGACGCCCCGCTTGGCGCCCGTCGCCTTGCCAACCGCCGAAGCGCGGACGTTGCCCGTCCTCCGATATTCGGCGCTTCTCGTCGAGGACATGCCCCGATTTGCGCGACGCATCAGGCTCGCCACGCCCACCACGTCGCCCGACGTCAGGGAAATGCTTCGGGCGGCCAAGTGCAGAGCCACGGCGGCTGCGAATGGTAAGGAACTGGCCGTGTTCGGCCGCGACCAGGAAATCCTGGAAGCCCTCGCCCCGCTCGGCGCGCAGCTGGCCGGCGAGATCGAACTCGACCCGATCCAAGATAGTTGGGCCAAAGGCCTGCTCTACGACACCCTGGTCAGGGGCTTGGCGCGGCGCCGCCCCCTCATCCCCCGCCTTAAGCGTTCTGGTCATTCCCTGGTCGTCGCCGGACCACGAGAAGGCGATGACGCAGAGCGAACCCGCCGAAACGCCCAGACTCTGGCGAAGCTTCGCGAGGCCTATGGCGCGCCTCTGACAGGTACGGTTCCGGGCCTTGGATTTCCCTTTCAGGAAGGTGTGTTCCTGAAGCTGGAGCCCATGGATGATCGTTGGTGGTGCGGCTTTGAGCCCTACACCTTCGTCGACATCCCCAGGCCAGAAACGCCTGAGGACGGCCATTCGGAGTCTAGAGGCGGCGAGGCCGATCCTCTCGGTTCGCGACCGCATTATCGGGGTGATCCGGCCGGTGATTGGCGGCGCGAACGATGGGCGACGCGCTACAACAAGCATTGGGCGGGGATCATCGACGCTTGGGCGAACCTTCTGGTCCCGCCGTGGGACCAGCCTGTTAGGGCATTTGACATCGAGGAGGGCGCCGGCCTGGACGGGGTATTTCAGATCGCCCCCAAAACGGGCTGGAGCCGTCCAGGGCATCATCACACCTATTTCGACAGGAGGAAGTGATGAACGCTCCTGCCAAGACAACGAAGCTTGCGCCCTTCACGCTACTGGATGAGCCTCGGCTCGCGTTTTCTCCTTCCGAAGACCATACCCATGTCCACCCCCTACGGGGCCTGCTCGATTTTGGTCCTTTTTCTCAGGGCTCGTTCGGCGGCTACACCCCCAGCCTGCGCATAGCGACGGTCGGGCCAAACAGCACATTCAGACAGCGCGGCGAGCTGATGCGGCTGCTGATCGCCCCGCAGACTCCAACCGATCGGGCCGAATACGTCCCGGCCTACCCCGGCTTCGAGGCCGTTTTCCGGGCAGGCCTCAAGTCGGCGCCGGCCGAGGCGCACGTCAAGTGGCCCGACTATCTGGAACAACTCCCCGGCGACGGCCCCGCGACGGCTCGGCTCCTGCAGGCCATGGACAGCGCGCTTCAGAGGCTGAACCTCGTCCGCGACCAGTTCGATGTGGTGCTCGTCCACCTTCCCGAAAGCTGGAGCTTGGCCACCCGCGCGCCGCTGTTCGACGGGCACGATGCGCTGAAGGCCCTGGGTGCCAAATACGGCATTCCAACCCAGGTGCTGAATGATCGCGCCTTCACCTTCAAGCACAAGGCTTCGCTGGCCTGGAGACTGGCGACGGCGCTCTACGTCAAGGCGGGCGGTACGCCCTGGAAGCTCGCGCCGCTTCAAGGCGTTCCGGCCGATACCGCCTATATCGGCCTGGCCTACGCCCTGCGGGGCGATCAGAAGGACGCCCACTACGTAACCTGCTGCTCGCAGGTCTTCGACATGGATGGCGGCGGCATGCAGTTCGTGGCTTTCGAGGCGCGCGATCCTGTCACCGACCTCCAAGAAGCTCGAAGAAATCCATACCTCAGCCGCGACGACATGCGCGCCGTGCTCGCGCGGAGCTTGTCGCTCTACCAAGGCCGCAATGGGGGTCAGCTTCCAAGACGCATGGTCATTCACAAGACGACCGCCTTCAAAGATAGCGAAATCGAAGGCGCGTTCGACGCTCTGGCCGGGGTGCCCGAGGTGGAGTGCATCGAGGTCGGTGCCGCCTCGTGCTGGCGGGGCGTTTGGCTGATCCCAACTGACCGGCAGACCCCCCGAAGCCGGCCATCAGGCTACCCCGTGCCGCGCGGGACGATGGTCGTGCGGTCGGGCAATTCGGCGCTGGTCTGGGTTGCGGGGAATGCCCCGCTCGTGTCGACAAGCGGTGACTACTACCAAGGCAAGAAGAGCATCCCCAAACCGCTTCAGTTAGTCCGTCATGCCGGGAGCGGCCCCCTCGAATTGATTGCGCACGAGGCCCTGGCTCTGACAAAGATGGATTGGAACAACGATGCGCTCTACGATCCTGTCCCTGTGAGTATTCGCTACTCGCAGAGACTGGCCAGGACCATCGCCAATGTTCCTGACCTGCCCAGAAACGTCTATCCCTATCGCCTGTTCATGTAGTGGCACCCATAAATGAAGATCATTCTCGCATGGAACATCATTTGTTCTCGGCGAGCGCTCCGTAGATCTCTCGAAGTCGCGAGAGCAACTCATCAAAGGTCACGATGGTCACTTCGCTCATCGCTTGGCGATAGAGTTCGAACGATCGACGTTGGCCACGCCCTTCTGGTGTTCTGCCGATGATGAGGATGCAGCGGATCGCAAAACCGTGGATATCGGCGCGCTCTGCGGCTTCCTTCAGGGCAGGCCATGTTAACTGGAGCTGCAGTCGTTGATCGAGCGCTTGCGCGATCGCCGCGCTTAGCTCGCTAGCGGCGCCAAACACGTCGTCGCCGCGATACGCGCTGTTGGCGACAAGATCGGAGTTCGGTTTCTTGATCTCCACAACGGCGAGATTGCCGGTTGACGCAGACGCGCAGAGAAAATCGGCTATGCGTCCGCCACGATCATTCAGGCGCTTCCCACCGACATAAGCCCTCTCCTGGACGACAAGTACGGGCGCCGGGAAAGCCAGACTCAGAATGAACGGGTTCTGCTCGAGGAATGACTGCCAACGGGCTTCGGACAGATTCTTCTCCAACATGCCTGCCAGCAGATCGATGAGCTGTTTTAGCGTCACCTGCTCAATCTCGCTTTTGAGCGATAGCAAGGCGCTTGTTTCCGACTCGGCCAAGGCCTCAATGTTGGAGCGCACGAGTCTGACGGCCGCGCTCCTGTCCCGCCGCGACAGCACCATGGTGTCGCGGCCTCCTCGGGTCGCTTCCGACAGGGTGTCGGGGCGAAGCGCCACGGCGCGCCGTGGAAATTGGGCAGGGTCGGCTGCGTGGAGCAGCTCTTGATAGGCGAGATGGGCCTTGTCTTGCCTGGCGTCGCGCTGATGCCGGGCGCTGATCCGGTTGATCTGCCTACGCAGCTCATGGAATCGCCTGACGCCCAGCACGAAGGTTGGCGGCGTCAGCGTCACCTCGTCGCCGCCATGCACAATAAGCATCGAGGCAAGCTTCTGTTCGGCGATCCCCTCGCAGATCGAGCGATACTCCCAGAGAAGGCCAAGACCGAACCGAAAGTCTTTCGCGAACCCGTCGGGGAGCCCTTCCAGAAGTTCGATGACGTCGTCGACGGTCTCGGGACGCGACCAAGGCCTATCGACCTTGGCGGCGACGACAATGCTTTCGAGGCTGCCGTATTTGGGCGTCAGGTAGTCTGAGCGGCCCTGCCGGACGTTCAGCGGCCAGATACGTAGCAGGTCGGGTGAGACGTTGAGTAATCTCGCGACCGGGAATTCGCCCTGTCGCTGGTCGGCGGGGGTATCGGTAAACGCCACATCGATGCTGAAGCCTTCTTCCTGCTCAACCGGCTCGATGAGCAGGAAGGGTCCGCCGTCTGAGCGTTCGCGCGAATTAAAAACCGAGGGGCGCAAGGAAGCCATGCGAAACTGTGATCAAAGCTGAGCCATGCAGCAAGCGCGAGATTACGCCTGCCGGTGCGTCGGCGGGGGCGGCTCGACAATCATGGCGCGGAGGAGACGAGCATAAAGGCCGTTCAGGCGCGACACCGTATGGTCGTCGTACGCCCGATAGTCTCCCGGCTGCTCGTCCTCATCGAGCTCAAAGATGCGCTCGTGCCATGGCGACGCCACTGCGACGATGACCGCCTCCTCCATGTCTTCGAACTGGTCGGCCGTAATATCGACCGTCAGGCCATCGACGTTGAGCCAAGCATGCGACGACCAGCTGTCGCCGAGCTTTCGGGTTCCCAGGACATAGCGAACATCGACGGCCCCCTGCTCGCGGAGGAAGCGCCCGAGCAGCAACGCCGCGTCCCCGCAACTGCCGTACGGAAAGCGCTCGAAGATAATGTCGCGCTTGAGCGGCGCGCCATCTTCGATGGCGCGTCGGAACCTGTGCGCGAGCCGCCTGGCTTCCGCTTCGCCCAATAGCGCCTCCTCGTTCAGCGACAGGCCCGGTCAGTCCTCATCATCGCTCGGAGTCTCGGGATCATACGCGCTGCGCAGAGCGTGGAGTTGCTCGGCGTCGGGCGGCTCGAAGGTTTGATACCGATCCAAGGCGGTCAGGACATCTCCCGCGGAATGGAAGATGCGTGTGAAGGTCCAGCGCCCCCCGAAACCACCGCCCACGCCGTCGCCGTAGACATTCTTCTCACCTGAGACTGCCCAAACGGCCACCAGCTTCTCGCGCTTCAGGAAAGCTAGAAAAGTTTCGCGATCGATCAACGCGGCGCTCCGCCCAGTCATCGCGACGGAGGGATCCATGAAACGGACAGCGCCGTCTCGATCGACATATTTGATCGTTACGCCGTCGGAGAGCTTTAGCCCCAAGCCGTCCATCAACCAGCCAGCGGGGAGGTTGAGGTTGATGTTCTGATCGATGGAGGCGTCGTAGCCGCCGGCTTCGGCTATGTATTCAGCTGTCGTTGGCCGCACTGACACGGGCTTCTTCGCCAGATCGATTCCGTAAGGACGCCAAGCTTTGATCCATTCAGCATTGTCCTTCGGATCGGCGCGCCAGGACCAAGGATGCTCGCCAAGGTAGGAGCGATACCCGCCGCTGCGAGCCGAGGGCATGTCGTCGTTGCCCTGGAAATGGACGTCTTCCAGCAGCGCCTTTATCTTGGCGAGGTTCGCCTGGCGAACGACCAGACAGTTGATCCGGCGCCAGGTCTCACGCTCCAGGCCCTTGTGTCCGCCCCTCCAGGTCTCAAAACCCTTGAGAACCAGCCAGCGTCGCCCGCCCTCCGGATCGGTGACGTCGATATTTTCGATGCCGTCGAAGATGTCCTGATCGGAATCCAACCAGTCGAGCGCTTGGTCCACCGGTATCGGATCCAGCACCGGCGCCGGCGGGGTCCAGAAGCTGGGCTCCTCGAAGCGACGCCATCCGTCATCCTCGGTCGCCGTCACCAGCAAGGACGGATCAATGTTTCGGAGACGCGCAATTTCTCCAGGATCGTCCCGCCCAGGCAGGGGCTGGAGGTTGTCGGCCATGCGCGCGCAAAGCTCATAGAGCGCGATCCATTGATATTTTTTGCCAATTCGCTCCACACGATGGGCATGGCGGTCCCCCCGCACCGAGCGGTCGAAGACGCCATGTAAGGTTTCGGACCAGCCTAGGTCGTGAGCACGCTTGCAAACCCAGCGCCGCGCCCAGGCCAGGTTGAACTGCGCCGGACCATCGCGCCGGTTGGGCGGCGGCTGGTACATGCCTTCGCTGCGCCAATTCTCAGCCTCGGCGCGCCACTCCGCATAGGTCTGCTCGCCGACCGCGGCCCGAAAGGTCGCCTTGGCCGCCTTGGCCACAGATTGCTTTTGACCATAGTCGAGGTCCAACGCGCCGTTGATCGCCGCCACGAGCGCTACGTGCGCGGCCAGCATTTCTGGCGTCGCCGTCGCCGAGAAGCGTTCGAACCACTTTTGTGCGACCTTTGCGGCGGTGGGGATCGGGCCCGACCATTTGGTCGCCACGCTCCAGTCGTCGACGGCGTAGTCGAGCTGATAGCGCGCAAAATCGCCATCGTAGACGCACGAGCTGGCGATCTCGTCGCGCGATCGGTAGCCGTCATTATAGGTCCGCTGATACGCCTCGATCGTGGCTTCGGTGACGTACTCGATCGGCCAAGGTCCGCCGTAAGGAGGCTCGGCAAGGTGCCGGTCAAAACCCTCCGGCAGCGCGCCATACGCCTCCGCGTATCGGACAAGGCCTCGAGCGTGGTCGCGCGTCAGAATATTGGCGGGGAAAGCCGCGCTGACAAAGAGGTCGATATAGAGGTCCCGCACGACGGCGAAAAGGTCCTCGGCCGTCCAACGCCCCTGCATCGCCGCGCCATAGACCGCCGCGACCACGCGCTCGGTGACATAGGCGTCGTCCAAGTCCTTGAAACGGGACCATAGGGTGCGCGCCAGGCTTGGGCGTTCGGCGAGTAGCGCGACCAGCGATTTGGTGGCGGCGTCGCGGACTGAACGGTCCGAGGTGGTGAGGAACCAGCACAGCTGAATTCCCGCCAATTCCGCGCGCTCGGGATGGATCGCCTCCTGATGGGCTTCCCGTACCCAATCGATCAGGCGCGCGGTCTGCTTGCCATCGCCGGCCAGATGCGTCGACCAGATGGCGTCTCTCTGGGGCATGGACAGCGCGCGCAGCTCGCTGTCGAGGAACGCGGCGTTGTGACTCCGCCCCGGATCGGTCGAGAACGCAACAAGGACTTCAAATCGCAACTCCGAGCCGCCGAGTTGGTCAATGAGCTCCCAGGTTCGGTCCGTGAGGCACTGGGCGTCGCGCGTCAGCAGGCTCTCTTCGAAGGCCTGACGCACGGCCCAAGGGTCAGGCAGATCCGGAACGTCATTGAGCTCGACGCCGAAGCGCTCGGGGAGTTGCACCGCGAGGGCTTCGAGCAAGCCCGGGACGATGGCCGATGACGGATCGTCGATCGCACGACGCAGCGCTGTCGTGCTGGCAAAGGCAGCCATCACATCGCCGCCCACGACGCTGCGATCCAAAAGACTCGTCACGATGGCGTGGTCGCCCATGCGCTGGAAGGTGAACCGAAGCTCCTCCTCCGCGCCGTCTGCCCAAGCCGGTTCAGCCGCGAGCAAACCTTCGTTCTGGAGTTGGAAAATGAGGTCGTGGTCAGCGGCGACTGTGGGGGGAAAGAACACCGCCACCAGATCGTAGGCCCGGCTCAACGGCACCTCTTCGCGGCCAGTGTCGGCCATTTCCTGAGCGATGGCGGAAATCGCACGTTCGACAAACTTGCGGCTCGGCGTCGAGCCGATCTGACTGTTGACGCGCCTGACCACGGCATCGTTGTAAAGCTTGAAGATCGCGGTGACCCCGCCAAGCCCCGCGGTCAGTAGTGCCTGCCCTCCCAGCTCTAGAGCATCGCAGCAAATCCGCAGGAAGAGAGGCGTCTCGAACTCCTCGACCGGGTTTGGCTCCTCGGCCAGGCTGATCCCGCGCTTCTTGAGATATTGCCGCGCCTGCCGGATCGTGAAGCCTTCGTGTTCGATCCGCGGCAGTTTGGTCTCGTCCAGCTCGTCAGGGATGACGAGGCGCTCGTAAGTCGATCGGCACGACAGGACGAGGCTGATCCATTCGAAGTGACCGACATCGTGCACCAATCCGGCCAAGCGCTCGGGCCAGATCGATTGGCCGTTCTTTTCGTTGATCGCGTCGATGGCCAGCAGCGCGCGGACGCCAGCAGCCTGGCCGGCGGCGTTGAGCGCGCCAAGGAAGGCCTGGACCTGGAGACCTCGCGGCAGGTCCAGATCCTTCAGGATCTCGGCCCAGGGCTCGGCGTCGGGCAGCTTGCCGCCGAGCACCATGACCGCCGGGGCGAGGTTGTCGATCGCAAGGTCGCAAACATCCGCCAACAGGTGCGATTTGCCCGAGCCAGCGGCACCGACGACCAGTAGAGCTCGGGTCTGGGTATGGTCCCAGTGCGCGGCGGCGAGCTCGCGCGCAACCTCGTTGAGGACCGACGACAGGTTGGACACCGCGGTCAACTTGGGGTCTGACTGTCCGGGGAGCGTCAGGTCGCGCAACCCGCTGTACCAAGGCAGAACGGCGGTTCGAGCGGCTTCAACCACCTTGCGCAGCGTCGCCACCGCGATCGGCTCGCTCGGCGCTTCAGCAGCTTGCGCCAGCGCCCTGGCCGCACTGTCGCAAGCGCTTGCAGCCGCGCCGTTTCCCCGGTCGGTCAGCGCCAGTTTTTGCGCGATGGCCTGGCTGAATGCGGCCAGGTCCGCAAACAGCCTGGGATCCAACGTGGTCGCTTGGATCACGCGACGAATGGGCAGATCGATATGGCTTTCGGGGCTGTAGCGTCGGCCAAGACCCGCCCGCGTCCGCTCAAAAACCTTCCGAAACCAGTCGTTGGTCAACAGCGTCTGATCGAACCAGTAGGCCACCCTGCCCGAGGCCTTGGGATCGGACGCGGTCAGGCGCCTCTTCAGTTCAAAGGCGTCCCAGCGGTCAATCTGGATCGTACGTCCTGAGGCCAGGGCCTTGCCGATGCGGTCGGCCTTCCATGTCGTCCAACGGTCCAGGGCGGTGACCACATCCGTCTTTCGGGAGTCCGCCAGATCGATCGGAAAACAAGCGATGAACCGGACCATGGCCGGGTGCTTGGCCAGCGCCTTGGTGAGAGACTCGTCGAGCGATTTGATGGCGCTCGCCATGTCCCAGTAATACTTTACCTGCCACCCAACCTCGGTCCCGTCCGACAAGGTCGCGAAGCACTCCACGCCACCGTCGCCGCCACGACCTTTTCGGTCGAAGCCGGTCCGTGCGGGGCTAAGGATCTCGTCGCCGGCCAGCTGGCAGCAAAGTTCCTCGAAGGCGTCGGCTTGGGTCCCACGGTGGAGACGAATGGCGGTGAAATCGATATCGGGCAGAAGCATCGCGCCAGTTGCAGCAACCGTGACGCGCAACGCAAGCGTAACCTTCACCTTGGCCTGGGAGAGCGTGATAGGGAGTGTGGCCGCCGCCATGGTGCCGCCGCTGACCCGATTGCCTGCCAGGCCAAGCAGAATTTGCGCCTGCGCGAGCTCGCTTTAAGCGGAAAGCGATTTTACCAGTCTCCCCTAGGTCGTTATTGCTAAGCTGCGTTCGCAGAGTGGGCCGCCTGCGCTCGACGCCGGCGCTAGGAGACTTCCCCTCAAATGCTAAGCGTCGATCGCACCGACGAACCTGCTCCAGCCTGCCTGTCCGACGAGCGGTCGGCGCCGGCGCGCAGCGCGCTGCTCGAGCTGTTTACGGGCAATAGAGAGACCATCGCCCAAACGCGAGTACGCTTCGAGGGCCTGGCGGTAGATGGGCCGGAGCTTGGAGAGGCTCTTGGTCGACTCTTTCGCAACCGTTGCGCCTTTTGCGAGACCCAGACCACAACATGGCCTTATCGGTTTCGCCCGACCGAGGAGGCCGGTCCGAGTGGCCAGGCCCCTGGTCAAGACGAGTATCGCTCGCACCTCTACTACACTTGGCTAACCAACGCCTGGCGCAACATCTATCCCATCTGCGAAGGCTGCCGACCCACCGAACCCTCGCTCTTTCCAGTCAACCGCAAACGCACGCCGCTTCCGACCGAGGATGCGATCCGCCTCTACGTCGAAAGGCCAGCGGGCGACTGGCGAGGTGAGATCGCTGAGAGCCCGGTGTTCGTCGCCCCCGCAGGGCGCGAGGATCTACGCAAGCACTTCGCACCTCTGCCGGACGGCATTTTGATGCCGACCGATCAACGAGGCGAGGCGACGGTCAGACATTTCAACCTCAATCGCCCCCCCTTGGTCGAGGCCCGCCGCCGCGCCCTGGACGACTATTTCCGCCGGCTGCTTCTGGCTCGGCAGAGGCCCGACTTCGACAAGATCATGGACTTTGCGGGCCTGGATTTCGGCGGCGGCTGGTTTCTTCACCTCTATCAACTGGCGCGCATCCTTGGGCACGGCGGTGGCGATCGTCAGGTGCTGTCGCGCCAGCGGATAGCCGCTTATTTCCGCGACAGGGCGAAACGGCGGGATTTCCAGCAACGCTTGCAGAATGCTCGTGACGAGCTTGCCCGCGATCCCGAGCAGATCCGGCGCGCCAAACTGCGGCCGTCGCTGGCGCCGGCCGGCACGGCGCGACCGGTCCGCGTGGCGTTGCGAAACTTCAAGGCGATCGAGGAGTTGACGCTGGAGCTTCCCGAGACCTCTGGCCGAATATCGAGCGAGGGCGAGCCGCTCGCGCCGTGTCTGATCATTCTTGGCGAGAACGCTGCGGGGAAGAGCTCAATCCTTGAGGCCGCAGCGCTGGCGATCAGCGACGAAGAGGTCAGAGCCGACGAGGCGCCGCTCGCCTCAGGCTTCATGCTGGATCCAATGCTCATGGGCGCCGAAGGGCAAAGCCGCCCCCGCCCAGGATCAGTGACGGTCGACTATGACGACGGCCTGCAAACCAAGCTCGCGTTCGACAACAACGGTTTTCAATCGAGTTTTACGCTGGCGAACGTTGAGCCGCGCATCCCGGTGTTCGCCTACGGCGCCTATCGCATGTTCCTGGGCCACGATGAGGCAAGCGCATCGGGTGTGATCCGGTCGCTGTTCGAGCCCGACTACGTGTTGGTCAATCCCGAGGAGTGGCTCGCGGAAATCCGCGAGACTCCGCTATTTGAGGAAGTGATCCGAGCGCTTCGCTACATCCTTGGCATCGGACAGGCCTTCGACACCATCAAGGTCGATGAGAAGACCAAGCGTTGCGTGCTCGTCATCAAGGTCGAGCGGCCAGGCCAGACGCCAATCTTCACGCGCACGCCGCTGGCGACAGTGTCATCAGGCTTCCGCGCGGTGCTGGGCATGGCCTGCGATGTCATGCGCAATTTGGTCGCTCGCCAAAACCGTTTCAGCGCCACCTTGGCCAAAAGCCGTGCGGTCGTGCTGGTGGACGAGATCGAAGCGCATCTACATCCGCGCTGGAAGCTGAAGATCATGCAGGGCCTGCGCGACGCCCTGCCCAACGTCACCTTCATCGTCACGACCCACGATCCGCTCTGCCTTCGCGGGATGGACGGCGGCGAGGTCAAGGTGCTGCTTCGAGCCGCCAAGGCCTTCTGCGCGCCCGACGAGCCGCCAACCTTTGTCGATCAGCTCGAGGATCTGCCGCCAATCGGCGCGCTTACGGTCGAGCAGCTTCTGACGTCCGATCTTTTCCAGCTGTTCACGACCGACGCCGACACGATCGAGACCGGTTTGGCCGGCGTAGGCGATCTTCTTGCGCGAGAGCAGGCCCGACGTCTTGAGCCAGGCGATGATGCACGCCTGCAAAAGGTCCGCGACCAGATCGGCAAGGACGTCGCCGTGAGCCTACCGATCGGATCGACCGAAGTTCAGCGCCTCGTCCAGGAAGCGGTTGAGCAGTATCTGCGCGAGCGCCTCAGGCGGCCGGGCGGCGGACTCATGGCTTTGCGGGAAGAGACCCGCAGAGCCATCGTCGATGCCTTGAAGGCGCTCTAGTGCGTAAGGTCGATCGCAAAACGGCGACGCCGCCGGCAAGTCTCACGGGCGCCAACCGCAAAGGTCCCAACGAACTCAAGCGGGCGCGCGCTCACTTCGCCGCCCATCCGCCGCGCGACGAGTTCACGTTCACGGCCTACAAGGGCGACGATGTTCGCTACACGCTGGAGGCGCTGTTCCACGGCAAGTGCGCCTATTGCGAGGCTCGTTATGACATGGTTGGACCCGTCGACATCGAGCACTTCCGCCCCAAGAACGCCGACCCGAAAGGAACGCATGACGGCTATTGGTGGCTGGCGGCAGCCTGGAGCAATCTTCTCCCCAGCTGCATCGACTGCAATCGCAAGCGCTGGCACTGGACGCCGACGCAGTTGGCCAGCCTGACCGAGCTGCTCAAAGAGCAGAAGCAGAGACCGGCGGCCTACGTCAAAACCGGCAAGGAAAGCAGCTTTCCCATCACCGGGCCCAGGGTGACGGCCGAGCCTCCAACCGCGCAGGCCGAGGCGCTCCTGACCGCCGAGTTGGCTTTGCTCCTCGACCCCTGTGTCGACACCCCCGCAGATCATATTGTTTTTCATATCGACCGCGCCGATCCATTGGGCGTGATCTATCCGCTCGGCCAGGCTGGCGCGGCGCCTCACATCCCGCCGACGGTTGATCAGTTGCCCGTGGTCGAGGCAGCGGCTCGAGCGGCCAATGTCAGTCCACGCGGCGCGGTGTCGATCCAGACCTTTGGCCTAAATCGTCTCGGTCTGGTGCAGGAGCGCACGAAGGTTCTGCGCCAACTGGAATTTCTGGGCGGAACGATCGAGGAGCTTTCCCTCACCGCCGACGAGCTTGAGGGTCTGGTTCTGGCCGGGCAAAACGCCGTGGTTCGAGACCGCGCCGTCCAACGGCTCAGAGCAATCGTTCGGCGCATTCTGGCTCAAATCAGGGCAATGGCGCAGCCGCAGGCGCCCTTCTCGGCCATGGTCAGCGCCTGGATTGACGCCTTTACTTCCGCCAGCAGCGCAAGCTTGCCAGTCGCCCGATAGACGGCTCGATCATAGCATGTCGCGATGGATCGAGGTGATGTACTCGAAGGGCGAGTTGGAGGCCTTGGCCTCTTTCAGGCCCAAACCGACGCCCAGGGACCCGAAGCTCGACGCGGCAGCGGCCAAACCGCCGGTGATAACTGCGCTCGCCAGGGGAAGATGCGCCCTTAGCGCCATATCGGCGGCCGCATAACCGATCGCGACGTCGCCAAACTTGAACCGCATCTGCAGATTGGCGAGCTTGAAGGGGCTCTTGGTCTCGATCGCGACCTTGACGTGGTCGGCGATGGCCTTGTCGAGCGCGGCCCATTCCGTCAGCTCGGCGAGCGATCGATCCGGCGCGCCGAGGATCGCCTGATAGACGCGTTCGAAATGAGTGCGCAGGGCGATGAGTTCGTCGCGCCGACGATGCTTGAAATCCAGCACAGCCTCAAGCGGCATGTCTCGATCCGGGATCGGCACGGCTTGGTAGAGCTTCAAGAGGAGCCCGCGTCCCTCGGCCATCTCGTCAGGGGGGAAGCCGAGGGCATCGGCACTGTGGCCGAGCGTCCACCGACCAGGTTCCTGTTCCTCGTGCAGCCGATAGGCCAACAGGTGCGCATGACGCTGCGTGAGGCCCGCATCGCTCTGGCCAGCCACCACAATCCCCGACCGCGACATGACCCCCTCGGCGATCAGAAAGTCTTCCTCGGGTCCCGTTTGGCCCGGGAAGGCATTGTTGCTGGGGTAGTCGATGCGATCCCAGAACAACAACGTCGAGCGCAGTTCCTGCAGATCCAGCTGGTCCTCAACCTCCAGCCCTTCAGGCCCGATCTTCGCAGGTGGAGACATCACCAGGCCCCGCCCGTCGGTCCCCATGGGTTTGGCCGACCGCAGGCTCTGCAGCACGGCGGTTCCTACTTGCACGACCGACGACGCCGGCTGCGGCGCGACGGCAGGAGCGATCAAACCCGTCCTCGTCAGGTTGGAGCCTCCGAGAAAGCGCGCTTTTGAATCCATCGGTCTTCGTAAATCTCGATGCGACGTCGTCCACACACGACCCACAGGCGCGACGTTAGCGCACCATAAGTCGGATCGATTCTCATGTCGCCAATGAGTCCATATAAGGAACGCACGAGCCTGCCATGTTTCCGTGGCATCCGCAGCAGGGTCATCGCTACCGATCTCCCTGCCCACCACGAACCTGCCGTTCCCAAGGTCCCCTTAGAGTCAGATCTCGGCAGCACCGCGCTGAGGATCTTACCGACCCTGGCCCCCTCCAGATCGTGAGCCAAGAGCCCGAGCACCACGGCAACCATGCTGGAGAAACGCGAAGCCAGGGGAGGAAGAGGCAGCGAGCGATTGCGCACCGGCCTTCACACTTGACGATTTGAGACGTTCGGCATGACCTATTGAGACGTTTTGGCGGGCCGAAGTCATGGGTCTCAAAACTGGAAAGAGCTCGAGCAGCCATGCCCAAGAAAGCCTCAGCGCCAAGGTATATGCGCTGATCGTCGAGCTATTACCGTCAGGATTCTGCACCGAACAAGAGGTTGCGGAACGACTGTCCATCAATCGGCGCACACTTCATCGAAACTTGATGAGTGAAGCGACGAGCTATTCGGGCCTCTTGAACCGTGCTCGCTTTGCGATGATTGAAGATTGGTATTCCGAGCCCGGCATCACGTTGACTTCGCTCTCAGCTCGAATGGGCTTCAAAAGTCTTTTTGCGCTTTCCCGTTGGCGGCGAAATCACGAAGAACACGTCTGGAAGAAGGCGTTCTTAGGCCCTGATGAATTCTACTGGACCGATGATGACGCTTATTCTTTTATCATCAAGCTCGAACCTTTACCGCGTCGACGCAAGCGTTAGACGCGACACCCCTTTCTCTTAGGGGGAGCTGGCACGCTAGCGCGTCTTGGCACACGATCACTGCCTTGCTGCCCATAGCCTGTTGAAGCGAACCCGGAGTCACAAAATGGCAAGCCGTTCGCGCCGACCGGTATTAAGATACCGCATCGCAAAGCCTTCGGCGGCATTTCACCATGAAGGATTCGAACCACTTTAATCTAGCAACTACAGATACTTAGCAAAGCTGAGGCCAAATCGCACAAACGGCGGAAACTTACAAGCCCTTGTATTAAAAAGACTTTTATCCCCAAAGGCCGGTGGCGCGCCCTGCAGGATTCGAACCTGCGACCGTTCGCTTAGAAGGCGAATGCTCTATCCAACTGAGCTAAGGGCGCGCGCTCGCCGGCCCAGCCTGGCGGACCCTAGTGGGTCCAGGGCTGCTTGCGGTTGGCCGCGAAGTTGTCGGCGTAAGCCTTGATGATCCGCTTGGGGGTCTTGGGCTCGAACAACTGGAATGCGATCTCGTGGCGCTGGGCGTAGGCCACGGCTTCGTCGCGCGTGTCGAACGTCAGGCGGATCTGGCCATTCATGTCGCTGGACTGCGTCCAGCCCATCAGCGGATCGGGCTTACGGGCCGAGGCCGGCTCGAACTCCAGCACCCAGTCCTTGGTCTTGGCCTTGCCGGACTGCATGGCGTTCTTGGCGGGGCGATAGATGCGGGCCAGCATGGACCTCTCCCAAAGTACCTTACCGATGGTCGGAGCGGCAGGATTTGAACCTGCGACCCTCTGCTCCCAAAACAGATGCGCTACCAGGCTGCGCTACGCTCCGAAACATCGGCAGGCGGCTGCTCTACAGGGGTTCGACGCGCGGATCAACGGACCCGAGCGTCATCCTTTCGGGAAGATCCTGTGTAACACCCGATCGCCCGGCAGAATCCCGAGCTGCGCGGCGCGTCCGCCAGCGATTTCGAGGACGCCGAGGACAAGGCCGCCGGACGGCAGCGGCGTCTCATCGTGTGGGCGCGCGTTCCGAACGATCGAGAGAATCCGCCCATCCGGCTGGATGTAGATGATGTCCAGCGGGATCAGCGTGTTCTTCATCCAGTAGGCGGCCGGCTGCGGTCGCTTGTAGGTGAAGAGCATGCCCCGATCGGGCGCGAGCGACTTGCGGAACATCAGCCCCTTCGCCTGCTCGGCCTGAGTGACCGCGATCTCCACCTGAAACCGAGCGCGCCCTCGGCTGGTGATGACCTCAACCGCCTCAAGCCGCGCTTCGGCCGCCGACGATACGCCCGCGCCAAGCGCCCATACACCGCCTGCCAGGGCGATTATCGCGCGCCTGTCGATAGTGCGATCCGTCACGCGTCACCTCGTCCGAAAGCCAATCACGCGAAGATTAGCTTCCGGAACAAAGAGACGGAAGTCAGGCGTCGCCCGCCGTAATCTCGGCGACCACCAAGCCCTTCGGCCCTCGGGCGAACCGGACCAGCACATCGTCGCCGGGTTGAAGGTCTTCAAGACCGCCGCGCCGGAGCGTTTCGATATGGACGAAGATGTCGCCAGGCTCGGCGTCGCGAACCACAAAGCCATAGCCTTTGGTGCGGTTGAACCATTTCACCTTGGCGCGCTCGGCCGGCCCCTCGGGAACCAGCGTGTTTCGGCCATGGCTGTCGCCACGAAGGCCATCCCGACGAGGCGGGCCATCCGCGAAGGTCCGCCTCTGCCGTTCGATCGGCGCCGGCGCGGAGCTTTCGTCGAGATTGACGACCTCGCTGACCTGCCAGCCCTTCGGCCTTCGGACCACGTCACAGACGATCACAGCGCCTTCCATGGCGGTTTCGCGACCGCAATTGCGCAATGAGGTCACATGCAGAAGCACGTCCTTCAGCCCAGTCTGGCCGGGATCATCGGGTATGATGAACCCATAGCCTTTACCGGCGTCGAACCACTTCACCCTACCACTGATGCGTACGAACTCTTCGTGCGCCGCAGCGTCCTCAAAATTGTAACCAGACATCCCACCCCTCTGGCTCGCCTGATCAGCCCATCGGAGCGAGCACACGAGAACAGTGTTCTCGCGTAAGGAGAACCGTCAATGACGAAATCACGTCAAACGGCCACGCAAGCGTCATCCGCGACATTTCGCCGCAGACACAATCCGGAAACACTCTGAAATACAGCCGAAGATGGCAGTCCCTAGGGGAGTCGAACCCCTCTCTCCAGATTGAAAATCTGGCGTCCTAACCGATAGACGAAGGGACCACGTCGCCGCCATCGGCGGAACATCGTCGTAATATGGCCTCGCGGGTGGCAGTCCCTAGGGGAGTCGAACCCCTCTCTCCAGATTGAAAATCTGGCGTCCTAACCGATAGACGAAGGGACCACGGCCCCGCGAGGAAGCGGGTGTATAGCCGCGCCTTTTGGGCCGCGCAACCCGGTGAAAATCATTTTTTCGGTCCGCCCACATCCTCCGCCGCAACGGATATGGATCGTCCGCGCTCGGCCGCTGATGGCGCGGCTAGGCGTAACGCGCCCGTGGGTCGTGAGCGTCCTCGATTTCGAACTGCACGCCGTTGCGGCCCATGTAGTCGTCAGGCTTGAGTCGACCAGCCACGTCGAGCGCGCCGCCTCCGGCGAGCAGCCTCCGCCCCAGCGGAGTCTCGGCGCTGCGCCAGCTGACAGCCTTGATCCGATCGCCGGTCGGGCCGACGAGGTCGAGCCGCACATGCCCGCCCTTCAAGGCCGTGACGCGGTCGGGTCGCACCTGGGTCATGGCGAACATCGGCTCGGGATTGCCCGGCCCAAAGGGCGCAAGGCGCTGAAAGTCGTCGTGCAGGGCGCGACTGGCGGCGCGCGGTTGCAGCAGGACGTCGATCTCGACCGCCTCCGCGCCCACCGCCTCCATCTCGCCGGCCAAGTGTTGCTCGAGGAAGGCGCGGAACTCGGGAATCGCTTCAGGACGAATCGACAGGCCCGCGGCCATGGCGTGACCGCCGCCGGCCATCAGAAGCCCCGCCTCGAACGCCCCCTGGATCGCTCGCCCGAGGTTCACGCCGGGCTGAGAACGCCCGGAGCCCTTGCCGACATTCGCCGCGCGGTCGATTCCGATGACGACGACAGGCTTGCGATAGCGCTCGCGCAGGCGGCCGGCGACGATGCCGATCACGCCCGGGTGCCAATCCTCGCCCGCGACCACGATCACGGGCGCGTCGGGATTGAGGTTGCCACGTTCCAGCATGGCCGCGGCTTCCTCGACCACGGCCGCCTCAACCGCCTTACGCTCGGTGTTGAGGCCGTCCAGTTCCTCCGCCAAGGCGCGGGCCTCCAGCGGATCGTCCGTGGACAGAAGTCGCGCGCCGAGGTCCGAACGGCCGATTCGGCCACCCGCATTGATGCGAGGCCCAAGGATGAAGCCGGCGTGGAACACCGACGGCGGCCCCGAGCCCTTCCCCACCTCGAACAGCGCCTTCAGGCCCGGATTAGCCCAGGCGCCCATGGTCCGCAGGCCCAGGGCGGTCAGCGCCCGGTTGAAGCCGACCAGCTGGGTCACGTCACAGACCTCGCCCAAGGCGACAAGGTCGAGCCACTGACGCGGATCAGGCTGCGGCCGGTCCTCGGTGAAGAGACCCCGTTTGCGCGCCTCGCGATTGAGGGCCGCCAGCAGCACGAAGGTCACGCCGGCCGCGGCCAAGACCCCCTGCCCGCTCTGGCAGCCCGGGCGGTTGGGATTGACCACAGCGGCGGCGGCGGGAGGGTCCTCGCGCATCAGGTGATGGTCGATGACCACGACCTCGAGGCCGATTTCCGCGGCGCTGGCGATGGCGTCATAGGCGGCCGCGCCGCAATCCAAGGTCACGACCAGCTCCGCCCCGCTCTCACGGATCTTGCGGAAGGCCGCGGGGCTGGGCCCGTAGCCCTCAGTCAGCCGATCGGGAATGTAGATCGGCAGTTCGACGCCCATGTAGCGGAACCACCGCACCAGTTGGGCGGCGCTAGTGGCGCCGTCGACGTCATAGTCGGCGAAGACCATGGTCGGTCTCCCCTGCGCCAGAGCGTCGATCAGGATCTCGGCGGCGCGATCCATGTCGGTGAAGCTGGACGGATCTGGAAACAGCGCCCTCAGGGTCGGACGCAGATAGTGTTCGGACTGCTCGAGCGACACGCCCCGCGCCGCCAGCGCCCGCGCCAGAGGCTCAATCAAGCCGTGGCGCTGCTGAATATCCCGCACAACCAAGGGATCAGCCGCCCGCTCGCGCCACGCGCGGCCGCTAAGCGAGTGTTCGACGCCGAGAAAGGCGCTAGGAGCGATATTGGAGACACCGTCTGCGGCCATGGCGTCAGAGTATCCGGTCATGCGGATTCGCTCCATGCGACACCGCTATGACAGTCCCGGACGCAGGTCAGCCGCGCTGCATCTCCGAGCGCACGACCTCGACCTCGTTGGCCGAGCCCAGGACCACGGGAACGCGCTGGTGCAGCTTGGTGGGCTGGATGTCGAGGATGCGCTCGGCGCCGTCCGTCGCCCTGCCGCCGGCCCGCTCGACCACGAGGCCCATCGGGTTGGCCTCGTACATCAGGCGCAGCTTGCCAGGCTTGCCGGGCTCGCGAGCGTCCCACGGGTACATGAAGATCCCGCCGCGCATCATGATGCGATGGACGTCGGCCACCATCGAGGCGATCCAGCGCATGTTGAAGTTCTTGGCCCGGGGGCCTTCCTTGCCCTGCAGGCAGCCGTCGATGTAGCGCCGCACGGGGTCGGCCCAATGGCGCTGGTTCGACATGTTGATCGCGAACTCGGCGGTGTCGGGCTTGATGCTCAGGTCGGGATGGGTCAGCAGCCACTGGCCGTCGGCGCTCAGCGTGAAGGCGTTGACCCCGCCGGAAAGCGTCAGGACCAGCATCGTCTGGGGGCCGTAGACGGCATAGCCGGCGGCGACCTGGTTGCGGCCAGGCTGCAGGAAATCGGCTTCGGCGGGAACGTGGTCGGTCGGCGCCGGCAGCACCGAGAAGATCGTGCCGACCGAGACATTCACGTCGATGTTGCTTGAGCCGTCCAGCGGATCGAACGTGACCAGATAACCGCCCACGCGGCCGGTCGGCTCGACCTCCTCCAACTCTTCCGAGGCTAGGCCCGCGACCGGACCGCAGGCCTTCAGGGCGTCGCTGAGCAGGTCGTTGGTGATGACGTCGAGCTTCTTCTGCTCCTCGTCCTGAACGTTCGTGCTGCCCGCAGCGCCAAGGCTGCCGGACAGAGCGCCCGACGCCACGACGCCGCTGATCTGAGCGCAGGTCGCGGCGACGCTCTGGACGACGTCCTTCAGGGCGGCGTCCGCCGGCTCCGCCGCGAGCCATGCGGCCAAGTCGACAAAGGTAGTCATGGGCAACCTCTAAACCAGAGCAGAGCGGCCGCCTCTAGCGGACGACCGTGACAGGAAGGTTTCAAACCTTCCGCTTCATGCGGACCTCGCGGACGGTGCCCGTCGAGGAGTTCATCACCAGGGTGTGGGTGTGGACGCAGCCGTCACGAAACACGACGCCATCCACAAGCCCACCGCGCGTCACGCCCGTGGCGGCGAAGATCGCCTCATCGCGGACGATCTCATGCAGATCGTACTTCTTGTCGAGGTCGGTCACGCCCCAACGCGCCGCCCGGGCGCGCTCGTCGGCGCTGCGAAACAGCAGGCGACCCTGGAACTGGCCGCCGACGCACTTTAGAGCCGCGCAGGCCAGAACGCCCTCAGGCGCGCCGCCCGAGCCGAGATAGAGGTCGATGCCGGTCGAAGGATCGGTGGTGTTGATCACGCCCGCGACGTCACCGTCAGTGATCAGGTGGACGCGCGCGCCGACTGATCGAAGACCCGCGATGATCTCGGCGTGGCGGGGACGGTCCAGCACGCAGACCGTGATCTCGGTCGCCGGGACGCCCTTGGCCTCGGCCAGCGCCTTGACGTTCTCGGCCGGCGTACGGTCCAGATCGATGACGCCCGGCGGCAGGCCGGGGCCGCACGCGATCTTGTCCATATAAGTGTCGGGCGCGTTCAGCAGCGTGCCCTTCGGCGCCCAGGCCATCACCGTCAACGCATTGGGCTGGGCCTTGGCGGCCAGGGTCGTGCCTTCCAGCGGGTCCAGCGCGATGTCGATCCGAGGCCCCTTCCCCGTCCCGACCTTCTCGCCAATGTAGAGCATCGGCGCTTCGTCACGCTCGCCCTCGCCAATAACGATCTCGCCGTCGATGTTCAGCTCGTTGAGCGCGTTGCGCATGGCGTCGACGGCGGCCTGGTCGGCGGCCATCTCGTCGCCACGCCCAAGCATCGTCCAGGAGGCGATGGCGGCGGCCTCGGTCACGCGAACGGCGTCCAGGACCAGCGAGCGGTCCAGGGTGTTCGAACTCATCCGTTTCTCCTAGCCCCCGCAGCCGGAGGCCTAGTTCCCAATGTCGCCCTCGGCGCCTGGATTCCCAGGTCTTTAGATGCGCGCGACGCGCAGAAGGCGGGGACGCTCTAGCACGGTCTGCAGCTTTTCGATGCGGCTAATCGCATCCAGAAGCTTCGATTCCGGGGTCGCATGGGTAACGAGCACGATCGGCACGCCGCCCGCGCCTTCGATGGGCTTTTGCAGGAAGCTGTCGATCGAGACGCCGCATTCAGCCAGGGTTTCCGAGATCGCCGCGATCACGCCGGGCTGGTCCTGGACCATGATCCTGAGATAAGCCTTGCCCACCGCGCGGGCCGGATCGATCGCGATGAACGGCTTGAGGTCTCCGGCCGGCGCCTGGAAGACCGGACGCACGGCGCGGGTCATCACGTCGGCGATGTCGGCGGCCACGGCGGCCGCCGTAGGCCCCGCGCCCGCGCCCGGCCCTTGGATGAAGATGCGGCCGATCCGCGTGCCCTCGATGAACAGGGCGTTCAGCGCGCCGCCTGCCTGGGCCAGCGGATGATCCAGCGGCACCAGCGAGGGATGGACCTTAACCGCGACGCCGTCCTCGGCCTTGGCCGCGCCGGCGATCAGCTTGATGCGATAACCCAGGTCCTTGGCCAGCTTGATGTCGAGCAGGTCGACGTCGCTGATGCCTTCGATCTCGGCCGCTTCGAAGTTGGGGGCGCAGCCGAAGGCCAGGGCGGCCAGGATGCTGATCTTGTGGCCGGCGTCGAAGCCGCCGACGTCCATGGTCGGATCGGCCTCGGCGTAGCCCAGGCCCTGCGCTTCACGCAGCACGTCGGCGAACGAGCGGCCGGTCTTCTCCATCTCCGAGAGGATGAAGTTGCAGGTGCCGTTGAGGATGCCCGCCACGCTGACAACGTCGTCGCCGACCATCGCCTCGCGCAGCATCTTCACGGCCGGGGTGCCGCCCATGACGGCCGCTTCGAACAACAGCGGCACGCCCTGGGATTCGGCCAGAGCGGCCAGCTCCGCGCCGTGCACGGCGATCAGAGCCTTGTTGGCGGTGACCACCGGCTTGCCGGACTTCAGGGCGGTTTCGACGGCGGCCTTGGCCGGGCCGTCCGAGCCGCCGATCAGCTCGACGAAGAGATCGACGTCCGGCGAGCCGGCCAGGGCCACCGGATCGTCGAACCAGGCGAGGTTGGAGATGTCGACCGTGCGCGGGCGCGACTTGGACCGGGCCGAGACCGCGGTCACGACCGCCTTGTCGCCAGCGGGCGCGAACCCAGGACGTTCGGCCAGGAACTGCAGAAGGCCGCCGCCCACGGTGCCCAGGCCCGCGACACCGACGCGCCAGGTCTTGTTCGTCATCTTCGAATCCTCGTTACGCCGTCGGGAAAGGCCTGCCTCAGGCCTGTTCCATCTTGTTGTGGGCCTTGGCCAGGATGGAGTCGGCGTTGGCGATGAATTTCTTCACGTTGCGCGCGGCCTGGCGGATGCGGTGCTCGTTCTCGACCAGGCCGATGCGAACATAGCCCTCGCCGTACTCGCCAAAGCCGATGCCGGGGGCGACGGCGACGCCAGCCTCCTCGATCAGCAACCGCGAGAACAGCATCGAGCCGGCCTCGCGATATTGTTCCGGGATCTTGGCCCAGGCGAACATCGAGGCCGGCGGGTTGGGGATGTCCCAGCCCGCGCCCTGCATCGACTTGATCAGAGTGTCGCGGCGGCTCTTGTAGATGGCGCGGATCTCGTCGACGCAGTCCTGGGGGCCGTTCAGCGCCGTGGCGGCGGCGACCTGGACCGGCGTATAGGCGCCGTAGTCGAGATAAGACTTCACGCGCGCCAGGGCCGCGCAGATGCGGCTGTTGCCGACCACCATGCCCACGCGCCAGCCGGCCATGGCGTAGGTCTTCGACAGCGAGTTGACCTCGACGGCGATGTCCTTGGCGCCATCGACCTGCAGCACCGAGGGCGGCGGGTTGTTGTCGAAATAGATCTCGCCATAGGCCACGTCGCTGATCACCAGCAGATCGTGCTTTTTGGCCAGCGCAATCGCGTCCTTGTAGAAGTCGAGATCCACCCACTGGGCGGTCGGGTTCGACGGATAGGACAGGATCAGCACGCTGGGCGGCGGCACCGAGTGCTTCACCGCGCGGCTGATGTTGGAGAGATACTCCTCCGGCGACAGCGCCGGCACGTGGCGGATGATACCGCCGGCCATGATGAAGCCGAAGGCGTGGATCGGATAGGCCGGGTTCGGGCAGATGATCACGTCGCCAGGACCCGTCAGGGCCTGGGCGAGATTGGCGAAGCCTTCCTTCGAGCCAAGTGTCGCGATGACCTCGGTGTCGGGGTTCAGCTTCACGCCGAAACGGCGGCCATAATAGTTGGCCATGGCCTTGCGCAGACCCGGGATGCCCTTCGAGGCCGAGTAGCGGCCGGCCTTGGGGTCCTTGGCGGTCTCGATCAGCTTATCGACGATGTGCTGCGGCGTCGGCATGTCGGGATTGCCCATGCCGAAGTCGATGATGTCCGTTCCCTCGGCGCGGAGGCGCGCCTTGATCTTGTTGACCTCTTCGAAGACGTAGGGCGGAAGACGGCGGATACGATGAAAATCGGTGCTCATGACGGCTCGTTGCGCCGCGTCGGCGCTTTGGGAGCGGAAAGTCGGGCATGGATAGACCCCGAGCGGGGCCAAGCCAAGCCAGTTCAAGGAAGATTATGCCTCCGTCGCCCTATTGGGGCTGTGACGGAGGCGCGCTAGCTCGGCCGCGCGCTGCGCGAGCGAAGGCTTCGGTGTTGGCGCGGTCGGTGTCCGTCGGCGCTTCGAAGGCCGGCGGGGTCGCCTCACGGCGCGCCTTGGCGGCGTAGGACTCGGTTTCCTTGAGCTCCCAGGTCGACGGCGCGGTGGCGCGCGTCACGGCGGCGCCAGCGGCCTCCTGTTGGGCGACGGCCGTACGAATCTGATCGGCGCTCGGAATGTCGCTGGGGATCGCCGGAATCTCGGAGAGCTTGCGACGCGGCCCCTTGGTCTTGGCGGCGCTGGCGACGGCAGCGGCCACAGGCGAGCTGGGATCAACAGGCGCGGTCTTGAACGGGCTGGCGCAGGCGCTCGCGCCGGCCGCGAAGCCGACGATAAGACCGAAGCGCAGGATTTTGCGGGTTTCGCCGTTCATTGGTTCTGGTCTTATGCGATGATCGCGGCGAGCGGAAGGCGTTCAACGTCGCTTTTCGCGAATGGCTTTGGACAAGCGGAGGAAACCTCATGGCCACGGCGAAGGCCGCCCCTAAGCCCAAGAAGAAAGCCGCCCCCAAGACCGACAAGAGTCCGTCGAAGGTTCAGTCCAAGACAGCGTCTTCGCCCGAGACCGCCACCCAGCCGCCGCCCAGGACAGAGCCGCCGAATCCCTCGGCGAGCGCTACGCCGCCTCACCCCGCGTTCGACACCTTGCTGTCGCCGGAGCAGGTGAAGCTGGTCGAGACCCTGTCGGCCAACCTGGCGCGCGCCGCGGTCACCGCCCAAGGCGCGATCGCCGAGGCCGCCTTGCGTCAGGCCGACAGGCCAGCCGCCTTGACGCCCGATCCCTTCCACGTCGCGCCGGCGCTGAACGAGGTGATGACCCGCCTCGCCGCTCAGCCCGACCGCCTGATGCGGGCCCAGGCCGATCTGTTCAGCCGCTACATGGACCTCTGGCAGTCCGCGGCCCGCCGCGCGGCCGGCGAGGAAGTCCAACCCGTCGTGTCGCCGGCCCCCGGCGACAAGCGATTCAACGACCCCGACTGGGCCTCGAACCCGATGTTCGACATGATGAAGCAGTCCTACCTGCTGTCGTCGAACTGGCTGAACAGCCTGGTGGCGGGGGTGGACGGCGTTGATCCGGCGACCAAGCGACGGGTCGAGTTCTTCACCAAGATGCTGACCGACGCCTTCTCGCCGTCGAACTTCCTAATGTCCAATCCGGCCGCCCTGCGCGAGGCCGTTCAAACCCAGGGCGAGAGCATCGTCCGCGGGATGGAGAACTTCGCCGCGGATCTCGAGCGCGGCGGCGGGCAATTGGCGATCAGCCAGACGGATCTCGCCAAGTTCAAGGTCGGCGAGAATGTCGCCACCGCCCCAGGCAAGGTCGTCTACCAGAATGACATCTTGCAGCTCCTGCAGTTCGATCCGACGACCGAGACGGTCTGCGAAATCCCGCTTCTGATCTTCCCGCCGTGGATCAACAAATTCTACATCCTGGACCTGCGCCCCGAGAACTCGATGATCCGCTGGCTGACCGGCCAGGGGTTCACGGTCTTCGTCGCCTCTTGGGTCAATCCCGACCAAGAGCTCGCCGACAAGACCTTCGAGGACTACATGATCGAGGGCGTCTATGACGCCACCCATCAGGTCATGACCCAGTGCGGCGTCGATAAGGTCAACACGGTCGGCTACTGCATCGGCGGCACCCTGCTCTCGGTCGCTCTGGCCCACATGGCCGCGCGCGGCGACAACCGGATCAACTCGGCCACCTTCTTCGCCGCCCAGCAGGACTTCGCCGAGGCCGGTGACCTGCTGCTGTTCACCAACGAGGAGTGGCTGCGCTCGATCGAGCAGCAGATGGACCAGGCCGGCGGATTCCTGCCCAGCCAGTCGATGGCCGACACCTTCAACGCCCTGCGTGGCAACGACCTGATCTGGTCGTTCTTCGTCAGCAACTATTTGATGGGCAAGGAGCCTAGGCCGTTCGACCTGCTGTTCTGGAACGCCGACCAGACGCGGATGCCCAAGGCGCTGCACCTGTTTTATCTGCGCAACTTCTACAAGGATAACGCCCTGGCCAAGGGCGAGCTGACGATCGGCGGCGAGCGGCTGGACCTTTCCAAGGTGAAGATCCCGATCTTCGTCCAGTCCTCCAAGGAGGATCACATCGCGCCGTACCGCAGCGTCTTCCGGGGCGCCAAGCTGTTCGGCGGCCCGGTGACCTTCATGATGGCGGGTTCGGGCCACATCGCCGGCGTGATCAATCCGCCGGGCGCCAACAAGTACCAGCACTGGATCAATGAGCAGAAGTGCGAGTCGGTCGAAGTCTGGCAGGCCGGCGCCAAGGAGTTCGCGGGATCCTGGTGGCCCTATTGGGGCGAATGGCTGAAGGCGCGCTCCGGCGGCCAGGTTCCGGCTCGCGATCCGGCCAAGGGCAAGCTGAAGCCGCTTGAGGATGCGCCGGGCAGCTTCGTCCTGGTGAAGTCGAACGCGGCGGACGCGGGCTAGAGGCCCGCGTCTTCCTTCAAGCCCAAGGCGATGTTCAGGTTCTGAACCGCCGCGCCCGACGCGCCCTTACCCAGGTTGTCGAGCAGCGCCACCAAGCGGGCTTGGCCGCCAGCGTCCGAGCCGAACACGAAAAGCTTTAGACGGTTGGTGCCGTTCAGGCCTTCCGGATCCAGCGTGGTCAGCGACCTGGCCTCGTCCAGCGACGCCACTTCGACGAACGCCTCGCCCTTGTAATAGTCGTCGAGGGTCGCGTGGATGTCGGCCAGCGACGGCGCGCCGTTCAGGCTTGAGAGGTGCAGCGGCAGCTCGACGATCATGCCCTGCGCGTACCGCCCCACGGACGGACTGAAGATCGGACGGGTCAGCAGACCGCCGTGCTTCTGCATTTCCGGCACATGCTTGTGGCTCAGCGACAGGCCGTAGATGAAGTACGGCGCGCGGGTATGGTTCGGGGCGCTCTCGTCCTCGAACTGGGCGATCATCGCCTTGCCGCCGCCGGTGTAGCCCGAGACGGCGTTGTACGAGACCGGCAGCTCGGCCGGCAGGACGCCCGCGCTGACCAGCGGCCGCGTCAGGGCGATCGCGCCGGTCGGATAGCAGCCGGGATTGGAGATCCGCTTGGACGCGGCGATCTTGCCGCGCTGATCCTTGTCGAGCTCGGCGAAGCCATAGGTCCAATCCTCGGCCGTGCGATAGGCCGTCGAGGCGTCGATGATCACCGTGTCGGGATTGGTCACCAGCGACACGGCTTCCTTGGCCGCGTCGTCGGGCAGGCACAGGATCACCGCGTCCGCGCCGTTCAGCATCTCGGCGCGCGCGGCCGGGTCCTTGCGCTTGTCGGGATCGATCGAGACCAGCTGGAGATCGCCGCGGGCCAGAAGGCGCTCGCGGATCTGCAGGCCGGTGGTGCCGGCTTCGCCGTCGATGAAGACCTTGGGGGCGCTCGCCATGGGCGGACTCCGATCCAGACAGAACAGGAAAAAGACCAAGAAAAAGGGCGCTTCGGAGACCCGAAGCGCCCTCTTCCAAACGCGTACGAACCGCGTTTAGCGCTTCGAGAACTGGAAGCTGCGGCGGGCCTTGGCCTTGCCGTACTTCTTACGCTCGACGACGCGGCTGTCGCGGGTCAGGAAGCCGTGCGGCTTCAGGACCGGGCGCAGACCGGGCTCGTAGTAGGTCAGAGCCTTCGACAGGCCGTGACGGATGGCGCCGGCTTGACCCGACAGGCCCGAGCCTTCCACGGTCACGACGACGTCGAATTGACCGAGGCGATCGGTCACTTCCAGCGGCTGGGCGATCATCATGCGCAGCACCGGACGGGCGAAGTAGACTTCCTGGTCACGACCGTTGATCGTGATCGAGCCCTTGCCCGGCTTGATCCAGACGCGAGCGATCGCGTTCTTGCGCTTGCCGGTCGCGTAGGCGCGGCCTTGGGCGTCGATCTTCGGTTCGGCCGGAGCGGCCGCTTCCGGGTTGCTGGACAGGCTGGCCAGCGCGTCAAAGCCTTGAGCGTCAGTCATAGCTTAGAGGCTCCGGATGTTCTTGGCGTTGCGGCCCGCGAAGTCGACGACTTCGGGGTTTTGCGCTTGGTGCGGGTGCTCACCGTTGTTGTAGATGAGCAGGTGGGTCAGCTGCTTGCGAGCCAGCGGGCTCTCCTTGGGCAGCATGCGCTCGACAGCCTTCTCCAGGACGCGTTCCGGGAACTTGCCGCCCAGCACCTTGCGGGGGGTGGTTTCCTTGATGCCGCCCGGGTGACCGGTGTGACGATAGTAGACCTTGTCGTCCAGCTTCTTGCCGGTGAACTTCACCTTGTCGGCGTTGATCACGACGACGAAGTCGCCGCAGTCGACGTGCGGGGTGTAGTCAGGACGGTGCTTGCCGCGAAGACGCATGGCGATGAACGAAGCCAGACGGCCGACAACGGCGTCCTGGGCGTCGACCACGATCCACTTCTTCTCGACCTCGGCTGGCTTCAAGGAAGCCGTGATCTTCTGCATGGGATTGATCCGTAATTTCTAGGCGTCCGACCCCGAGAAATCCGGTTTCGTCCGTGTGAGGCGCGGCATGTACGGAAGGGTTCGCCGCCTGTCAACAACCATGACGCCAGAAACTTACAAAACTGAATAAAAACAATGCCGTAAGGAATGCGGTAACATGATACCGCACCCTTGTGCTCAAACCGTCATGAAAGGCGTGCATAGCGCTCGGCGTTACATCCTAACAGGGGCGTTCCATGACCTTCTCCCGCCGCGGCTTCCTGGGCGCAACCGCCACCAGCCTGGCCTTCGCCGCCTTCTCCGCTCGCGCGCAGGAAGACGCCGTCGAGGCCGAGACCTATCTGAACGAGGTCCAAGGCTATGGCGCGTTGGTCCCCGATCCGAAAGGCATGATCGACCTGCCGCCGGGCTTCCGCTACCAGGTCATCTCCCAGGCCGGCGAGACGATGAGCGACGGCCTGCTGGTCCCCGGCAAGGCCGATGGCATGGGTTGTTTCGCCGTCGACGCCGAGCGGGTCCTGCTGGTCCGCAACCACGAGCTTTCGGTCAGCGACATCCACAACGGGGCCTTCGGCCTGAGCGAGCGCCTGATCGATCGCATCGACCGCTCCAAGGTCTGGGACTTCCAGAACGGCCAGCGCCCCCTGCCCGGCGGCACGACCACCCAGCTCTACAACCTGAAGACTGGCCAGACCGAACGCCAGCACCTCTCCCTGGCCGGCACGCTGATCAACTGCTGCGGCGGCGTCACGCCGTGGGGCTCCTGGCTGACCTGCGAGGAGACGACGCTGGAGGCGGGGCTCGAGGTCGGCAAGGATCACGGCTGGGTGTTCGAGGTGCCGTCGGCCCACGTCGGCCTCGTCGAGCCCGTCGCCCTGAAGGGCCTGGGCCGCTTCAAGCACGAAGCCGCCTGCATCGATCCCCGCACGGGCGTCGTCTACCTGACCGAGGACGTCGCCGACGGCCTCTTCTACCGTTTCCTGCCGAATGACCGCCGCAACCTGGCCGCGGGCGGCCGTTTGCAAGCCTTGGGGCTGACGGATGCTCCCGAAGGCGGCGACACCCGTAACCAGGAGGAAAAGACCTTCCCCATCGGCGGCTGGAAGGCGGCGCGCTGGATCGACCTGGACGGCGTCGACAACCCGTATGACGACCTGCGCCGGCGCGGTCACGCGAAGGGCGCGGCGGTCTTCTGCCGGGGCGAAGGCGTGTTCTTCGGCCAGGGCGAGCTCTATTTCGCCTGCACCGCCGGCGGCGCGGCCGGTTCGGGCCAGATCTTCCGCTATGTCCCGTCGGCCATGGAAGGCCAGGCCGGTGAGAGGGACCAGCCCGGCAAGCTGCAGTTGTTCGTGGAGAGCCAGAACGATCGCGTGCTCGACTACGCCGACAACCTGGTCGTCGCGCCCTGGGGCCACGTGATCGTCTGCGAGGACCGCTATTCGGACACTCTGCGCAACCACCTGCGCGGCGTGACGCCCCAGGGCAAGATCTACACCCTGGCCCGCAACGTCTTCACCGGCAATTCCGAGTTCGCCGGCGCCTGCTTCTCGCCCGACGGCGGCACGCTGTTCGTGAACCTGCAGAACCCGGGCGTGACCTTGGCGATCACGGGGCCGTGGACGACGGTGAAGGCGTAGAACGGTCACGGCTGGTCATCCTCACGCGGCATGCCGCTGAAGGGATGGAAAGGGAAGCGGAGCGCCCGGGCGACGCCCGGAGGTTTGAAGTGTGTGTACCGTTTCGACGAAGCCAGACGCTCCGCGTGGCCGTTATCCGGTGAGCCCTCGACTCGCGGGGTTTTAACCCGCTTCCGAAAGAGGCCCCCGACGGGCGGGCCGGGGCGACGACCCCGGTCCCGGAACGCCCGGGCGATTTCAGCCCGGACCTGCCGCGTCGCCTATGCCTTCGCCGCCAGGGCTTCGTCCCGATATTTCAGGGAGCCTGCTCCTGGATCCGCCGCGAAGACGCCTTCCCGAAAGAAGACCGGCGAGCGCGTCCCGCTCGACCACCCCCGACAGCCGTCACGATCGCCGGCCGGACGTCCCTTCCGCGCTATCGGGTGAGATCAGTATGAGCGGGGTTTGAACGCGGATGATCCAGCGGCGTGTAAAAGTGAAAAGTCGTTGAAATCTCTTGGTTCGATTCCGTCTACGCGGATCATAGAGCGCCGCGAACGCTCGTAAAATCCTCCCCCCGTGGGGGAGGTGTCCGCGAAGCGGGCGGAGGGGGAAGTCCTGCCGAGCCGGCCACGCCCCCCTCCGGTCCGGAGTTTACCCTCGGGCGCGCGCTTCGCGCGACCCGTGGGGACCGCCTCCCCCATGGGGGGAGGATTTTGGGGCGCGGCCGCTCAGTCAGAAGCTCCCGCCAACCCTCAGCGCTTCTTCCCGGCCGGCGCGGCGCCGTCAAACCCAAACGCGTGGCGCATGACCTGGAAGATGTAGCTCTCCTCGACCACGCCGCGCAGCAGATAGGCCTGCGGCCCATCGGCGAAGACGCCGACGTCCTCGCCCGCGTGGGCGGCGCTGGGCAGGTTCACGACCGCCTGCTGGTGGTAGTCGACGTCGTCGAGATCTTCCTTGGCCGGATCGGCGCGGGTGTCGGAGCCCAGCGGGCCGCCGGGGCCTGTGGCGAACATCAGGGTCGTGTAGGTCTTGCCATCGGCGGCGATCGCCGGCTCGCCCTCGTTGCCGGACACGCCCAGGATCGGCGAATTGCGCGGCGCATAGCCCGAGATGACCAGGCCATGGCTGTGGTCGGCCGTGACCACCACCAGGGTGTCCTTCAGGTCGACCTTGGCCAGCACGGCCTCGATGGCCTTGGAGAACTCCACGGTCTCGCTGAGCGTACGCTTGGCGTTGCCCAGGTGGCTGCCCATGTCGATCTTGCCGCCCTCGACCAGCAGGAAGTAGCCGTTCGGGTTCTTGGACAGCACGTCGACGGCCGTCGTCGCCATCTCGGCCAGGGTCGGCACGCCCTGCTCCAGCACCGGCCGCTCGACCTCGTAAGGCAGGTGCTCGGACGCGAACAGGCCCAGCACGTGCTGGGTGTCGGCCGGGAGAGCCTTCAGCTGGTCGACGGTGGTGACATAGGCCGAGCCGGTCCCTTCGGCCTTCAGCCATTCGGCGGTGAGATCACGACCGTCGGCCCGCTTGCCGTCCTTGTCCTCGGGCAGGAAGCGCGAGCGACCGCCGCCCATGACGACGTCCAGGCGCAGGGCGTCGGGGGCTTCCACCAGTTGCCGGGCGATGTCCTTGCAGCCGGCCTGCAGCGCCTCGACCGGCATGTCGCTGTCGCCCTCCCAGTCGCGATAGGCGGTGTGGGCGTAGGCGCCGGCTGGGGTGGCGTGGGTCACGCGGGTGGTGGTGACCGCGCCGGCGGCCTTGCCGTTGGCCTTGGCCAGCTCGGCCAGGGTCTGGACCGCGTTACCCTTCTCGGTCTCGCACTTCTCGCCGATCGCCGCGCCGGTCAGGCCGATGATCTTGTTGCGGGTTTTCACGCCGGTCATGATCGCCGTGATGCCGGCGGCGCTGTCGGTGACCTGGGTGTCGTGGCTGTAGGTCTTGGAAAGCGCCGCGTAGGACAGCTTCTCGAAGGCCAGGGAATTGGACTCCCCGTCGACACCCTTCAACTGGCCGTCATAGATGCGGCCAGCCGTCACCGTCGAAACGCCCATGCCATCGCCCAGGAACAGGATGACGTTCTTGGCGCGCCCGGTGTTGGGAACCACGGCCAGCTGACGCGCCAGGGCGGCCTCGCCGGCCTTGTAGTAGGGGTCGCTGGCGCTGGCCGAAACGGGAAGCTGGGCCAGAGCGATGGCGGGAACGGCGACGGACGCGACCAGGGCGACAACGAAAGGGCGGATCAAGGCCAAGCTCCATGAGGAATCGGCCCCATTTGCGCCTGGCGTGTGACAGTTGTTCCCGCCGCCTCTCGCGACCGTCCGGAAAATCCGGACTCGCCCGGATCAGGGCCGCCGCACGCGCCAGGCGAAGACCGTGGCGGCCGCCAGCAAGACCGCCGCGCCCGCCTGGTGCAGGACGCCCAGGCTGATCGGCACGGCCGCCATCAGCGTCCAGACGCCCAGACCCGCCTGCAGGACGACGATCACCGCGAGGGCGGCGGCGGCGGCCTTGCTGCCCGGGGCCAGGGGCCTGTCGCGTCGAGCGATCACGGCGATGGCGATACCCGCGACGAACAGGGCGTAGGCCATCAGGCGGTGATGCAATTGCACTGCGCCATGGCTGTGCGCCAACGTCCCCCAGAAGCCGTCCCCGAAATAGTCGGCGGGGAAGAAGCGCCCGTTCATCAGCGGCCAGTCGTTGTAGACGAGACCGGCGTCATTGCCGGCCACCAGGGCGCCCAGCAGGCTCTGAAAGAAGATCGCGCCCAGGAAGGCCAGCGCCCAGCCCCCCGCCAGGACGAACGTTCCTCGACGCGCGGCGAGCCGCTCCAGGCGTCCAGGGCGGTCCAGATCAAGACCACGAACAACGCCAAGGCCAGCCCCAGATGCGTCATCAGCCGCTCGGGCGCGACCGAGACCCGCTCGGAGAGGCCGCTGGACACCATCCACCAGCCGACCAGGCCTTGCAGGCCGCCCAGGCCCAGCATCACGGCGCATCGCCAGATCAGGCGGCGCGGAATGTCCCGGCGGATCAGGAAGATGATGAAGGGAATCGCGAAAACCGCGCCCACGGTCCGACCCAACAGGCGGTGCGCCCACTCCCACCAGAAGATTCCCTTGTAGCCTTCCAGCGTCATGTCCGGATTGACGAGCTGGTACTGCGGGATCTGCTTGTAGAGCTCGAAACTCTCCCGCCAGGCCTGGTCCGACAGGGGCGGCAGCGCGCCCATGATCGGCTTCCATTGGGTGATCGAGAGGCCCGAATCCGTCAGGCGGGTCGCGCCGCCGACGACGACCATGGCGAAAACCATGGCGGCCACGATGAAGAGCCAGATCGCGACGGGACGCGAACGGTCGGAACGCAGGAAAGACGTCATGGAGTCGGAAAAGCGTCACTTCTGGGCCGAAATGCGGCCGAACCTTCCCTACGCCCCCCGTGCGTGCGCATCAATGCCGTAAGCCTACGCATGACGAGGCGCGCGCATCATGGCAAAAGCGCTGTCTAGGAGGAGCGGATGAGCGGTACGGGCGTCTTCGCGGCCGCGATCGTCGGCATCATCGCCGGCTGGATCGCCGATCTTGTTCTCGATCGACGCCACTCGCTGTTCAGCAAGCTCTTGATCGGCGTGATCGGCGCGTTCATCGGAGCGTTCACGGCCACGCGCATCGCTTTTCCCGTCGACGGACTCATCGGCGAATTGACGGTCTCGAGCGTGGGCGCCGTCCTGTTCCTGGCCGTGCTCGGCCTTATTCGGAGACCCGCTTGAGCGTTCCCCTCATTCCGGCCCGCCTGCGCAAGCTGCTCGGCTCGATCGCGGTGATGGCCGTGCTGTTCGCCTGGATCTGGGTCTTCACCAGCCTCTACGACCGCCTGCCGCAGAATCGCGTCGTGCACCTGGCCTACTTCGTGGCGCTGGGCATGGGCTGGATCCTGCCGGTGATCCCGCTGATCTCGTGGATGGGCAAGGCCGACAAGCCGGTCGTGAAATAAAGCGCCGGACATGAAAAAGGGCCGCCTTTCGGCGACCCTTTCGGCTTCCGCAATTCCCGAAGGAAATGGTCGGAGCGACAGGATTCGAACCTGCGACCCCTTGACCCCCAGTCAAGTGCGCTACCAGGCTGCGCCACGCTCCGACGCGGAAGAGGCGCCCTTATAGGCGCCGGTCAGGGGTTGGGCAACAGCCATTTCGGACGAAATCGCGGGACCGGAAAAGACCCTACCGCGACAGCAGTCCATCGAGCCGGGATTTCACCTCGGTAAGGTCGAGCAACATGAAGGCCAGACGCTCGCGAGCCCCGTCATCCAGGGTTCGGTTGCTCCGATCGGAAGCGCCGTAGTCGATATCGACGGCCAGCTTGGCGGAGCCATTGGCGCCCAGCCCCGCCGCGATCACCTGCGCCAGACCATGGTCGCGATGCAGCTTCTGCACGCCCTTGATGGTCAGGCCTTCGCTATGGAGCAAGGTGCGGACGCCGTTGAGCACGGCCACGTCCTGCGGGCGATAGAAGCGCCGCCCGCCGGCGCGTTTCATGGGACGAATGAAGGAGAACTTGGTCTCCCAGAAGCGTAGGACGTGCTGCGGCACGCCAAGCTCCTCGGCGGCTTCGGAGATCGTGCGGAAGGCGTTCGGCCCCTTCGCCACCGCACGAATCCTAGTCGCCCAAGGCGCGGTCGATTCGCGCCTTCATGACCTGGGAAGCGCGGAAGCCGATCACGCGCCGGGGCTCGATCTCCGCGGGCTCGCCCGTCTTGGGATTGCGCCCCATCCGCGCCCGCTTGGAGCGCACCTGGAAGACGCCGAAACCGGAAAGCTTGACCGTCTCGCCCTTCTCGAGGGCCTCGGCCACCAGATCCAGGGTGCGTTCGACGAGGCCGGCGCAGTCCTGACGGGTCAGCCCGACCTCCTCGTGGACCGCCTCGCATAGGTCGGCCCGGGTCAAAGTAGAGCCCTTCATGCAACCCCCTCCACGCGTATCCTGGCGGCCCCGAGACCACCTCCGATAGAGCACTCGCGGCGGATAAGGACTGATTGCGGTCGCCCTCAACCGACCGCGCCCTCACCCACCGATGACCTCATGCCGTGATTATCGCGTGAAGTCAAAGGCTCAAGGTCAACAGTTCATGCCAGCCGCGAAGGCCGCGCCATGATGCGCGTCAAAGGCGCAGAACGCAGGCGCCCCAGGTCAAACCGCCGCCCATGGCCTCGAGCAACAGCAGGTCGCCCTTCTTGATCCGGCCGTCGTTGATCGCATGAGCCAGCGCCAGCGGAATCGAGGCGGCGGACGTGTTGGCGTGAATCGCGACGGTCGAGACGACCTTGTTCTCGTCGATGCCGCAGCGATGAGCGACACCTTGGAGGATGCGTTGATTGGCCTGGTGGGGGATGAACCAGTCGACATTCGCGACGTCGACACCGGCCTTGTCGGCGGCGGCGTGAATCGCTTCGGAGATGTTGACCACGGCGTGCTTGAAGACCTGGTTGCCCAGCATCCGCAGCTTGCCGACCGTGCCCGTCGTCGACGGCCCGCCGTCGACATAGAGCAGGTCCTGCTTGGTGCCGTCGGCGCGGAGGGCGAAGCCCAGCATGCCGCGATCGGCGGTCGTCCCCTCGCCTTCGCCAGCTTCCAGCACGACCGCGCCGGCGCCGTCGCCGAACAGCACGCAGGTGCCGCGGTCGCTCCAGTCCATCAGCCGGGTCATGGTCTCGGCGCCGATGACCAGGGCGCACTTGGCGTTGCCGCGCGCCACGAAGCCGTCGGCGACGCTGAGCGCATACACAAAGCCCGAGCAGACCGCCTGGACGTCGAAGGCGATGCCGACCGGCGCGCCCAGCTTGCGCTGGACGATCGTGGCGACGGCCGGGAAGGTCAGGTCGGCGGTCGTGGTCGCGACGATGATCAGATCGACATCGGCGGCGGTCTTGCCGGCGGCGGCCAGCGCCTCCTTGGCGGCCTCGAAGGCGAGGTCCGAGACGGGCTGGTCGTCGGCGGCCTGATGGCGCTGGCGGATGCCCGTGCGCTCGACGATCCACTCGTCGCTGGTGTCGACGAACTTGGCCAGATCGTCGTTGGTCACGACCTTGGGCGGCAGGTAGGCGCCGACGCCGGTCACTACGCTACGAACTACGCTCACTCGGCCGCTCCCTGGGGATCCACGCCGGGATTGGGCTCCTCGCCGGAGGCCTCGTCCTTGGCCGCGGCGGCGGTCAGGCGTTTCAGATTTCTGTCGATCTCGGCGCGGAAATCGCTGCGCGCGAGGTTGGTCGCAACCCGGATCGCCGAGGCGAAACCGCCCGCGTCCGCGCCGCCGTGGCTCTTGACCACGATTCCATTGAGGCCCAGCAGCGGTCCTCCGTTCACCCGGCCCGGATCGAGGCGCTGGCGCATCTTCTTCAGCGCGCCCGAGGCGATCGCCGCGCCCAGCATGGCCAGCGGCGTCGAGGTCAGGGTGCTCTTGATCTCGTTCGAGAAGAATCGGGCCAAGCCCTCGGCGGTCTTCAGGGCCACATTGCCGGTGAAGCCGTCGGTGACGACGACGTCGACGGTGCCATAGGCGATATCCGTGCCCTCGACGAAGCCGTGATAGTCGAAGTCCAGCTTGGCTTCACGCAGGATGGCGTGCGCCTCGCGCACCTCCTCGTGACCCTTCTGTTCCTCGGAGCCGACGTTCAGCAGGCCCACGGTCGGCCGATGCGAGCCGTGCACCGCGTGGTGGAAGGCCGCGCCCATGATGGCGAACTCGACCAACTGGTCGGCGTCGCTCTCGACATTGGCGCCGACGTCCAACACCGCCGTCACGCCCTTCATGGTCGGCCAGTTGGCGACGATGGCGGGACGCTCCAGGTCCGCGCCCATCCGCAGGATCAGTTTGGAGATCGCCATCAGCGCGCCGGTGTTGCCGGCCGAGACGCAGGCGTGCGCCTCGTTCTCGCGCAGCGCCTCGATGGTGTTCCACATGCTCGAGCCCTTGCCCCGGCGCATGGCCTGGGCGGGCTTTTCGTCCATGCCGATCGCCTTGTCGCAATGGCGGACTTCGCTGACCGCCTTGGCGGCGGGGTGTTTGGCCAGTTCCGCCTCGATGGCGGCCCCTTCGCCGTGCAGTAGGAAGCGCACGCCCGGCAGCGCCTGGGCCGCCAGAGCGACGCCAGGCACGACGATGGACGGGCCGTGATCGCCGCCCATGGCGTCGATCGAGATGACTACGGATTGAGACACGTGGCGCTGAGAGCTCCGGCAGGCGGCCCGGCCGCCCCTCAAGGCGGCGGACGATACATCCGCGTGAATATCACGCAAGCGGTCGAGTCGGGGCGTTTAGCCCTGATCGTCCTTCAAATTCAGCCCCTTCAGCGCCGCGAAAGGCGATAATTCCACCGGCTCGGGCGGCTGGACGAACACCGCGCCCGGTTTGCGGGGGAACGGATCCAGTTCCAGCGCCAGATGCTCGATCACATAGCCGGACACGTCCACGGTCTGGCCTTCCAGCACGTCGGGCGGATCGTCGCCGTCGGGATCGGCGCCCAGATCGCCGAACTCTTCCTGCGGCGCGTTCTCGCTGTTGGCCGGCAAGACGCGGAGATTGAAGCGGGCGTCGATCGGGGTCTCGAAATCATCGGCGGTGGCGCTGCAGGTCTGGACCACGCGCGCGCGCAGGACGCCGGAAACCTCAGCGCCATCCAGCCACGACGTCAGAAACACCTCGGCCGAAAGCGCTTCCAGGCTGACGATTCCCAGCTGCTTGGCGATCGCGCTGCGTTGCTCTTCGCTCGGCTCCAGGCGCAGTTTCACGGCGCCACGATCCACCTGGGACAGCGGAATCTCGCAAGGCCAGGGCGCGGTCACAGGGTCGGCCAAGTCACATCTCCTTGCAGCAGGGCGTCCAGCGGCAGGTCCGCCAGCGCCGCGCGCGTCTTGATCAAATAGGAAGTCAAGGCGGCGACGTCGCCCTCGCCTCTTTCCTCGAACGCGGTGCGGGCCAGGAAGTCGCGCGTCGCCGCATCCTCCGGCAGGCTGGCGACGGCCTCGTCATAAGCCTTCAGGCGGCCGTAGAAGGCGCCGGCCAGCTTCTTCATCTTCTTGCCGACCGCGGTGTCGGCCACGCCGATCTCGCGGAAGGCGTCGTCGAGACCCTTCACATAAGAATCGAACACCGCCTGGGAGGTCTCCGCCGCCGCGTCGCCCTGTCCTTTCAGGCGCTCGATCAGGAAGATCACATGCAGGCTGAACAGCTCGAACCGGCCTTCCATCGAGTCGCGGACGCCGAAATCGCGGTAGAAAGCGGCGGAACGCGCCTGCGCCACGGCCGAAGCATAGAGCTTGGCTCCCGCCGCCTTGGCGGGCCTGGGCTTCAGCCATCGATCCAGAAACATGAAACGCCTCGATTTCGCCGCGACATCCCGCTAGAGGCGGGGTCCGCTTTCACGCGGGCATTGAACTAAGCTCCCGCGGGCGATAGGTCAAAGTCTGCATTTTTCCGGTTCGGAGCCTTGATGTCTCGCCCCGCCGTTTTCGCCGCCGCTGTTCTGGCCCTGGCCCTCGCCACTTCGGCCTGCACGCCGCTGACGAGCTATTCCGGGTTCCAGGCCATCGAGGCCAAGCCCGCCGACATGAAGGTTGGCGAGGACAGCAAGTCCACCTTGATGGAGAAGCTGGGTTCGCCGTCGGCGGTTTCGACCTTCGACAACAACACCTGGTACTACATCTCGCAGACCACCGACCGCGTCGCTTTCTACTATCCGCGCGTCATCAAGCGCGACGTCGTGGCGATCAAGTTCAACCCGGCCGACGAGAAGGTCGCCTCGGTGAGCACCTACACGCTGAAGGACGGCAAGGTCATCGCCTACAATGGCCGTGAGACCCCGACCCGCGGCCGCGAGATGACCATCCTCGAGCAGCTGCTCGGCAACGTCGGCCGTGGCGGCATGCTGCCTCAGGATGACGAGGCCCCCGGCCAACGCCCCGGCGATCGCCGTTAAGCCAGCAAGCCTTTCAAGGTTTACGAAAGCCGCTCGCCGCAAGGCGGGCGGCTTTCTTTTTGGTCCAACAAGTATTCAAACCGAACACGCAACGCAGCACGGCGATTTACTATGAATGTGAAATTGACCGTACTTTTTGAGACAGATTGTCGCACTATAAACTCTCCATAAACCCAGTTCGGACAATCCTCGAATTCTGTCGCAGCCAGTTGCTCGACAACGAATTCACGGAAGCGGAAGGAGGCGCGCTGTGGAGACAACGGACCTTCGTGCGCTGTCCATCCTGCTGATCGACGACAACGCCAACATGCGTCGGGTGATCACGACGATCCTGAAATCGGCCGGCGTGCGTAAGATCTACGAGGCCGACGACGGTCTGGGCGCACTGCGGATCTTCCAGTCCAAGGAGATCGACATCATCTTCACCGACCTGGTGATGCAGCCTGTGGACGGCCTGGCGTTCGTCAAATGGGTCCGCACCTCGACGGCCAGCCCCAATCGCTATGCGCCGATCATCATGATGACCGGCCACGCCACGCAACGGACCTTGAACGACGCGCGCATGGCCGGCGTCACCGAATTCCTCGTCAAGCCGCTGACGGCGCGGACGGTGATGCATCGGATCAACGAGATCATCAACAATCCCCGCCCCTTCGTGCAGGCCCGGGAATATTTCGGTCCCTGCCGTCGACGCCGCATCGACCACGACTTCGTCGGCGTCGAGCGACGCGGCGATGTGCCCATCGACGTGATTCCACGGGTCCAGGACGCGCCGGTCGAGATGGATCCGGAAGACGTCTACTGAAGCCTCCAAAGACAAACGCCCCGGAGTCTCCTCCGGGGCGTTCCAGTTTCAGGCTTGCCGTATGATCAGCCGCCGTGGGCCAGGACCGCCAGCAGCAGCAGAGCCACGATGTTGGTGATCTTGATCATCGGGTTCACGGCGGGACCCGAGGTATCCTTGTAGGGATCGCCGACGGTGTCGCCCGTGACGGCGGCCTTGTGGGTCTCGCCGCCCTTCTTGTGCAGGACGCCGTTCTTGTCGGTGAAACCTTCCTCGATCACCTTCTTGGCGTTGTCCCAGGCGCCGCCGCCGCTGGTCATCGAGATGGCGACGAAGAGACCGGTGACGATGACGCCCATCAGCATGGCGCCGAGAGCGGCAAACGCGTCGACCTTGCCGGCGATGGCCTTGATCACGAAGAACAGCACCACCGGCGAGACGACCGGCAGCAGGCTGGGCACGATCATCTCGCGAATGGCCGCCTTGGTCAGGATGTCGACGGCGCGGCCGTATTCCGGCTTCACCTCGCCCGTCATGATGCCGGGGTTCTCGCGGAACTGACGACGCACCTCGGCGACGACCGACTCGGCCGCGCGGCCGACGGCGGTCATGGACATGCCGCCGAACAGGAACGGCAGCAGGCCGCCGAACAGCAGGCCGACCACGACGTAGGGGTTCGAGAGGTCGAAGGTCACCGGACCCATGCCGTCGAAGAAGCTGCCCGGCGTCGCATTGGCCGAGAAGAACTTCAGGTCTTCGGTATAGGCGGCGAACAACACCAGGGCGCCCAGGCCGGCCGAACCGATGGCGTAGCCTTTGGTTACGGCCTTGGTGGTGTTGCCCACGGCGTCCAGGGCGTCGGTGGTGACGCGGACTTCCGGCGGCAGACCCGCCATCTCGGCGATGCCGCCGGCGTTGTCGGTGACCGGGCCGAAGGCGTCCAGCGCGACGATGAAGCCGGCCAGCGACAGCATGGTCGTGGTGGCGATCGCGATGCCGAACAGACCGGCCAGGTTATAGGTGACCACGATGCCGACGATGATGGTCAGAGCCGGCAGGGCCGTGGCCTCCAGCGACATGGCCAGGCCCTGGATCACGTTCGTGCCATGGCCCGAGACCGAGGCCTGCGCCACCGACTTCACCGGACGGAAGTTGGTGCCGGTGTAGTACTCGGTGATCATCACGATCGCGGCCGTGACGGCCAGGCCGACCAGACCGCAATAGAACAGGCCGTCGGCCGTGTAGGTGCGGGCTTCCGTGACGACCGGAGCCGGGACCAGTTGGTGCAGCACGTACCAGACCGCCGGGATCGACAGGACCCCGGTCACGATCAGGCCCTTGTAGAGCGCGCCCATGATGTTCTGGCTCTTGCCCAGACGGACGAAGAACGCGCCGATGATCGAGGTGACGATGCAGACCGCGCAGATGGCCAGCGGCAGCAGCATCATCGCGCCGACCGCCTCGTGGCCGCGGAAGAAGATCGCCGCCAGGACCATGGTCGCGACCGTGGTCACGGCGTAGGTCTCGAACAGGTCGGCGGCCATGCCGGCGCAGTCGCCGACATTGTCGCCGACGTTGTCGGCGATGGTCGCGGCGTTGCGGGGGTCATCCTCGGGGATGCCGGCCTCGACCTTGCCCACCAGATCGCCGCCCACGTCGGCGCCCTTGGTGAAGATGCCGCCGCCGAGACGCGCGAAGATGGAGATCAGCGAGGCGCCGAAGCCCAGGGCCACCAGGGCGTCAACGACGCTGCGGCCGGTGGGCTCGAGGCCGAGGACCTCGGTCAGCACCCAGTAGTAGCCCGCCACGCCCAGCAGCGCGAAACCCGCCACCAGCATGCCGGTGATCGCGCCCGAGGTGAACGCCAGCGACAGACCCTTGGCGAGCCCTTCGGAGGCGGCCTGGGCGGTGCGGACATTGGCTCGAACCGAGATCAGCATGCCGGCGAAACCCGCCGCGCCCGACAGCACCGAGCCGACCAGGAAGCCGAGGGCGGCCCACAGGCCGATCAGCAGATAGACGGCGACGAGGATGACCGCGCCGACGATTGCAATGGTGAGGTATTGCCGCCGCAGATAGGCCTGGGCCCCTTCCTGGATCGCCGCGGCGATCTCCTGCATGCGTGCGTTGCCGGCCGAGGCCCGCATCAGACTGGCCGTCTGCACGGCGCCGTACAGCACCGCCAGAAGCCCGGCCCCGATGGCCAGATAAAGCCAAAGACTCATTAGGTTCTTCGCCCCTTCGCGCTTCTTTGCAACGAGGGGACGCCGATCCGTCGGCGGCGACCTTGAGCCAACTCAAACAAGCCAACTCAATCGCCGTCGAGGTCGACAGGCGGGCCTTTGTGGCCTCGTGCCCCCTCGTTCTCCCTGAAATGACGGCCGAACGGCGTCATCCGAAGGACACTGTCAGATGCCCGGGAGGCGCGCAACCCGCGTCGGCGCAAGCGATTCCGCGCCGATCGAGCGTCTGTGGGCGTGGTCAGGGGCTCGGCGTGTCCGGCTTCTGCTGGAGCGCGCGCAGGGTCGCCGCGTTCGGCGGCATCACGTGCTTGCGCGGAACCTGCTTGGCGATCTCGACGGCGGCCACCTTGCCCTTGCCGAAAAGGGTCGCGCACTGGCCGAGCACGAAGGCCTGAAGGCGCGGTCCGTCGACTTCCTGCCAAGTGTCCGGCCGAACAAAGGGAGTCCGGTAAGCCGCCCGCATGATGGCGTCGCGCAGCGCGGGCTCCTGAGCCTTGAAGCTCTCGACCTCGGTGCCGGATGTCAGCTTCAGCGTCAGGGCCACGAAGACGTAGTTCACGATCCGGCCGTTGGCGATGATCGGGATCGTCATCGAGCCGAGCTTGTAGGTGGGATCGAGCGCCTGGCCCTCCCCTTCCTTCTTCTTCTCGGAGCTGGCGAAGGCGGGACCGGCCATCATCGCGCTGGCGGCGAGGCTCAGGATCAATCGGCGCGAAAGGGTCGGGCTCATGCTCGGCTTCTACCAAGCGGGGCTTGATATTCCCCTACCAGCTGGAGCTCGCCCATTTGGAAAGCGGCGGGCGCCGAAGCCATTCACCGCTCGGGCGCCGCGCTCTATCCGTGCAGCCAGCCCAGGCGCGACGGCGTCACGTCACGGCCTTTGTAGTAGGCCGAAACGCCCTCGCCTTCGACGAACTCGCCGATCTCGCTGACCTTGACGCCCGCCGCGGCGGCGGCGATGCGGAAGTTCCAGGCCTCGTTGGGGTCGACGGCGCAGACGATCTCGTAGTCGTCGCCGCCGGACGCCAGGGAGATCCGCCCCTCGACCTGCTCGGGTTGAAGATCCAGCCAGGCTTGCCCGCCCGGCGACAGCGGCAGGCGCTCCAGGTCGACCCGCACGCGGCAGCCGCTGGCCTTGGCGATGTGGCTGCTGTCGGCCAGCAGGCCGTCGGAGACGTCGGCGGCGGCCTTGGCGTGCTGGCGCATGGACTCGCGAAGGCCAATGCGCGGCTCGGGCTGGCGATAACGGCGAAGAAGCCCGCCATCTGGATCGGCCACCTCGCCCCATTGGGCCAGCAGGCCTAGCCAGCCGTCGCCGATCGTGCCGGACACCATGAGCTTGTCGCCAGGCTTGGCGCCCCGACGCAGGATCGCCTCGCCCTGGGGAACCCAGCCCAGCAGGGTCGCCGACAGCACGAGCGGGCCCGACGTCGTGACCGTGTCGCCGCCCAGCAGAGAGATGTCGAAGAGCGCGCCGTCTTCCGCCAAGCCGCGGGCGAAGGTCTCGCGCGAGGTGACGTCGGAACCCGACGGCCAGCCGACGGACAGGAAATAGCCGTAGGGCTCTGCGCCCTTGGCCGCGAGATCGGAGAGATTGGTGCGCAGCAGCTTGCGCGCGACCACGTCCAGCGCCTCGTCGACCAGGAAGTGCACCCCGCCGACCATGGCGTCCTTGGTGACCACCAGGTCATAGCCCGGACGCGAGGGCAGCACGGCGGCGTCGTCCAGCAGATCGAGCGCAGCGGGGTCGCCGCGCGTCAGCGGCCGCAGCAGACGTTCGATATGGTCGAACTCGGTCGCGGGCGCCACCGCTGTGGATGGCGCCTCGTCTTCAGCGAACCAGTCTTCTTCGTCAGTCTCTTGCATCACGAGCGATCGCGTCGAGGGCGCCATTGATGAAGCCTGCCTCAGGACCCTCAAAAAAGGATTTCGCTATCTCGACATACTCATTGATGACGACTTCGGTCGGAACGTCGGGCCGATACATCAATTCGTAGGCGCCCGCGCGCAGGACCGCGCGCGCGGTGGCGTCCAGGCGTTCGAGCCGCCAGCCAGAAGCCAGACGCTTGACGATTCCCTGATCCACCTTGGCCTGATGGGCCACAACCCCCTTAGCCAGCTCGGCGAAGAAGGTCTCGTCGGCCGCCGCCAGGCGTTCGCCCTCGACGTCGCGATCGAAGCGGTGCTCGGAAAACTCGCGGATGACCGAGTCGACGCCGGCCCCCGAAACTTCCATTTGGTAAAGAGCCTGGATGGCCGCCAGGCGCGCGACGGAGCGCGGTTGGGTGCGGGGTGCGCTCATCTGCCGCGCCCCAAAAGCTGACGTTTCAGCGCGATCGTCTCGAGACAGGCCTTGGCGGCCGCGCCGCCGCGGTCGCCTTCGCTGACCCGGGCGCGCGCCCAGGCCTGCTGCTCGTCGTCGACGGCCAGCACGCCGAAGCCGATCGGCAGGCGGCGACCGATGCCCAGATCCTGAAGACCCCGGGCGGTCTCGTTGGAGACGAGCTCGAAATGGTAGGTCTCGCCGCGGATCACGCAGCCGAGGGCGACATAGCCGTCATAACGCCGGCCCACCGGGCCTTGACCGGCGTCTTCCGCCAGGGCGATGGCCGTCGGGATCTGAAGCGCGCTGGAGACCGTGATCACGTCATACTCCGCCCCATAGGCTTCGATCGCCTGGGCGGCCCCGCGCAGCAGCTCGTCGGAGACGCCCGAATGGCTTCGGCCCTCCACGATCAACAGGCGGATGTTGTCTTCAACCATCTAGCTCGACTCTCCACGGCCGCGTCGCGCGCGACCAGAAACACACATTAGGCTTAACGGACTATAGCTCTTCCTCGACGCTGTCGCTCAGCCCCTCTTCGGTGAGGAACTTGGCGAAGTCGCCGGTTTCCTTGAAATCGCGGTAGACCGAGGCGTAGCGGACATAGGCCACGTCATCGAGGGATTTCAACGCCTTCATGACCATTTCGCCGACCGTCGAGGACGGAAGCTCGGTCTCGCCCATGCTTTCGAGCTGGCGGACGATTCCGTTGATCATCCGCTCCACCCGTTCCGGGTCCACGGGGCGCTTCTGCATCGCCAGGGTGATCGAGCGCACAAGTTTGTCGCGATCGAACGGCGAACGCCGGCCCGATCGCTTCAGAATGATCAGCTCGCGCAGCTGGACGCGCTCGAAGGTCGTGAAACGGCCGCCGCACTCGGGGCACATTCGGCGACGACGGATCGCCGCGCCGTCTTCCGACGGACGGCTGTCCTTCACCTGACTTTCGGCGTGTCCGCAGAAGGGGCAGCGCATGATGTGGCCCCTCCCGCGAAGCCGCAGCGCGTTAGGCGAAAGTGTGAGCGGTTTCGCCGTTTAGCGCGCTGTAAATCTAAGAGGCTGAGCCTCTCTTGTACACAAGAGAGGCTCAGGCGCCATTAGTTGTAGATCGGGAACCGGCCCGTCAAGGCCAGCACTTCCTCGCGCACCTTGGCCTCGACCGCGGCGTTGCCGTCAGGACCGTTGGCGGCGAGACCGTTGACCACTTCGCCGATCAGCTCGCCGACGCGGGTGAACTCAGCTTCCTTGAAGCCACGCGTGGTGCCGGCCGGCGTGCCCAGGCGGATGCCCGAGGTGACGGTGAACGGCGCGGTGTCGAACGGCACGCCGTTCTTGTTGCAGGTCATGTGGGCGCGCTCGAGGCTGTGCTCGGCGTCGCGGCCGGTCACGCCCTTCGGACGCAGGTCGACCAGCATCAGGTGGCTGTCGGTGCCGCCCGAAACGATGTTGACGCCCGACTTCAGCAGCGCTTCCGACAGCGCCCGCGCATTGGCGATGACCTGGTGGGCGTAGGCCTTGAACGACGGCTGCAGCGCTTCGCCGAACGCGACCGCCTTGGCGGCGATCACATGCTCCAGCGGACCGCCTTGCAGGCCCGGGAAGACGGCCGAGTTGACCTTCTTGATGATGGCTTCGTCGTTGGTCAGCACCATGCCGCCACGCGGCCCCCGCAGGGTCTTGTGCGTGGTGGTGGTCACCACGTGCGCGTGCGGGATCGGGTTCGGATAGGCGCCGCCGGCGATCAGGCCCGCATAGTGGGCCATGTCGACCATCAGATAGGCGCCGATCGAATCGGCGATCTGGCGGAACTTGGCGAAGTCGATCTCGCGGCTATAGGCGCTGCCGCCGGCGATGATCAGCTTCGGCTTTTCGCGCTCGGCGATCTCGGCCACGCCGTCATAGTCGATCAGCTGGTCCTGCTGGCGCACGGAATAGGAAACCGGCTTGAACCACTTACCCGACTGGTTTGCGGGCGAGCCGTGGGTCAGGTGGCCGCCGGCGGCGAGGTCCATGCCCAGGAAGGTGTCGCCCGGCTGCAGCAGCGCCATGAACACGGCCTGGTTGGCCTGCGAGCCCGAGTGCGGCTGGACGTTGGCGAAGCCCGCGCCGAACAGCGCCTTGGCGCGCTCGATGGCGATGGTCTCGATCTCGTCGACATATTCGCAGCCGCCGTAATAGCGCTTTCCGGGATAGCCCTCGGCGTACTTGTTGGTCAGGATCGAGCCCTGAGCTTCCAGCACGGCCTTCGAGACGATGTTCTCGGAGGCGATCAGCTCGATCTGGTTCTGCTGCCGATCCAGTTCGCGACCGATACGATCGAAGATGTCACGGTCGGCGGTAGCGAGGTCCGCGCCGAAAAAGGCGCTGAGGTTGGCTTCAGTCATCACGCTCTCCTGGCGCTGCGGGGAGTCGGCAGAGGCGCCCTCTTTAACGAGATGGGCGCGGCAATCAATGTTGGAACCACATGTGAAGCTGTGCGTTGCAGTCGCTCAGGGCGGCTCTGTCGCCTCGCGAGATAACAACGGCAGCAACGAGAGTGGGATATCTCATGGCGTCTCAGGGCGGCGGCACTTCGGACACGGCAAGCAGCAACAGCCTCGACATCCTGGGGCTTAGCGCCGAGATCGTAGCGGCGTACGTAGGTCAGAACACCGTATCCCAGGCGGCCATCCCGGAGCTGATCCGCACGGTGCACGAGGCGCTCAGCACCTTGAACAACGGTGGCGAGCCTCCTCGGCCCGCCGAAAAGGCCAAGCCGGCCGTACCCGTGGGCCGCTCGGTTCAGCACGACTACATCGTCTGCCTGGAGGACGGGAAGAAGCTGAAGATGCTCAAGCGCTATCTTCGCTCGCACTACGACATGAGCCCGGAAGAATACCGTCGCAAGTGGGGCTTGCCGCCCGACTATCCGATGGTGGCGCCGGCCTACGCCGCGCGGCGCTCGGACTTCGCCAAGAAGATCGGTCTGGGCAAGGGCGTGCGGCGCGGTAGCTAGTCGCCCTCGGCGCTTCAGGCATGCGAACGCCGCCGGACTCCGGCGGCGTTTTTCATGTGTGCGAGGACGCGTTGAAAAGAAGCTGAAGGAGGCGTTTTCCCTAGGCCGCGTAGCCGCCCATCCGGGCGACGTTGCAGTGGGCCCACAGGGCTTCCATGGCGGAGACCAGCTTGCGCATCATCTCGTCGCTGTGGAACGGCGTGGGCGTGAAGCGCAGGCGCTCGGTGCCGCGCGGAACGGTCGGATAGTTGATCGGCTGCACATAGACGCCGTGATCGGCCAGCAGCATGTCGCTGATCATCTTGCAGTGGACGGGATCGCCAACCAGCACCGGGACGATGTGGCTGTCGTTCTCCATCACCGGCAGGCCGGCGGCCTTGAACATGGCCTTCAGGGTCGCCGCGCGCTCCTGATGGATCTCGCGCACTTCCGGGTGGGCCTTCAGCCAACGGACGCTGGCCAACGAGCCGGCCACCAGGGCTGGGGGCAGCGAGGTGGTGAAGATGAAGCCGGCCGCCATCAGGCGGATGGCGTCGATCACTTCGGTGTCGCCGGTGATATAGCCGCCCATCACGCCGAACGCCTTGCCCAGCGTGCCTTCGATGATGTCGATGTCGCCCATCAGGCCTTCGCGCTCGGCGACGCCGCCGCCGCGCGGACCGTACATGCCGACCGCGTGGACTTCGTCCAGATAGGTCATGGCGCCGTACTTCTTGGCCAGCGCGATGGTGCCGGCGATGTCGGCGATGTCGCCGTCCATCGAATAGACGCTTTCGAAGGCGATCAGCTTGGGCGCGTCCGCCGGCGCCGCGGCCAGCAGCTCCTCGAGATGCGCCAAGTCATTATGCTTGAAGATCTTGCGCGGGCCGCCGCCGTTGCGGATGCCGGCGATCATCGAGGCGTGGTTCAACTCGTCCGAGAAGATGATCAGGCCCGGCAGGATCTTCTGGACGACCGACAGAGTCGCTTCGTTCGAGACATAGCCCGAGGTGAACAACAGCGCGGCGTCCTTGCCGTGCAGATCGGCCAGTTCCTGCTCCAGCAGGACATGGTCGTGGTTCGTGCCGGAGATGTTGCGCGTGCCGCCCGAGCCCGAGCCATGCGCGTCGACCGCCGCCTTCATGGCGTCCAGAACGACGGGGTTCTGGCCCTGGCCGAGATAGTCGTTGCTGCACCAGACCACGACTTCGCGTTCCGAGCCGTCCTGGCGGGTCCAGCTGGCCCGAGGGAAAGCGCCGCGCTGACGCTTCAGGTCGGCGAAAACGCGGTAACGACCTTCGTCGCGGATCTGATCGACGGCGCTGCGGAACGCGGCTTTGTAGTCCATTGCGATCTCTAAACCGGCGGCCGATGGGCCCGGCGGTCCCCTTAATTCAGGCTCGGCTTTTCGCACCAAGCGTCTCTTGTGTCTATCTAAGGGCGTTTACCTAGCAAATGGAACTGGGCGTTTTGACCATCCCCCCAGACAAATCGCCGCGATAGTCAGGTCAGCTCCGCAAGCTTGCCGCGCAAAAGCTGGATCACCGCCGAGAAGTCCTTGGCCGCGAATCCGTTGGCGGCGAAAAGGGCGTAGAGGGCCTCGGCCTGGGCGCCCATCGGCGTAGCCGCCCCGGTCTGGGCGGCGGCCGCCTGGGCCAGCTTCAGATCCTTGAGCATCATGCCGGTGGCGAACCCGCCTTCATAATCCCGGTCGGCAGGAGTCTGTGGCCCGACGCCGGGCACGGGGCAGTAGGTGCTGAGCGACCAGCACTGCCCCGAGGACTTGTTGGCGATCTCGAAGAAGCTCTCGGCCGCCAGACCCAGCCTTTCGGCGAGGGCGAAGGCTTCGCAGACGCCGAGCATCGAGATTCCCAGCAACATGTTGTTGCAGATCTTCGCCGCCTGCCCCGCCCCATGCTCGCCGGCCCGGATCGTGGCGCGCGACATCGGCTCCAGCGCAGTCTCGACGGCCGCGAAGTCGGCCGCGCCACAGCCCACCATGAAGGCCAGGGTCCCGGCCTGGGCCGCCATCACCCCGCCCGACACCGGCGCGTCGGCGAAGCGGAAGCCCGCCTCCTCCGCCTGACGCCCGACGTCGCGGGCGGTCTCGACGTCGATTGTGGAGCAGTCGATGAGCAGAGCGGATTTCGGCGCGTTCTTGAGCACCTGCTCGCCATAGACCGAGCGCACGTGGGGACCGGCCGGCAGCATGGTGATCACCACCTCGGCGTCGGCGACCGCTTCGGCGACGGACGCGGCGGCCTGGCACCCGGCGGACACGGCGCGCGCCAAGGCGTCGGCTGCGAGGTCGAAGGCCCGGACCTGATGGCCCGCCCCCGCCTGATTGGCGGCCATGCCGCCCCCCATGTTCCCCAGCCCGATGAACGCGACGCGGGTCATCCGCTGCTCCCTGCGAAAGCGAACCGCGCCTCTTTGGGCGCGGTTCTTATGATCGTGCTTTTGTCCGTCAGCGCGCCGAGGCGGGCTTGCGGAACTTGTAGACGAACTGGTCGGTCTTGCCGCGGATCGACGGGTCGTAGACGTTGGCCTTCCGCGGGTCGGCCGGAGCGCGCAGCACCTTGCTTTCGCCTTCGAAGATGAAGCCCGCCGCCGTGACCTCGGACTTCACCACCGCCGAGTCGATCCGGTGCAGGTCCTCGGTGTTGCGCAGGCCCGACCCGGGCTCGGCCGAATGGTCGATGACCAGATAGACGCCGCCGGGCTTCAGGGCCTTGAAGATCTGGCGGTTTACGACCGACAGGTCGGCGGGGCCCATGAACTTGTCGTGCATGTCGTGATAGTTCTGGGCCGTGAACACCAGATCCAGCTTCTCGGGAGTCGAGAAGTTCGGCAGCTTGTTCAGGATCACGGTGACGTTCGAATAGGCGGGGTCGCGGGCGATGGCGTTCACCGTCGGCTCGCGGTTGGCCAGCTTGGTCAGTTCGTCCGGCACATAGGCGTAGACCTTGCCCTTGGGCCCCACCGCCTTCGAGAAGATTCGCGTGAAGTAGCCACCGCCTGGAATCAGGTCGGCCACCTTGGCGCCCGGCTTGACCCCGGCGAAGGCCAGCACCTCGCCCGGATGACGGGCCTGGTCGCGCACCATGTCGGCGGCGGGGCGCGACGGATCGCTGAGCGCGGCGGCGATGTTCGCGGGTATGGAGATGGAGGCCGACCCGGAAGGCGGGGGCGGAGGCGGTCCCAGCATCGGCTCGGTGGCGCAGGCGGCGAGGCCGAGCACGGCGACGAGACTGAGAAGCGGCTTACGCATGGCGATCCTTCCAAACCGACACTTTATTGTTGCGGGATACGTTAGCGCACCCGACCGCTCACGTCAGCGGCGTCCATTCTTCGTCCGCTGGCAACGGCGCGAAAATCTCGTCCAGCATGGCGGCCGAGACATCTTCCAAGCGGGCCGGATCCCAACGCGGAGCGTTGTCCTTGTCGACGATCACCGCCCGCACGCCTTCGATGAAATCGTGCTTGCGGACCACGCGCGAACCGATCCGGTACTCCATCGCCATGTTGTCGGCGAAGTCGGTCATGGCCGCGCCACGCTTCAACTGCTCGAAGGCGACCTTCATGGTCTGAGGCGACTTGGTCTTCATGACTTCGAGCTGGGCCCTGCCCCAGTCGCTGGAGTCGAGGGTCAGGAACTCGACGATCTCCTCGACGCTGTCGCCGACGAACAGGCGGTTCAGATCCTGCTCAAAGCCCAGCAGCGAGGCCTTGCCGGCGTCGGCGCGGTACTTGCGCAAGATCTCGTCGATGCGGCGCGGATCGGCGACGATGGCCTTCTTGAGCCCCTCGACGGCGCCGAACTCCACGAAGTGGGTGGCGACGCCAAGCCGCATGCAGTCCGCGCCCTTGATCCGCGCGCCGGTCAGGGCCAGCCACAGCCCCGCCTTGCCCGGCAGGCGCGGCAGGTACCAGCCGCCGCCGACGTCCGGGAACAGGCCGATGCCGGTCTCGGGCATGGCGAAGGTCGTGCGCTCGGTGGCGATCCGCACGTGGGCGGGCATCGAGATTCCGACCCCGCCGCCCATCACCACGCCGTCCATCACCGCCACCACGGGGGTGTCGTAGGTGAACAGCAGGTGGTTCAGCTGGTACTCGGTGTGGAAGAACTTCCGGGCCTCGACGCCGTCCTTCGCGCCGCTTTCGGCCAGCATCCGGATGTCGCCGCCGGCGCAGAAGCCGCGCTCGCCCGCATGGTCGATCAGGACCATGTAGATCTCGGGATCTTCCTGCCAGTCCAGCAGCGCGCCGATCATCGTCTCGCACATGCCCAGCGTCAGGGCGTGCAAGGCCTTGGGGCGGTTAAGCGTGATGCGGCCGACGTTCTTCTCGACGCGTATCAGGACTTCGGGGTCTTCGGTCATGGATGGCCTTGAAGGTTCAGGCGTGTTCGGCCGGTTCGGCGACCGGCGCGCAATCGATCCGCGCGATGCGGCCGTCGACGAGGCGGAAGACGGCGTCCTGGGGAATGTCCTGGCTCAGCGTCTCTTCCTTGGAGAGCCCCGCGTAGGCGCCGCGCAGAAGGCGGCCGGCGACGCCGTGGCTGACGACGATCAGGCGGCGCTCCGGCTCGGCCGCCTGTTCGGAGAGCCAGGCGCCAAGACGCGCCGTCATCGCCTCGTAGGTCTCGCCGCCGGGCGCGTGAAAGCCCCAGGCGTCGTCGCCCAGCAGATGCGGGTTCGCCCCCCTCACCTCTTCACGAAGTCGCCCGGACCATTCGCCGACATCGATCTCGACCAGTCGCTCGTCCAGTTCGACAGTCAGGCCCAGACGCCCGGCGATCGCCTCGGCGGTATGACGCGCCCGACGCAGCGGGCTGGCGACCAGCCGCCAAGGCGCGCGCTCGGCGGGAGGCACAAGATCGTCCAGCAAAGCCGCCATCGCCCTCGCCTGCGCCTGGCCCAGGGGCGTCAGGTCGGATTCGAGCCGACCTTGCAGACGACCCTCGCGATTATGGAAGGTCTGGCCATGGCGACAGAGATAGATCATCCGACGCTCATTGGCGGAACAGCTCGCGGGCGATGATGACGCGCATGATCTCGTTGGTCCCTTCCAGGATCTGGTGCACCCGCAGGTCGCGGACGATGCGCTCCAGCGGATAGTCCTGGAGGTAGCCGTAGCCGCCATGCAGCTGCAAGGCGTCATTGGCCACCTGGAAGCCGGCGTCGGTCGCGAAGCGCTTGGCCATGGCGCAGAGCTTGGTGGCTTCGGGGTGCTTGTTGTCCAGCGCATGCGCCGCGCGGCGGACCATCAAGCGCGCCGCCTCGAGCTCGGTCGCCATGTCGGCCAGCTTGAACTGCAGCGCCTGGAAGTCCTTCAGCGGCCGGCCGAACTGATTGCGCGTCTCCAGATAGGCCTTGGCCGTGTCGAGCGCGAACTGGGCGCCGCCCAGCGAGCACGAGGCGATGTTCAGCCGCCCGCCATCCAGGCCCATCATGGCGAAGCGGAACCCCTCGCCCTCCTGGCCGATGCGGTTCTCGACCGGCACGCGGCAGTTGTCGAAGTTCACCTGCGCCGTCGGCTGGGCGTTCCAGCCCATCTTGCGCTCGTTGGCCCCGAAGCTGAGACCCGGGGTCCCCTTCTCGACCACGAAGGCCGACACGCCCTTGGCGCCCTCGCCGCCCGTGCGCGCCATCACGACATAGACGTCCGAGACGCCGCCGCCGGAGATGAAGGCCTTGCCGCCGTTCAGGACATAGTGGTCGCCGTCCAGCTTGGCCGTCGTGCGCATCGCCGCGGCGTCCGACCCCGAGCCTGGCTCGGTCAGGCAGTAGCTGGCGATCAGCTCCATGCTCGTCAGGCGCGGCAGGTAGCGCTTGCGCAGATCCTCGGAGCCGAAGCGGTCGATCATCCACGAGGCCATATTGTGGATGGTCAAATATGCGGCGGTTGGCACGTCGCCGTAGCTCAGGGCCTCGAAGATGATCGAGGCGTCGAGCCGCGAGAGCCCGCTGCCGCCGACATCCTCGTTCACGTAGATGCCGGCGAAGCCCAGCTCCGCGGCCTGGCGCAGGACGTCGACAGGAAAGTGCTTCCTCTCGTCCCAGTCGGCCGAATGCGGGGCAAGTTGTCCCTCAGCGAACGCGCGCCCCGCATCCTGGATTGCGACTTGATCCTCATTCAGCGCGAAATCCATGCGCGACAACCTCCCGTACGGGGCAGAACAGCCCTCTTATTTTCGCCTGACTGAGGCGCCGAACAGCGACTGTCAATCGCGCGCACGCCCCATTCCGGAACGTTTCTCGCGATGACGGAAGGTGTGGCCTGAAATCCTCCGTTACACGACTTGAATCGGCAAGAACGCCACACCCCTTGATAACCATCGTCATTCAGCCCAAATGGCGAACTTCGAGTCTGAGCATTCTCAACCATAACATTTGCATCAACGACTATGCGCTTCGTGAAACTTGCAACGGCCGCCTTCGCGGCGGCCCTCGGTATGATGGCGATGTCCGCGCCGGCCTCCGCGGCCGACGGCGGCGACATCTCGCGGAGCTATGGCGTTTGGCGCAACCCGAAGAACAGCGTCCATCTCGAGATCAAGGACTGCGGCCCCAGCACCTGCGGCGTCGTGGTCTGGGCCAGCCCCAAGGCCGAAGCCGACGCCCGCAAGTCGGGCACGGACACCTTGATCGGCAAGCAGCTTCTCCGTGACTTCGAAACCCAGAACAACGGCTCGCTGAAGGGCCGGGTCTGGGTGCCCACGCTGAAAGTCACGCTCGTTGGCACCGCCGAGATCGTCGATCCCAAGACCATGCGCGCCAAGGGCTGCGTGATCGGCAACTTCCTGTGCAAGTCGCAGCTGTGGACCCGCATCGACGCTCCTTCGATGCTGGCCTCACGCGCGGCCCCTTAAAACGCCGCTCCGCCGCTTTTGCTTGATTCAGCGCAAGAGCCGCGCGACCTTCCAAGTGTACAATGATCACTTGAGCGTCCGACAGAGACGCCGAGCGATCCAGGCCGCATCACGGCCGGCACGGGAGGAACGAGCATGGACGAAGCGGCGACGCTTCAAAAGCCCGCGCGCGACGCGGCCAGCGAACATTTCGACGTCATCATCGTCGGAGCCGGCATATCCGGCGTCGGCGGCGCCTATCACCTGACGCAACAGCGGCCGGGCGCGCGCTTCGTGGTGCTGGAGGCGCTGGAAAGCTTCGGCGGCACCTGGCTGACCCACACCTATCCCGGCATCCGCTCGGACAGCGACCTCTACACCTTCGGCTATCGGTTCAAGCCCTGGGTCGGCCCGCCGATCGCCACCGCTGGCGAGATCCTCAGCTACATGGGCGAGGTGATCGACGAGAACGATCTCTCCCGCCACATCCGCTATCGCCGCCGGATCACCAACGCCTCCTGGTCCAGCCAGGACAAGCTGTGGACCCTGACCGTCAGCGGGCCGGACGGCGTCGAGACCTACACCACCAACTTCCTCTGGATGTGCCAGGGCTATTACCGGCATTCGGTGGGCTACACCCCCGAATGGCCGGACATGGACCGCTACAAGGGCCGGATCGTCCACCCGCAGACCTGGCCGAAGGACCTGGACCTCACAGGCAAGAAGGTCGTCGTGATCGGTTCTGGCGCGACCGCCGCGACCCTGGTCCCGAACATCGCCGGCGACTGCGCGCACGTCACCCTGCTCCAGCGGTCGCCGACCTATTTCGTGCCCGGCCGCAACGAGAACGAGCTCGCCGACATGCTGCGCCAGCTCGAGATCGACGAGCGCTGGATCCACGAGATCGTCCGCCGCAAGGTCCTGTTCGACCAGAACGAGTTCACGCGCCGCTCGATCGCGGAGTCCGAGGCGGTGAAGGCCGAGCTGCTGGAGGGCGTGAAGATGTTCCTCGGCGAGGACTTCGACATCGCCAAGCACTTCACGCCGCGCTACCGCCCCTGGCGCCAGCGGATCGCCTTCGTGCCCGACGGCGACCTCTTCCAGGGCATCGCCTCGGGCAAGGCCTCGGTCGTCACCGACGAGATCGAGCGTTTCACCGAGAAGGGTCTGCTGCTGAAATCCGGCCAAGAATTGGAGGCGGACGTCATCGTCACCGCCACGGGCTTTGACCTCAGCGTGCTGGGCGACATCGCCTTCGAGATCGACGGCAAGCCGCTCGATTTCGCCGACTCCGTCACCTATCGCGGCATGATGTTCACCGGCGTGCCGAACCTCGTCTGGGTGTTCGGCTACTTCCGCGCCAGCTGGACGCTGCGCGCCGACCTGATCGGCGACTTCGTCTGCCGCCTGCTCTCTCACATGCAGGCGAACGGCAAACGGCAGGTCGAGGTCGCTCTCCGCCCCGAGGACAAGGACATGAAGATCGGCGGCTGGATCGATCCCGAAGACTTCAATCCGGGTTACCTGATGCGCAACATGCACTTGCTGCCCAAGGCGGGCGACAAGCCGGAATGGCGCCACACCCAGGACTATTGGAACGAGAAGGAGATCTTCCCCAAGATCGATCTCGACGACGCGGCCTTCCGCTATTCGTAAGAGCGCTTAAGGCGTCTGCAAACTTGCCTCGACGGGCGGCGCGGTCCAAATCAAGGCCATGACCACGCCGCCCCTCGCCCCGTATCCGCACACCCGCCTGCGCCGCGTTCGCCAGGCCGACTGGGTCCGCCGCCTCGTCCGCGAGACCGAGGTGCGGCCCTCCGATCTGATCTGGTCGATGGTGGTGCACGAGGGCGAAGGGACCATTCCGGTCGCTTCGATGCCCGGCGTCGAGCGCCTGTCGGTGAAGGAAGCCGCCAAGGCCGCCGTTCGGGCGCGCGATCTCGGCATCCCCGCCATCGCCATCTTCCCGCACATCGACGGGTCTCGGAAAGACGCGGCCGGCTCGATCGCCGCCGATCCGGACGGCGTGATCCCCCGAGCCGTCAAGGCCATGAAGGACGCCGCCCCAGAGGTCGGGATCATGTGCGACGTGGCGCTGGATCCCTTCACCGACCACGGCCACGACGGCGTGGTCGAGGGCGGCAAGATCCTCAACGACCCGACGATCGATCGCCTAATCGAGCAGGGCCTAATGCAGGCCGAGGCCGGCGCCGACATCCTGGCTCCCTCCGACATGATGGACGGCCGCATCGGCAAGCTGCGGGCGGCGCTGGAAGCCGCCAGCCACCAGGACGTGATGATCATGTCCTACGCGGCCAAGTACGCTTCGGCCTTCTATGGTCCCTACCGCGACGCGATCGGCTCGGCCAAGCTCTCGGCCGGCCAGGGCGATAAAAAGACCTACCAGATGGACCCGGCCAATACCGAGGAAGCCATCCGCGAGGTCGCGCTCGACATCGCCGAGGGCGCGGACATGGTCATGGTCAAGCCGGGCATGCCCTATCTCGACATCGTCCGCCGCATCGTCGACGAGTTCCGCATGCCGACCTACGCCTTCCAGGTGTCGGGCGAGTACGCGATGATCATGGCCGCCGCCCAGAACGGCTGGATCGACAAGGATCGGGCGATCCTCGAAAGCCTGACCGCCTTCAAGCGCGCGGGCGCGGCGGGGATCATCACCTATTTCGCCCCGTGGGCCGCCGAGACGCTGAGCTAGCATGGCGGCGCCGAGAACCGCCTTCAGCCAAGGCCGGTTCTACGGCGCGCCGACTGTCGAGCGGCGGCTTTCGGGCGTGCGCCTGGCGCATCTGGAAGCCACCAAGCGCGCCGACCATGTCGACGAGCATAGCCACGACGACGCCCACTTCGTTCTGGCCACCCACGGCCGCTACATCACCACCGCCGTGGGACCGGAAACCGAGGGTCCGGTGCTGGTCTACAACCCACCAGGCGTCGTGCACCGTGACCGCTTCGTCGATGGCGGCGGCTATTTCCTGGCCGTCAGCTTCGAGGCCGCCGACTGGCGGGCTCTGGCCGACGCGGGTCGAGGCGTGGCGATCGACGCCCTGCGCCTCACCGGTCCCGTGGCCCGCAGCGCGGCCGTGCGCCTGACGCGCTCCCTGCTGGCGCGCGACGCCGAGCCCTTGTCGCTGGAAAGCCTCAGCCTGGAATTGGCCGCCCAAGCCCTGACGCCGGCGCGTGACAGCGAAAAGCGACCCACCTGGTTGGACCTCGCCGAGACCTATCTCGCCGACACCTTCGATCAGCCGATCGGCGTCGCGGATCTGGCCCGCGTCGCCGGCGTCCATCCCGTTCATCTGGCGCGCGGCTATCGCCGATGGATGGGCGCGGCGCCGGGCGATCGGCTCCGCGCGCGACGCCTGGAACGCGCCGCGGACCTGCTGATGCGAAGCCGCGACCCGATCGGCGAGATCGCCCTGGCCTCGGGCTTCTGCGACCAGAGCCACCTCAATCGCCAGTTCATTCGCGCTTACGGCGTGACACCCGGCGAGTTCGCGCGACTGTGCGGTCGGCGGTCCGATGTTTCAGGCGTCCAAGACGACGGCGCCGGCCCCGCCTAGACGGCGACTGTTCGTTCTGGAGTTCGCCCTTGAAAGCCTTCGCGCTCGCCGCCGCCCTCATCGTCGCGCCTCTTAGCGCCCACGCATCGTCGGACATGCCCACCGCCGCGCCCGCCGCAGAAGGGTTGTCCGCCGAGAAACTCGACGCCATGTCGGCCGCCATCAAGGCGGGTCAGTTCCAGCAGATCACCAGCGTGCTGGTCGCCCGTCACGGCAAGCTGGTGTTCGAGGCCTATTACGACGACGGCAAGCCCGACGGTGGCCCGGAAGCCCGGCGCAACACGCGCTCGGCCACCAAGACCGTCACCGCCATGCTGGCCGGCGCGGCCATCGCGCGCGGCGCGCTGCCCAGTGTGCAAGCGCCGATCAAGACTTACCTCAAGGGCCGCCTGCCCGCGGCCAACCCCGATCCGCGCAAGGACAAGGTCACGGTCGAGGACCTCCTGACCATGAGCTCGATCGCCGAGTGCGACGACGACAATTCGTTCTCGCGCGGCAACGAGGAGCGGATGTACCTGATCGAGGATTGGGTCGGCTTCTATCTGGACCTGCCGGTGCGCGGCTTTCCGGAGTGGATGCCGCGCCCGGAGGCCTCGCCGTACGGCCGCAGCTTCAGCTACTGCACCGCTGGGGTGGTGACCCTGGGTCAGGTCGTCCAGAACGCGGTCGGCAAGCCCTTGCCCACCTTCGCCGACGAGGCGCTGTTCAAGCCGCTCGGCATCGAGGCCCCGCACTGGCAGATGTCGCCTCTGGGCCTGGCCATGGGCGGCGGGGGCCTGGGCCTGCGCGGCCGCGACCTCCTCAAGCTTGGCCAGCTCTACGCCAATGGCGGACAGTGGAACGGTAAGCAGGTTCTGCCCGCCGACTTCATCAAGGCGTCTGTCACACCCCACGCCAACGCCCGCGAGAACACCGACTACGGCTACCTGATCTGGCTGCAGACGTTCCCCGGACCGGATGGCGCCGGCCACAAGGCCTGGGTGATGAGCGGCTCGGGCGGCCAGAAGGTCGCGATCGTCCCCGACCTCGACCTGGTGGCCGTGATCACCACGACCAACTTCGGCGTCCGCCAGCCCCATGCGATCTCTGAAAAGCTGATCGCGGAACACATCCTGGCGGCGGTCGAGAAATAGCGACCCGACTCTCGGACGCGGGTAGGCTCCGGCCATGACCCGCGTCCTCGACATCGTCACCGCCGTGATCCGCGACGAAACCGGCCGAATGCTGCTGGTCCGCAAGCGCGGCACGGCGACCTTCATGAAACCCGGCGGCAAGCGCGACGCGGGCGAGGACGACCTGACCACCCTGGCTCGCGAACTCGAGGAAGAGCTGGGCTGCCGACTGGTCGCCGCCGAGCTGCTGGGCCATTTCAGCGCCCCGGCCGCCAACGAGGCGGGCTTCACCGTCCAGTCGGCGACCTACCTGGCGACGGTCGAGGGCGACATCGCGCCCCGCGCCGAGATCGACGAGCTGGCCTGGATCGATCCGACCTCGCCGGGCGACCTGCGGCTGGCGCCGCTGCTGACCGAACGGGTGCTTCCAGCCCTCCTGGCGATCGCCTAGCCTTTCGAGCCCAGGGCGCTGATACGCCCCTGCACCATTTCCAACGCCAGCTCCCGCGCGCGCTCGGGCGGACGCCCCAGCAGTTCCGACAGGGTCGGGCCGAACAGTCCCGTACCGACGGCGAGGATGATGTTCAGCAGGATGAAGTCGACGACCTTTTCGCGCTCAAGGCCCAGGTCCTGGGCCAGGCGAGTCTGGATGATCTCGTCGACCACGTCCCGCACCAGGGTCATGCGGCGGCTCTCGCCCGTCAGCTCCAGCCAGGCCGCCAGACGCGCCGCGCCCTTGGCCTCGAACGCCTCGAACAGGGCCTGAGCGCCGAACCCCGGCGTCGCGCCGCCGGTGTTGAAGCCGGTGATCACCTTGTCGGCCAGCTGGCGGATCATCCGCTCCATCAGCGCCGTCTCGACGCCCGAGATCGAGCCGAAGTGATGGATGACGTTGGCGTGCACCACGCCGGCGGCCTTGGCCACGTCCGCCAGTTTCAGCGCCTGAGGCCCGTGCTCGACCAGGATCGCCTCGGCGGCGGCCAGGATGTTTTCCCGCGCGGCCTCGGGCGAGCGACGGACTCGGGTTGGACGGGGCGCGGACGCTTCTATTGACATTTTTGTCAGTATAACCAACTCTGGGGCTCAAGGCCGATGTCCAAGCCCTAAACCGGCGGAGCCCAGAACGCCATGACGCACTCTTCAACTCAGGCCAAGCACACGCCCGACGACCTCGACGTCGCCCCGCGCGACATCCGCTTCGCGCTCGACAGCGCCCGCCAAGGCCATTGGCTGGGCGGCGATCCCGTTGGGACGGCGGTTTTCAACGCCCTGTCCCTGACCTTCCCCGATGGCGAGCGCATGTTCATGGACGCGGTGAAGGGCTATCGCGACCGCCTGAGCGGCAAGCTGGCCGAGGACGCCCGGGGCTTCATCGCCCAGGAAGCCATCCACTCGCGCGAACACCACCAGCTGAACAGCCTGATCGACCGCGAGCGCTATCCCGTCGCCGAGATCGAGGAGACGATCCGCGGCCGCGTGAAAATGGCCCGCGATCGCGGCCCGATGGGCATGCTGATCTCGACGATCGCGCTGGAGCACTTCACGGCCATGATGGCCGAGATGCACGCCCGGCACCGCGACCTCTTCGCCACCACCGATCCGGAGATCGAGAAGCTGTGGCGCTGGCACGCCATGGAAGAGACCGAACACAAGGCGGTCGCCTACGACGTCTTCCTGGAGGTGACCAAGGACTGGTCGCCGGCGAAGCGCTACTTCGTTCGTTGCCGGGCCATGGCGCTGGTGACCTACATGTTCACCCGCAACATCACCCGCTACGCGGCGCGCCTGCTGGAGACCGACGGCTACACGCCCGAAGCGGCGCTGAAGGCCGTGAAGCGCTACGTCTGGCGCGAGCCCGGGATCTTCAGCCGCGGCGCCAAGACCTATTTCGCCTGGTACCGCCCCGGCTTCCATCCCTGGGATCAGGACGACCGCGCGCAATTCGCCGACTGGAAAGCCGAGTTCGACGCGGCGGCCGCCTGAGGCTTGCCGGGGTGAGGCCGGTCCGCTAGGGCTTCGCCGCCGCAGCCCACCCGCGCAGGTGAGCCACGGCGATCGAAGCGCGAGGTCATCGCGCTCGTCCTTGCCGGGGGGCTTCAGATGCGATTGGGCGCGGTGTCGTCGATGATGATCCTGGGCGGAGCCTTGCTCTGCCTCGCCGCCTGCCAGCCCAAGCCCGAGTCCGCGCCCGGAGCCCTGCTCGGCTGGGCCTATCCGCAAGGCCCCAAGGTCAACCTGCCGCCCTACCCGAGCGGTCCTCAGCACATCCCCGGCAGCACGGTGACCTATACGGGCGAGGCGCTGAACAAGGGGGCTGGGCCGCCCGACTGGTTCCCGGACAGCCACCCGCCCGCGCCCACGATCGTCGCCCAGGGCCGCAAAGGCGTGATGGCCTGCGCCGAGTGCCACCAGATCGGCGGCGGCGGCTCGCTGGGCACGCCCAACCTGGCGGGATTGTCCGCAGACTACATCATCCAGCAGGTCCGCGAGTTCCGCGACGGCCGGCGCACGTCGTGGCGAGCCAACTGGCCCACGAACCAGGACATGATCAAGGTCGCCAAGACCGTCACCGACGACGAGCTCGCGGCCGCCGCGGCCTACTACGCCGCCCTACCCTACAAGCCGCGCGTGCGCGTCGTGGAGGGCGAGACCGCGCCGGCGACCAAGCCGAACTACTATGGCTGGCTGGACCTCGCCCCCGGCGAGCCGCCCCAGCGCCTGAACGGCCAGGTGATCGAGGTCGCCGAGGACTGGCCGCGCATGCTGCTGGCCGATCCGAACGCGGTGATCGTGGTCCATGCGCCGATCGGGGCGACGGCGCGGGGTGAGGCGCTGGCGGCCAGCGGCGGCGGGAACGGCCAGGCCTGCGCGGCCTGTCACGGCCAGGGTCTGAAAGGCTCGCCCGTGGCGCCGCCCCTGGCCGGACGTTCGGCGGCGTACCTCGCGCGGCAACTGCTGGACATCAAGACGGGCGCCAGGAGCGGCCCGACGGTGAGCCAAATGCAGGGGCCGGCGAGAGGTCTGGACGACGAGCAGATCCGCGACCTGGCGGTCTATGCGGCGTCGCTGAGACCTTAAAGCCTAGCAGCCTCAAAATCCGTGTCATCCCGGAAGCCTCGCAGAGGCTATCCGGGACCCAGGGGTGAAGGAGCCCCGTGCGCACCGCCCCTGGGTCCCGGCTCTTCGCGCTCCGCGCTACGGCCGGGATGACACGAGGAGGGTTTTCCTACCCCGCGATGAGCCCAAAGTCCGCCACCTGGCCCATGGCGTCGCGGACGGCGGCCAGGGTCTTGAGGCGGTTGTCGCGGTGCTCGGGATCGTTGACGAAGACGCCGTCCAGATAGGCGTCCACCGGACCGCGCAGACCAGCCAGCTGGGCCATGGCGCCGGTGAAGTCTTCCTTGGCCAGGGCGTCGGCCAGCGGGCCCTTCAGCACGCGCAGGGCGTCGTAGAGCTGGACCTCGGCGGCGCTGTCGGCGGCCGGGGCCTCCGGTTCGCCGCTCGGCAGAGCGCCCTTCTTCTCCTCGGCCTTGAGGATGTTGGAGGCGCGCTTGTAGCCGGCCAGCAGGTTCTTGCCGTCGTCGGTCTTCAGGAAACCGTCCAGCGCCTCGACCCGGGCGACGATGCGCGCCAGGTCGTCGTCGCCCAGGGCGAAGACCGCGTCGACGAGGTCGTGACGCTTGCCCTGGTCGCGGAGGGTGACCTTCAGGCGGTCGGCGAAGAAGGCGATCAGGTCGTCCTTGCCGAACTTGGCCAGCGAGACCCGCAGCCCGTTCTCGAGCACGATCCGGATCACGCCCAGCGCCGCCCGACGCAGCGCATAGGGGTCCTTGGAGCCCGTCGGCTTCTCGTCGATCGCGAAGAAGCCGACCAGCGTGTCCAGCTTGTCCGCAAGCGCCACGGCGATCGCCAGCGGCGAGGTCGGCACCGCGTCGGACGGGCCTTGCGGCTTGTAGTGGTCCTGGATCGCGGCGGCGATCTCGGGGTCGAGGCCGGCCTCGCGGGCGTAGTAGCCGCCCATCAGGCCCTGAAGTTCCGGGAACTCGCCGACCATGCCCGAGGCCAGGTCCGCCTTGGCCAGCCGCGCGGCTTCCTTGGCTTTCGCGACATCGGCGCCGACCAGCGGGGCGATCGCGCCGGCCAGGGCGACGATGCGCTCGACGCGCTGGGCCATGGTCCCGAGCTTGGCGTGGAAGGTCACGCCGTTCAGCTTCTCAAGCCACGGTTCGAAGCCGGCCTTGCGGTCCTCGTCCCAGAAGAAGCGGGCGTCGGAGAGGCGGGCCGACAGCACCTTGGCGTTGCCGGCGGCGATCACGGCGCCGCCGTCCTTGGCCTGGATGTTGGCGATGGTGATGAAGTGCGGGGCCAGGCCCGGCTCGCCCGGCTTCTTCACCGCGAAGTACTTCTGGTGCGTCCGCATCGAGGTGCGGATCACCTCGGGCGGCAGGTCCAGGAACGACGGGTCCATGTCGCCCAGCACGGGCGTCGGCCATTCCGCCAGGCCCGCGACTTCGTCGAGCAGGCCCTGGTCCTCGACCAGCTCCAGATGACGGGCGAAGCAGAGGGTCTTGCAGCCCTCGAGGATGCGCTGCTTGCGCTCCTCGACGTCCAGCACGACGAAGTGCTTTTCGAGGCCGGCGGCGTATTCGTCGAAGTCCTTGGCGACGAAGGGCTTGGCCTCGCCCATGAAGCGGTGGCCCTCGGTCACGTCGCCGCTTTCGATGCCTTCGATCGAGAACGGCACGACCTCGCGGTCCAGCACGCACAGGATGCGCTTCAGCGGCCGCACCCAGCGCAGCTTCTTGTAGCCCCAGATCATCGACTTGGGCCACGGGAAGCCCCGGACGATGGCCTCGACCATCTCGGCGACGATTTCCGCCGTCGGGCGGCCCTTCTTTTCGATGAAGGCCATGTAGACGCCGTCGCGCTCGACCAGTTGGTCTTGCGTCAGGCCCGTCTTGCGCAGGAAGCCTTCCATGGCTTGCGGCGGCGCGCCGACGCGCGGGCCCTTCAGCTCTTCCTTGCGGTCGGCCTGGGCCAGCGGCAGGCCTTCGGCCACCAGGGTCAGGCGACGCGGGCCGGCGAAGGTCGTCAGGGCCTCGGGCAGGAAGCCGGCGGCGGCCAGGTGCTCGCGCGCCATGCGCTCCAGGTCCTTGGCGGCCTGGGCCTGCATGCGGGCGGGGATCTCTTCCGAGAACAGTTCGAGGAGAAGTTGGGGCATCGTGACTTACGCGGCTTCCTGCTGCTCGACCCAGGCGCTGGCGCACATCTTACAAAGGTCGCGGATGCGGCCGATGTAGCTGGCGCGCTCGGCGACGGCGATCGCGCCGCGGGCGTTCATCAGGTTGAAAAGGTGGCTGGCCTTCAGGACCATGTCGTAGGCGGGCAGGACGAGCGACTTGCCCTGATAGGAGCGGGCCAGCATCAGCGGCACCTGCTCCTCCATCTGCTCGAACTGCTGCTTGAGCACCGCGACGTCATAGCCATGGAAGTTGGCTTCCGACTGCTGGCGCTCGTTCTCCAGGAACACGTCGCCATAGGTCGTCGCGCCGAGCGGCGAGTCGGGATCGTTGAACGGCAGGTCGTAGACGTTGTCGACGCCGAACACGTACATGGCCAGGCGCTCCAGGCCATAGGTCAGCTCGCCCGCGACGGGGCTCACGTCCAGGCCGCCGACCTGCTGGAAGTAGGTGTACTGGCTGACTTCCATGCCGTCGCACCAGACTTCCCAGCCCAGGCCCCAGGCGCCGACGGTCGGGTTCTCCCAGTCGTCCTCGACGAAGCGGATGTCGTGGGTGCGCAGGTCCAGGCCGATCGCTTCCAGAGACCCCAGGTACAGGTCCTGCATGTTCTCGGGGTTCGGCTTCAGGATCACCTGGTACTGATAATAGTGCTGCAGGCGGTTGGGGTTCTCGCCATAGCGGCCGTCGCCCGGACGGCGCGAGGGCTGCACGTAGGCGGCGTTCCAGGGCTTGGGGCCCAAGGCGCGCAGCACGGTGGCCGGGTGCAGCGTCCCCGCCCCCACCTCGACATCGTGCGGCTGCAGGATCACGCAGCCCTGGCGGCTCCAATAGTCATGGAGCGTCAGGATCAGGCTTTGGAAGGACTTGGGTTTTTCGCGCGACATCAATCAAAGCAGGCCTAGAAAAAAGTCGGCGGACCATAGGGCCCGCCGACTGCTGCTTCAAGCGATGTCCGGCGCGCGCCGGACGAAAGTCCAAGGACCTAGTTGCCCTTGGGCGTGGTGCGCTTGCCGGCGTTCGACATCGGCGCGCCGTACTTGGCGCGGTTGGCGGTCGTATCGGCGACCGGTCCGTTCGAGACCACGTTCGGATCGCCGGCTTTGAGCGAAGCCTGGGCGTCCGGGGTCTGGGACGAGGCCGGCACGACGCCCGAGGCGCTGACGCCAACCGCCGGCGCGGCCATGGCCGACGGCGAAGCGGCCGGATCAGCGGCCATGTCGGTCGACGTGGCCGGCGCGACGGGTGTCGGATTGGTGGCGGTTGGGACCTGGGCGCCGGCCTGCTCGGCGGGCGCCGGCGGCGAAACCTGCTCGTTGGCGGCGACGTTCATGGTCGCGCCCGCGTCGGTCGCGGCCGGCGCCGAGGCGGCCTGCAGGCCCGGAACGTCCTTGGGCAGCAGCACCTTGTCGATGACGTGCAGCACGCCGTTGCTGGCCATCACGTCGGCCTGAACGATGTTGGCGCCGTCGACCATCGGCGTCGCGCCGCTGCCGTCCAGCATCAGGGGCGAGCCCTCGACGCTCGCCACCTCGCCCTTGGCGCCCGTGATCTTGCTGGAATCCACCTTGGCGTTGATCAGATGGTAGGTCAGCACCTTCTGCAGCAGCGGACCGTTTTCCGGCGCCATCAGCTTATCTCGCTGGTCGGCCGGCAGCGCCGCGAAGGCCGCGTCGGTCGGCGCGAACAGGGTCAGGTTCTGGTTGGTCTTCAGGACGCTGGTCAGGTTCACCGACGAGACGGCCTTAAGGAAGGTGCTGAATTGACCCGACGCCTGGGCGGTCTGGATCAGGTCGCCCTTGGCGACGACGGGCGACGTCGCGGCGGGCGCCTGCGCGGCGGGCGCCGTTTCGGGAGCGGTCTGGGCGTGGGCCACGCCGGCCATCAGGGCGATCGCGGCGGCGGCGGTGAGGAGGCGCTTGGGGGTCATGATCGAGTTCCTCTCGGTTCGAGCGGTTTACGCCCAAGCCTGGGACTCGGTTCCCGGATCACGCCCTCGTGATCACCTTGACCATTACTTGAAGAAGAACACCATGGCCGCGCCACAGACGATCAGACCAAAGCCGACCAGCGTCGTCCACTTTATCGCCTCACCGAGGTAGAAGAACGAGAAAAGCGTAAAGACGATCAGGGTAATGGCCTCCTGCCCGGTCTTAAGCTGAGCCGTGGAATACATACTGCTGCCAAGGCGATTGGCTGGCACCGCAAGCATGTATTCTGGAAGCGCGATCATCCAGCTCGACAGGATCGCCACCGGAAGCGCCAGGCTCTTGTGTTTGAGGTGGCCGTACCAGGCGAAGGTCATGAAGACGTTGGACGCCACCAGCATCAGCCACGGCGCGATCTTCAAGACGAGAGGGGACATGCAGGCGGTCTCCGGAGCGGGTCCATGGGAAGCGCGCGACCCTAGGCCAAGACCCCCCGCCGACACCAGAGCCATCCCGGCAAGCAAAAACGCCGTTTTCTGACGCATACAGGGCGCTCTGCGCTCAAAAATTAGGCGCCTCAGCCAATTCCTTTCCGAAAGCTTTTCGGCGCGCGCCTTCACGGAACCGTCGCCGATAGCTTGGCCCGGCCGGGGAAAACGATGCGGCGCGTGTCGCGCGGCGTCGGCGGTGATCACACCGGGGGCGGTCTCGCTTCCCACAACCAAGCAAACAAGCCCGCGTCGCGGCGGGCCGGAGCAAGGCGGATGAAACTGATCATAGCGGTCGTCAAACCCTTCAAGCTGGACGAGGTGCGCGAAGCGCTCGTCGCCGCCGGCGTTGAAGGTCTGACGGTGTCGGAAGTGAAGGGCTACGGCCGCCAGAAGGGCCAGACTGAGATTTACCGGGGGGCTGAGTACCAGGTGAATTTCGTGCCGAAGGTGAAGCTCGAAGCGGTCGTCGACGACGCCTCCGCCGCCAAGGCGGTCGAAGCGGTCAAGGCCGCGGCGGCCACCGGCAAGATCGGCGACGGCAAGATCTTCGTCCTCAACGTCGAGGAAGCCGTCCGCATTCGCACCGGCGAAACCGGCTCGGCCGCGCTGTAATCGGGAACAAGGGGATACCGAGATGAAACTCACCTTCAAACCGCTGGCGGGGCTTATGCTCGCCGCGACCATCGCGGGGGCTCCGCTGGGGGCGACCGCCTTCGCCCAGGAGGCCGCGCCGGCCGCCGCCGCCGCCGCTCCGGCCGAAGCCGCGCCGGCTCCGACCGCGGCGGCTCCCGCCGAGGCCCCAGCTCCCGCCGCCGCCCCGACCATCGAAGACAAGATGGACAAGGGCGACAACGCCTGGATGCTCACCTCCGCCCTGCTGGTTCTGCTGATGATCCTGCCGGGCCTGGCCCTGTTCTACGGCGGCCTGGTGCGCGCCAAGAACATGCTGTCGGTCATGATGCAGGTCTCGACCGTCGCCCTGATCGGCTTCGTCGCCTGGATGCTGTGGGGCTACAGCTTCGCCTTCACCGACGGCGGCGGCCTCGACAAGTTCGTCGGCGGCTTTGGCCGGATCTTCCTGAAGGACGTCACGCCGGCCAGCAACGTCGCGACGTTCTCGACCGGCGTCGTGATCCCGGAACTGACCTTCATCGCCTTCCAATCGACCTTCGCGGCCATCACGGCCGCCCTGGTGGTCGGTTCGCTGGTCGAGCGCATGAAGTTCGCCGCCATCGTCGCCTTCGCCGTCCTGTGGCCGCTGCTGTCGTACTATCCGATGGCGCACATGGTCTGGTGGTGGCCCGGTCCGAACGCCATCGCCCTGGCTCCCGAGGATCCGGTGAAGTCCGGCCTGCTCTGGGGCTTCGGCGCCCTGGACTTCGCCGGCGGCACCGTCGTTCACATCAACGCCGGTATCGCCGCCCTGGTCGGCGCCCTGATCCTCGGCAAGCGTCAAGGCTACGGCAAGGAGCCGATGCCGCCGCACTCGCTGACCCTGACCCTCGTGGGCGCTGGCCTGCTGTGGGTGGGCTGGTTCGGCTTCAACGCCGGCTCGAACCTGGAGTCGAACGGCTACGCCTCGCTGGCCATGGTCAACACCTTCATCGCCACCGCGGCCGCCGGCCTGTCGTGGATCATCGCCGAATGGGCCACCCGCGGTAAGCCGTCGGCCCTGGGCCTGGCTTCGGGCATCGTCGCCGGCCTCGTGGCCGTCACCCCGGCCGCTGGCTTCGCCGGTCCGATGGGCGCCCTGATCCTGGGTCTGGTCGTCTCGCCGATCTGCATCGTCTTCTGCTCGGTCGTGAAGAACGCGCTGAAGTACGACGACAGCCTGGACGCCTTCGGCATTCACGGCATCGGCGGCATCGTCGGCGCCATCGGCACCGGCCTGCTGGTCAACCCCGCCTGGGGCGGCGCTGGCGTCGTCGACTACACCAGCTGCGGCAAGGATGGCGACTTCTCGACCTGCGACAGCGCCGTCTACGACATGGGCGTCCAGGTGATGGCTCAGGTGAAAGCCGTCGGCGTCACGATCATCTGGTCGGCCGTGGCCTCGGCCATCGTCTTCTTCCTGATTAAGCTGGTCATCGGTCTGAAGGCTTCGCCGGAAGCCGAAGAAGAAGGCCTGGATATCTCGGAACACGGCGAGCGCGCCTACCACAGCTAAGGCTGGCGTAGGTCCTCGCCCAAGACCGAAGGGCGCGGAGAGCGATCTCCGCGCCCTTTTCCTTTGCGACTCGCATCGCCTTGGCCAAGCTGCGCCGGCTCGACCGGAGATCGTCATGGACGCTCAACTCTTCCTGCTTTGCGTCCTGACCTTCGTGATCCACTTGATTGGCGCTCTGGCCTATGCGGTGCGGATCGCCGGCGTGCGCACGCGCCGCATCGCCATGTCGTTCGCCCTGTTCAACGTCCTAGTGCTGCTGTCGCGGACCTCCAACGCCTTCCAGGGGCCATTCCTGTCGAAGCGGGTCGAGACGAACCTCGCGGCCGGAACCGGCGCGGGGTTGCTCTCCGACTTCCAGTGGCTGATGGCCAGCGCCAGCCTCGCGGCTTTGATCGGCGCCCTGGCCATTCCCACCGCCCAACGCCTGTTCACCCGAGCGGTGGCGCACTTCCAGGTCCATCGCTCGGTGCCGAAACTGCTGATGCACGCCTTCGCCAAGGGCGGGCTGTCCTATGTCCGCGAGTCGGTCGCCCTGCCCTCGCCCGCCCACCTGAGGGGCCTCAAGCAGAAGATCGACGTCCCCGCGCGCGTCATCGTCCTGAACGTGCTGGCCCAGGCCCTGCTGACCGTCGGCGTGTTCGCCTCGCTCTACGCCGGCTACCTCGATCCCACGCTGAGACTGACGGCGAGCAATCTCTCGTCGGTGATCAACGGCGTAGCGACGATCCTGCTGTTCGTGCTGATCGATCCGTGCCTGTCGATCATGACCGACGACGTGATGGAGGGGCGCGTCAGCGAACCGGCCTTCCGCCGCGCCGTCGTGTGGTTCGCCGGCAGCCGGGTGGCCGGCACGGTGCTGGCGCAGCTGCTGCTGGTCCCGGCCGCGGCCCTCGTCGCCCAAATGGCGCGGATGATCCCCTAGATCCGACGGGCCGTAACGATCGGCACGACCGGGTCCAGCATCTGGCCTTCCATGACCGGATTGGTCGCCTTGCCGGGCGTCGGCAGGTTGAGGATCTTGTGCACGATCTCCATGCCCTTGATCACCTGGCCAAAGGCGGCGAAGCCCAGGTTGTCGCCCTCGCCCGCCGGATTGGCGTCCAGGTACGGCGCCTCGCCCACGCAGATGAAGAAGTCCGAGTCGCCCGTGCCCGGCGCCTTGCGGGCCAGCGACACCGTGCCGTCGACATGGCGCAGGCCGGTCTGGCTGGTGGGTTCGTGGGCGATCGGCGGCAGCAGTTTCTTCGGATCCCCCTGCAGGCCGCCTTCGATCAGGCCGTAGTCCACGGGGCTGTTGGCCTTGGCCGAACGCCAGAAGCTGGCGCCGTCATAACGCTTCTCGTCGACATAGCGCAGGAAGTTGGCCGTGGTCAGCGGGGCCTGTTTGACCTTGAGCGCGATGACCACGGGACCCAGGCTCGTTTCCAGCGACACCAGCACGTCGCCCGGTCCCGGCACGATCGGCGCGGGCGCCAGGTTCAGGATCTGGCCCGACGCCAGGCTGGGCGCGGCGGCCAAGCCGCCGAGGGCGGTCAGGAGGTCACGGCGCTTCATGGTCCACTCCTAGCTCAGGCGGCAGCGCCGCACCCACCAGTCCGGCCGGATGGCTTCGACCCGTTCGGCCAGGGTCTCGGCCTCGATGTCGCCGGCGCAGAGCGCAAAGCACGTCGCGCCCGAGCCGGACATCCGGACCAGAAGACTTTCGGGCTGGTCGCGCAAGACGTCCAGCGCCTCGCCGATCAGGGGCTGCAAGCCGACGGCCGGCGCCTCGAGATCGTTGCGCGTGGCGACGGCCAGCCAGCCTGCCGCTTCCTCGGCGCTTTCCAGGGCGGCCGGCATGACGGGGCGTTCGGCGCCGTCGGGGTGCACGGCCGCGTCATACGCTCGATAGACCGCGCCGGTCGGCGACGGGACACCTGGATTGACCAGCACCGCATGCAGCGCCGGCAACGTCGGGGCGGGCGAAAGAACTTCTCCTCGCCCCTCGGCCATCAAGGCCGTGACGCGGAAACAGGCGGCCCCGTCGGCGCCAAGGCTCGCCGCCAGAGGCTCGAGGTCATCGTCGGCGTATTGCGGCGCCAGCGCGTCGCGCAGCAGCTTCAAGGCCGCGCCGGCGTCACTGGACCCTCCGCCGAGGCCCGCCGCGATCGGCAGCAGCTTGTCCAGAATCAGGCGGTAGGGCGGAACCGGTCCGCCCAGCTTGGCGTGGAACGCCCGCGCTGCGCGCAGAACCAGATTGTCGTCACCGCTGGGGATGCCGGCCCCGAACGGTCCCGTCGTCTCGAACGCCGGCGCGTCACTGGGCTGGATCATGATCGCATCGCCGACATCGGCGAAGACCATCAGGCTGGAGATCGGATGGTAGCCCTCCACGTCGGGGCCCCCGACATGGAGGAACAGGTTGATCTTGGCGGGCGCGAAGGCGGAAAGCCGCATGGATCTTCAAAGCTCGGTTGCGGAGGCGCCCGTGCGATAGCTCAGTTGTTCGCCACCGTCGACTTCACGATCGGCGCGGTCGCCGGACCCAGGCCGTTCTTAAGCTTGGCCTCGGCCGCGGCTTTCTGCTTCTCGGTCGGTTCCAGGCTCAGCACGCGCCGCCACTGGAAGGTCGCCTCGGTCTTGCGGCCAACGCGCCAGTAGGCGTCGCCCAGATGGTCGTTCACATCGGGATCGCCAGGCTCCATCTCGGCGGCCGCCTCAAGCTTCTCAACGGCGGTCTTGTAGTCGCCCAGCCGGTAATAGGCCCACCCGAGGGAGTCGAGCATGGCGCCCGACTGCGGCCGCGCGTCGACCGCCTTCTGCACCATGGCCAGCGCCTCCTTCAGGTGCTCGCCGCGATCGATCCAGGTGTAGCCCAGGAAGTTCAGCAGCTCGGGCTCGTCGGGATTGAGCTTCAGCGCCGCCTGCAAGTCGCGCTCGGCCTCGGGCCAGCGCCCGCCTTGCTCCAGAGACACCGCCCGCAGATACAGCAGACGCCAGTCCGGCGAGGCCGCCTCGCCCGCGATGAGCGGGTCCAGCACGGCGACCGACTCGTCCCACTGCCCGCCAGAGCGCAGCAGGTCAGCCAGAGCGACCTGGGCGTCTCGGTTGTTCGGAGCGGCCGCCGCCGCGGCGCGCGCCACCTCGAGCGCCTTGGCCTTGTCGCCGAGGTCGTTCAGCGACCAGGCCGTCTTGGTCTGGGCGGTGACATAGTGGGTCGAGGTCGGCGGGACGTGCGAGAAGGCCTCGATCGCGCCCTTAGAATCCTCGTTCTGGTTCATCAGGTCGCCCAGCAAGACCCAGGCTTCGTCACGGGCCGGGTCCAGCCGCAACGCCAGGCGCAGATAGGCCTGGGCGAACTGGACCTGACGCTCGCCGGCGAAGGTCGCCGCGCAGGCGATCAGGCCCTCGGCCGCGCCTTGGCGGATCGTTGGCGCGGGCGGCGGCGCGCCCTTGGCGGCCGCGCGAGCTCGGGCGCGCAGCAGCCCCAGGTCGTTTGGCGCCGCGCGCAGAGCCGCGTCGTAAAGCGCCACGGCGTCGGCGTGACGCTTGCGGCGCTCCAGGAATGCGCCGTAGTCGAGGGTGAAGATGCTCGCGGTGGTCGCGTTCGAGGTCAGGGCCTTGTAGTCGGTCTCGGCCTCGTCGTAGCGCTTGGCCCGCTCCAGCAACCGCGCCTGGCCCTGCTGGCCGAAGAACTGCACCAGCTTGTCATTACGCAAGGTCGGCTGGACCACGGCGCCGTCCTTATCGCCCGCCAGGGCGGCGGCCCACGGAGCCAGCAAGGCGGCGGCCTGCTGATGCGGGAAGCCCGGCGGGGAGCTCGTCAGCAAGGTCTGAGCGGTCTTGCCATCGCCCACGGCGATCGCCTCGATCACGCGAGTCAGGACGCTGAGCCGTTTGACGGCCTCAGGCGTATCGGCGGCGGTGGGCGCGACCGCGGCGGCGCGGGTGATGTCTCCAGCCAACAGCAAGGCCGTGAACGCGCGCTCGCCGATGACGCCCGGATCGTCGTCAAGCGTCGCGGCCGTATCGAAGAAGGTCGCCGCCTGCTTGGACTGGCCGTCCCGCAACGCCGCCTGCCCGGCCAAGAACTGGCCATAGGCGCTGCGCGTGTCGAACAGCGGCGAGCCCAGCGCGATGGGACCGCGCATGGTGATTTCGCGGGGTGTGCTGGAACAGGCGGCCAGAGCGGCGAGGGAAACGCAGGCGAGGAGGACTTTGATACGCGTCATGGCCCGCACCCTCGGAGGTTTCGAGGCGGTCCGCAACAAAAAGCCTCCCGGCCTAAACCGGGAGGCTGTCGGGCGCGCCGGGCGCGGTCCTCACATGTTCGGATAGTTCGGTCCGCCGCCGCCTTCCGGCGTGGTCCAGACGATGTTCTGCGACGGATCCTTGATGTCGCAGGTTTTGCAGTGGACGCAGTTCTGCGCGTTGATCTGGAAGCGCGGATCGGTCCCTTGCTCGTTGTAGAGCACCTCGTAGACGCCCGCCGGGCAGTAGAGGCGCGCCGGCTCGCCGTACTTGGGCAGGTTCACAGCGATCGGGATCGACGGATCCTTCAGCTTCAGGTGCGCCGGCTGGTCTTCCTCATGGTTGGTCGCCGACAGGAAGACGCTGGACAGCTTGTCGAAGCTGATCACGCCGTCCGGCTTGGGATAGACGATCGGCTCGTAGTCCTTGGCAAGGCCCGTCGAGGCCGCGTCGGTCTTGTCGTGCTGCAGCGTGCCGAAGAACGAGAAGCCGAACAGGTGGTTGGTCCACATGTCCAACATGCCGAAGGCGCCGCCCAGGGCCGTGCCGAACTTGCCCAGCAGCGGCTTGGCGTTGCGGACGACCTTCAGCTCCTTGGCCACCCACGACGTTTCGTAGGACGCCTGGTAGGCGGTCAGCTCGTCGCTGGCGCGGCCGGCCTGGACGGCCTCGAACGCGGCCTCGGCGGCCAGCATGCCGGTCTTGACGGCGTTATGGCTGCCCTTGATGCGCGGCACGTTGACGAAGCCGGCCGAGCAGCCGATCAGCGCGCCGCCCGGGAACGTCAGCTTCGGCACCGACTGATAGCCGCCCTCGGTGATCGCCCGCGCGCCGTAGGCGATGCGCTTGCCGCCTTCCAGGTGCGGCCGGACGGTCGGATGCTGCTTGAAGCGCTGGAACTCGTCGAACGGCGACAGCCAGGGGTTCTTGTAGTTCAGGTGCACGACGTAGCCGATGGCCACGTAGTTGTCCCCGAAGTGGTACATGAAGCTGCCGCCGCCGGTCTTGCTGTCCAGCGGCCAGCCCGTGGTGTGCTCGGCCAGCCCCGGCTGGTGCTTCTCGGGCGGGACCTGCCACAGTTCCTTGACACCAATGCCATATTTTTGAGGCGACTTGCCCTCATCCAGCTTGAACTTGGCGATCAGCTGCTTGGCCAGCGAGCCGCGCACGCCCTCGGCGATGAACACGTATTTGCCGTGCAGCTCCATGCCTGGCTGGTAGTCCGGCTTGTGGTGGCCATCCTTGGCGATACCGACGACGCCGACGACGACGCCCTTCACGGAGCCATCCGCATTCCAGACGAGGTCCGACGCCGCGAAGCCCGGATAGATCTCGACGCCCAGCTCCTCGGCCTTGGTCGCCAGCCAGCGGGTGACGTTGGCCAGCGAGGCGATGTAGCAGCCGTGGTTGTGCATGAACGGCGGCATGGCCCACATCGGCAGGCTGAGCTCGCCTTGCGGGCCCAGCAGCTTGAAGCGGTCCTTGGTGACCGGCGTTTCGAGCGGCGCGCCCTCTTCCTTCCAGTTCGGGAACAGCTCGGAGAGGCCCTTGGGATCGATCACCGCGCCCGACAGGATGTGGGCGCCGACTTCCGAGCCCTTTTCCAGCAAGGCGACCGAGATGTCCGTCCCGGCCTTGGCGGCCATCTGCTTGAGCCGGATCGCGGCCGAGAGCCCCGCGGGACCGCCGCCGACGATCACGACGTCGTATTCCATCGACTCGCGTTCGAGGTCTTCGCTCATGGGATCTCCCGGCTAGGCCCTACGGCCCGTCTTATGGCTGTTTGAATCACAGCTTATCCGAACGTGACGCGGAGGCGGTCAAGCGTCCGCCGCATTTTTTCGCTGCGCCGCAGCGTGGATAAGGGTCTTCCGACGCTACTCGGTTCCGAATTCGGTGGGCGCCCACGCCAAAATCACTGACTTTTTCGCCCGTCCCGCTTTATGACGGTGACATGAGCCCCGCCGTCGATCAACGCGCCGTCGAGAGCCTGCTGGCCTTCTGGGCCGACGCAGGCGTCGAGGTCTCGTACGCCGACGCGCCGATCGATCGCCTGGCCGAGGGCGTGGCGATGCTGCGGGCCAAGAGCCAGCCCCCGCCGCCCCCGCCGCCGACGCGCCCGGGCCTCGCCGCGGTGCGCGGTCCGGACGTCGGCGCGGCGATCGCCGCCGCCAAGGCCGCCGCCGCGGCCTGCCAGGATCTCGACAGCCTCGCCGCCGCCATCGCCGCCTTCGACGGCTGCGCGCTGAAGACTCAAGGCGCCAAGCAGGCGGTGTTCTCGCGGGGCGTCGCCGACGCGCCGCTGATGATCATCGGCGAAGGCCCCGGCGCCGACGAGGACGCCCAGGGCGCGCCGTTCGTCGGTCGAGCGGGCAAGCTGCTGGATCGGATGCTGAAGGCCGCGGGCCTGGAAGGCCGCGTCTTCATCACCAACACCGTCTTCTGGCGGCCGCCCGGCAACCGCACGCCCACGCCGCAGGAGCAGGCCGTCTGCGCCCCCTTCGTCGAGCGCGCCATCGCCCTGGTGAAGCCCAAGATGCTGCTGCTGGCCGGGGGCGCCTCGGCCAAGGCGATGCTCAAGCGCGACGAGGGCATCCTGTCGATGCGCGGGCGTTGGTTCGAGTGGCTGTCCGAGGACAAGGCCACCGAGCTGCCCGCTATGCCCACGCTGCACCCGGCCTTCCTGCTGCGAACGCCGGCCCAGAAAAAGAAGGCGTGGCAAGATCTTCTGACATTAACCGAACGGCTTGATCGGCCCGAGCGCCCCCACTAGAAGTTTCCCCTGTCAGTTGAACGGGGACGCGCGACTTCGGGGGCGCGCGGATGCTTTTTGCAGCTTTGGACTCGCGCTCTGGCCGCGCTTTCGGCCGTCTTGCTGTGCTTCACGGTCGCGCACGCCAGCGCGCTCGAACCGCTGTCGCAGGACGACGCCCGCGCCTACCGCGCCGCGTTCGCCGCCGTGGACCGGGGCGACTTCGACGCCGCCGAGGCCGCCCAGGTCAACGCCCGCGACCGCAGCCTGACCGGGCGCTTGGCCTTCGCCAAGCTGATGCATCCGACGCTCTATTCTGCGCGCTATGACGAACTGAGCGACTGGCTCGAACGCTATGCCGACCAGGCCGGCGCGGAGCGGATCTACGCCCTGGCGGCCAAGCGCAAGCCGACCGGCAAGCGCGTCTCGCCGCCGCCCGTCCCCGCGCTGTTCGTCCTGACCGATCGCGGTCCGCCGCCCGCCGACAAGGGCCGCGCCGCCCGCGAGGCCTACTACTCCGGCGACATACGACGCGCGCTTTCGCTGGCCGTCGCCAGCGGCGAGCGCTGGATCGCGGGTCTCTCGGCCTACCGCCTTGGCGACGCCGACAAGGCGCGGAGGTTCTTCGAGCAGGTCGCCGACGACCCCAACCAGGACGAATGGCTGCGCGCCGCCGGCGCTTTCTGGGCCGCGCGAGCGGCCAGCCAGGCCGGCGGCGAGGATCGCGCCCGCCAACTGCTGGTGAAGGCCAGCGCCGCGCCGCACACCTTCTACGGCATGATCGCCGCGCGACAGCTGGCTCTGGCGGGCATGGCGATGCCGGACGACGTCGAGGATCCGATCGCGGCCCTGATCACTCGCGCCTCGTATTCCGGGCCCGACAGCGCCTCGCTCGATCGTCTGCTGCGAACCGATCCGCGCGCCCATCGCGCCGCCGCCCTGGCCCAGATCGGCCGCTGGCGAGAGGCCGGAGAGGAACTGCGCGCCGGCCTCTCGCTAGCCGACACCGAGACCCTGCGCGGCGACTGGACGACCCTGGCTCTGGCGCTCAACGCCAACGCGCCGCTGAACGCCGGCCGCCCCATGCGCCGGGTCGGCGGCGAGGACTATCCCCTGCCCGCCCTCGAGCCCATCGGCGGCTTCACGATCGACAAGGCCCTGGTCTATGCGCTGGTGCGCCAGGAAAGCCGCTTCGACCCAACGGCGGTCTCGAACGCCGGCGCCGTCGGATTGATGCAGGTGATGCCGGTCGCCGCCGCCCGCGCCGCCGGCGACGACAAGCTGCTGGCCGACACCACGCCGCTGTTCGATCCGGCCTTCAACCTCCGGGTCGGCCAGGATTATTTCACCTGGCTAATGGATCGCGGCCTGCAGAGCCCCGACATCCTGCGCGCCGTCGCCGCCTATAATGGCGGGCCGGGAACCCTGAACCGCACCCTGCAGCAGCTGGGCGCCGACTGCGACAGCCTGCTGCTGATCGAGAGCCTGCCCTTCCTGGAGACCCGCAACTACGTCGAGAAGGTGATGGCCAGCTACTGGACCTATCGCCGACTGATGGGCGCCGAGAACCGCACGCTCGACGCCGTGGCCAGCGGTGCGCGCCTCGTCGACTTCCGCCTCGATCCCAAGGTCCAGCAGGTCACCTCGATCGGGGAGTTGGTCAGCGGGCTGCCGTAGGGCGGTTAGTACGCCAGCCGGCGCGCCTTCAGCGTCTTCGCTAGCGCCCGCTCGTCGCCAGCGCTCGTCGGCCAGTCCAGCCGACGAACCAGGACGCCGTGCAGGCGTCGCGTCAGCCAACCGCCGGGCGCAGCCAACGCCGCCGGCGTTCCGCCTGCACCGGCCAGATGCTTCTCGACGGGCTCGCGCCAGCCCTCGCGCAGCGCGGGCGCCGCGCGCAGCGTGAGAATCCAGTCCCCCCGCGCCGCCGCCGCCGCTGCCGCAAAGCAGGCCGCAGCGTCGCCTTCGACCTGGACCAGGCGCGCGCCGCTATCCTCGACCAAGGCCTCGACGCCTGGTTCCGAGACGCCCGCCAGGAGCACCTCCTTGACCAGTCCATCTACGGCGGCGGGCACCAGCATGGCCATCTGGGCGGCCAGGCCCTGCAGGTCGTCGGAAGCAAGCAGTACGACGGAGATCATGCTCCCTGCTTCGCCACACGACGGCGTGGGGTCAAGCGGCAAAGCGTTCGCCTAACCGAACAAGTCCATCTGCGCGCCGCCCAGCACGGGCCGCTTGAACTGGCTGCAGTCCAGCGGCGTCCACGGCTGATCCAGGCCGAACTTCTTCACGGCCAAGTGGAAGCGCTGGCGCAGCACCTCGGCCACCGGCCCCTCGCCCGTCATCCGCTCGCCCCAGCCCGCGCGATAGGTCTCGCCGCGCCGCACCTGGCGAACCAGCGACATCACGCGCCGCGCGCGGTCGGGGTGGTCGGTTTCCAGCCACTCCTCGAACAATTGGGCGATCTCGCGCGGTAGCCGCAAAGCGACATAACCCGCGCCGCGCGCGCCGGCCTTGGCCGAAGCCTCCAGCACCGCCTCGACCTCATGGTCGTTGAGGCCGGGTATGGCCGGAGCGAACATCACCGTCACCGGCACGCCCGCCTCGGTCAGCCGCCCGCACCGCCTCGATCCGCTTGCCGGGCGTGGCCGCTCGGGGCTCCATGCTCCGGGCCAGCTTGCGATCCAGCGTGGTGATCGAGATCGCCACCCGCGTCAGCTTCCGCTCGGCCAGTCGCGCATAGATGTCGAGGTCGCGCAGGATCAGCGCCGACTTGGTGATGATCGTGAACGGATGGCCGTAGCGCTCCAGCACCTCGATCACCTGTCGCGTCACGCGCAGTTGCTTCTCGTCGGGCTGGTAGGGATCGGTGTCGCCGCCGATGTGGATCGTGGCGGGCGTATAGCTGGCCTTGGCCAGCTCCTTCTCCAGCAATTCGCCGGCGTGCGGCTTGAAGAATATCTTGCTCTCGAAGTCGAGCCCCGGCGAAAGCCCCAGATAGGCGTGGTTAGGCCGGGCGTAGCAGTAGATGCAGCCGTGGCTACAGCCGCGATAGGGATTGATCGAGCGGTCGAAGCCGACGTCGGGGCTCTGGTTACGGGCGATGATCGTCCGCGACTTCATGGGCTGAAGCTCGGTCTTCAGCTGCTTGGGCTCTTCCTCCTCGCCCCAGCCGTCGTCGAAGGCCTCGCGCTCGAGCGCCTCGAACCGTCCCGTGCGGTTGGATCGCGCGCCGCGTCCCCTAGGAACAGGGCTATTGGGAACCGCGCCCTTGATGTTCGTCGCCTGAGCCATGATTGGATCATGGCACGCGATTGGAACATTTCAAGAACATTTACGGCGTGCGCTCATCTCGCGGGAGGCATCCTGGACCTGAGATCAAGTCAGGAGAACAGCTGACAGCCCACTGACCCAGCTTGCCTTTCGCCCAGCGCTTCAGGCGCTGTGTGAGGTTTTCCCCGCCTCGGCGGCGATCCGGTCCAGATAGATACGGATGCTGGCCGCCTCGGCGGCGGTGTTGGCCAAGGCGATGGCCCGGTCGAACGCCTGGCGCGCCTCGTCGCGACGTCCGGCTTGAAGCATGAACGCGCCTCGCGCGCCGTGATAATGGAAATAGCCATCCAGCCGCGCACTGAGCGGCTCGATCATGGCCAGGGCGGCCTCGGGCCCACGCACCTTGGCCGTCGCCACCGCGCGGTTCAGGGTGATCACCGGCGAGGGCTGCATGATCTCCAGCGTAGCGTAGAGCTGATCGATGCCGCGCCAGTCAGTGTCCTCGGGACGCGGCGCCCGCGCATGCAGCGCGGCGATGGCCGCCTGCACCTGATACGGCCCTGGAGAACGCTTGAGCATCGCCTTGTCGATCAAGGCGAGCCCCTCGCCGATCATCTTGCGATTCCAGAGACTTCGGTCCTGATCCTCAAGCAGGATGGCGGTTCCGTCAGGGGCGAAACGCGCGTCCGACCGAGCGTGCTGCAACAGCAGCAAGGCGGTCAGCCCCATCATCTCCGGCTCGGCCGGGAACAGCCGCAGCAGCAGGCGCGCCAGCCGGATCGCCTCGTCGCACAGCCCGCCCCGGGCCTCGAGCGCCCGGCCGCTGGCCGAATAGCCCTCGTTGAACACGAGGTAGATCATCGCCGCCACCGCCGCGAAGCGCTCGGTGCGCTCCACAGGCCCCGGCGCTTCGAATGGCGCATCACCCGCGCCGATCCGGGCCTTGGCGCGGGTGATCCGCTGCTCCATGGCCGCCTCGCCGACCAGGAAGGCGCGGGCGATCTCGCGGACCGACAGGCCCGACACGATGCGCAGCGCGAGCGCGATCTGCTGGGTGGCCGGCAGGTCGGGATGGCAGCAGATGAACAGCAGCCGCAACACGTCGTCGCGATAGTGCGAGCCATCCAGGCGCTCGGCCGCCTGGGCCTCCGCGTCCTCCAGGTCGGAGAGCAATTCCTCCGGCGGCAGCGGCGCGTTGCGGCTGGTCTTGCGGACCGCGTCGATGGCGGCGTTGCGGCCGACCATGATCAGCCAGGCGGTCGGGTCGCGCGGCGGGCCGTTCTTGGGCCAGGCCTTCAACGCGCGCAGGCAGGCGTCCTGGAACGCCTCCTCGGCCGCGTCCATGTCGCGGAAGTAGCGCAGCAGCGCCGCCATGGCCTGGGGCCGAGCGGCGACGACCGCGCCCTCGATCCAGGCCAAGTCTGTCATGCGCCGGCCTGCCCCGGCTGGAACAGGGCGATCGGCCGGATCTCGTACGAGCCGCCGGGATTGGCCTTGCCCAGATCCTTGGCGATCTCCAGCGCCTCATCCAGCGCGCCGCAGTCGACGACGTAGAAGCCCAGCAGTTGCTCCTTGGTCTCGGCGAACGGACCGTCCAGCACCAGCGGCGGATCGCGGTCCTTGCGCAGGGTCGTGGCGGCCGTGGTCGGCATCAGGCGGGCGACCGGACCCAGCCGGCCTTCCCGCGCCAGTCGCTCCTGGACGACGCCGAGCTTTTCCATGACGGCGTCCTCCTCGTCCTTGGACCAGGACCAGACGACGTCTTCTTGGTTGTAGCAAAGAATGGCGTAGAGCATGGCGATCCTCGTTCCTCCCTAGGACGGAAGACTATCGCCGCTTCCGACACCCGGCCGAGACTTTTCTAGCAGCGCCCGCAGGCGACGCCGGACCGGCTCGTCATAGAGCTTCAGCACCGCCCAGGCGCAGACGATGATCACCGGGATCGCCACAAGGGCGAAGCCGATCGGATAGCCCTTGCCGCCGATGGCCCGGAAGCCGCGCAGCATCAGCTCCCAGCCCAGCCAGTGCAGCGCGTAGAGCGGATAGGAGATCGCGCCCGACACTCGACAAAGCGAGCCCAGTCGCCCCGCCGGATCACGCCGCCCCGCCAAGACCATCAACGGAAAGACCACGCTCACGCAGACAAAATCGTAGAGCCAATTCAAGGGCGTCCACGGGAAACTCATCACGGCCGCCAGCACGATCGCCAGCAGCCAGACCGGCGCGCTCCAGCGCGTGAAGGCCTGGATGCGATAGCAGCCCCAGCCCAGCAGGAAGGCGAAGATGGTCCGCAGGAAGCTGATCACGAAGGTGCCGCGATCCCAGCCGGTCAACACGCCGCCCATCCCGTGGGCGACATAGAGCATCACCGGCAGCAACAGCACGACCATCAGCACGTGGCCCATCACGCCAAGACGCCGGATCGGGAACCAGACCGCCCCCACCGCCAGCTCGAAGAACAGCGACCAAGCCGGCGGATTCAAAGGAAAAAGCGGCGAGAAGCCATCGTCGCTCGTCCAGGCGCGCGGGATCATCAAGAGACCCAGGCCCAGCCAGCCCGGCACGCGCTCGCGGTGCTGGATGATCACGGTGGCGCCCAGCAGCATGGTCAGGGCGATCAGCGGCCACAGCCGGATCAGCCGCTGACGCATGAAGCCCAGCCAGCCGATCTCGCGCCGGCCATAGGCGTGGGCCAGCACGAAGCCTGACAGGCAGAAGAAGAAGTCGACGGCGAGGTAGCCGTGCGGGACCAGGCCATGCCGGCCTGTCCAGCTGCCGATGTGGTAGAGCATGACGCCGACGGCCGCGACGCCGCGCAGGCCGTCCAGCGCCTCGAACCGTCGCCCTGCCTCGTAAGCCGCCAAGCCCCCGCCCCTGCTTGCCGTCAACGCGTGAAGACGCCGACCAGCTCGATGTGCGGCGACCAGACGAACTGGTCGACCGGCAGCACCTTCTCCAGCCGGAAGCCGGCCTCGACCAGCGCGCGGGCGTCCTTGGCGAAGGTGCCAGGATTGCACGAGACGCTGATGACCTTGGCGACCTTGGACTTGGCGATCTCGACCGTCTGCTCGGCCGCGCCGGCGCGGGGCGGATCGATCACCACGACGTCGGTCTTGGCCAGTTCCGTGCTCAGCACCGGCCTCCGGACGAGGTCGCGCGCCTCGGCGTGGATCGGCTTGAGGCCTGACGTCGAGCCCATGGCCGTCTTTAGCGCCTCGATCGCCGGCGCGCTCATCTCGGCGGCGTGCACCGCGCCGATCTCGGCCAGACGGAAGGTGAAGGTGCCGACGCCGCAATAGAGATCGGCGAGGCGGCTGGCGCCCTGCGCCTCGGCGACGGTGAAGTCGACCATGGCGCGCTCGGCCGCCGGTACGGCCTGGAGGAAGGCGCCGGGCGGCAAGGCCACGACCGCCTGCCCCAGCTTCACCAGCGGCTGGCGCGCGCCATAGACGGTCTCGCCGGCCAGGGTGACGCGGGCGAAGTCGCCCTCGCTCGCCGCCATGGCCGCCCTCATGCGGGCGTCGGCCGACAGGCCGCCGCTCTTGCGCTCGACGCCGGTCACGTCGATGTCGAGGCCGGTGCCCGTCAGGGTGACGTGCAAGGTCGGCGCGGACTTCGGATGCTCCAGGAAGGGCTCGGCCAGGCGCGCAAGCGCTGGCAGGGCCGCCACGAGGCGCGGATCGGTGACCGGGCACTCCTTAATCGGCACGAGGCTCCAGGAGCGACGCTCCTTGAAGCCCAGCAGCGCGCCGGCGCCCTTGGGCCCCTTGCGGGCGTGCAGGGCGACACGGCGGCGCGAGGCCGGCGGGGCGGCGAAGGTCGGGAGGATCTCGGTCTCGAGGCCTTCCATCGACAGCTGCAGGCGGACCTGCTCGGCTTTCCAAGCGAGATAGGGCTCGGCCGCCCAATGCTGCAGAGCGCAGCCGCCGCAGGTTCCGAAGTGGCGGCACGGCGGCGTCACGCGATCGGGGCTGGGGGCCAGGATCTCGGCGACCTCGCCCCGTGCGCCTTCCATGTTGGCCAGCACCCGCTCGCCAGGCAGGGTCAGAGGCACGAAAGCCGCGCCCTTGCCCTCCGCGTTGCGGGACAGGCCGTCGCCCTGGGCGCCGACCGCGTCGATCGTCAGTTCTCGCATCTCGTATCCGTTTCGACGCCGAGAATGGATCGCCCGGCGCGCAAGGGCCGTCCATACCGCGTGGGAAGGAAGCTGAATACCTCGGTCAGGCGCCGTTCATGTTGGCCACGCCATAGCTTGACCAACGGACGGACCGGGGCTCGCCCCCAAAATGACAAGCTCTCTCATGACCATGACCGCCACCAAGAGCAGGACCACCACGATGAAGACCGTTCTGGGCGTCACCTTCGCCCTCGTCTGCGGCGTTCTCACGCCGACCCTGGCTTCGGCCCAGGCCTATGGCTCGGGCGGCGCCTATGACCAGAGACCCTACTACGATGAGTGCCAGCGCTCGACGACGCAGCGCGGCACGGGCGGCGGCCTCGCCGGCGCCGGCATCGGCGCGGCCATCGGCAGCGGCATCGCCGCCAAGGGCGCGCGCACCGAAGGCGCGGTCCTGGGCGGCCTGCTTGGCGCGGTGATCGGGACCAATGTCGGCAAGCACTCGGCAGCCTGCACGCCCGGCCGCGCTCCGCCGCCCCCTCCTCCTCCGCCGCCGGTCGCCTACAACGAGCCCCCGCCTCCGCCGCCGCCCCCTTCGTACGAGGACACGCGCCGCGACGCCGAACGCGACAGCTACTACGAACGCACCTACGAGCGCCAAGAAGGCTATCGCGTCGCCGATCGCCCGAAGGCCGACATGAACGGCTGCACCCTGGCCGAAAGCCCGATCTACCTGCCCGACGGCCGTATCCAGAAGCGCTTCGTGCGCGTCTGCCCGGACGCCAACGGCAAGTACCAGGTCGTCGACTAAAACGACCTTCTGTCTTGTGGAAGACGATCGGCCGTTCTCTCGGGAGCGGCCGATTTCTTTTCTAGCGCTTCGTCGCCCAGACCAAGCGCTCGATCTGGCCCTCGCCCCCGGTGATCGGGCTTTCGGCGAGACCCTTCACCGACCAGCCCGCACTCTCCAGGAAGTCGACGATCTCGCCCTCGACGCGGGCGATGACCTCCGGGTCCTTGACAAGCCCGCCCTTGCCGACGTTTTCGCGCCCGGCCTCGAACTGCGGCTTGATCAGCGCCACGAGGTCAGCGCCCGGCACCGCGAGCCCCAGGGCGGCCGGCAGCGCCTTGGTCAGCGAGATGAAGCTGACGTCGCTGACGACCAGCATCGGCGCTTCCGGGATCGTGCCGGGGTCCAGCGCCCGCGCGTCGACGCCCGACAAATCCACGACCCGATCGTCGGCCTTCAGCTTGGCGTGAAGCTGATCGCGGCCGACGTCGACGGCGAACACCTTGGCCGCCCCGCGCGACAGCAAGACCTCGGTGAAGCCCCCCGTGGAGGCGCCGATATCCGCCGCGATACGTCCCTCGACCGGGATCGGCCAGAGATCCAGAGCGTGGACCAGCTTCAGCGCGCCGCGCCCAACCCAAGGGTGAGCGGCGGCGGCGACGATCTCGGCGTCCTCATCGATGCTTTCCGAAGGCTTGGCGACCACTCGGCCAGCCACGGCCACCCGCCCCGCCTCGATGGCCGCGCGGGCCTTGGCGCGGCTGTCGAAGACGCCCCGCTCGACGAGCAGCTGATCGATGCGCTTGCGGGCCACGACGCCTCCCCGAAACCGAAGGGCCGCCCTTTAGCACGGGGTTGCGGTCAAGGTCTCTTCCAGGCCAACTTAACGGCGATCACCGGCGCGTCAGACGCCGGCCAATGGGAGTGAACAATCCATGCGTTTCAGCCGTCGCGGTCTTTTGGCCGCCACCGCCGCGATCGCGGCCGCGCCTTCGGCCTTCGCCAAGCCCAAGTCGTCCGCCGCCCCCGCGCCGTGGACGCCCGACGCCACCGAATTGGCGGGCCGAGTCAGCCGCAAGGAGGTCAGCGCGGCCGAACTGGTCGAGGCGGCGATCCAGCGGATCGAGACGCTGCAGCCGCAGGTCCAGGCCCTGGTCGCCTCCGACTTCGAGCGCGCGCTGGACAAGGCCAAGACCGGAAAGCTCTCCGGCCCGTTCGCGGGCGTGCCGTTCCTGGTCAAGGACCTGGATCCCTACAAGGGCCTGCCGACGCGATATGGCACGCGGGTCACGCTTGGCGCCAAGCCCGACCAGGAGCAGACCGCCTATATCGACGCCTTCGACGCGGCCGGCCTGATCACCTTGGGCAAGTCGGCGACGCCCGAATATGGCTTCCTACCGACGACGGAGCCGATGGGTTTCCTGCCCACGCGCAATCCCTGGAACACCAAGCACTCTTCGGGCGGCTCGTCCGGCGGCGCCGCGGCGGCCGTGGCGTCGGGCATGGTGGCGATCGCCCACGCCAGCGACGGCGGCGGCTCGATCCGCATCCCGTCGGCCAATTGCGGCCTCTTTGGCCTGAAGCCCTCGCGCGGGCGGATGATCCCCAACCGACCCAGCAGCTGGGGCATCGACCTGTCGGTGTCGCACGTGCTGAGCCACAGCGTCCGCGACTCGGCGGCCATGTTCGCCGCCACCGAGCGGACGGACGGCGCGGCGCCATTCAAGCCGATCGGCATGATCGGCCAAACTCTGAAGAAGAAGCTGAAGGTCGGGCTTCTGATGAACGGCGGCACGGGCCTGGCGCCGGACCCGGAGGTGCGGATCGCCGTCGAGAACGCCGCCAAGCTGCTCAGGGATCTCGGTCACCGGGTCGAGCCCACCGCCCTTCCGATGGACGGCGCGCAATTTGGCCAGGACTTCACCGTGCTGTGGGCCAGCGGCGCGGCCGAGCTGGTCGCGGGCGTCGCCAAGGCCATGGGCCGCAAGCCCGACGCCAGCGCGCTGGAGCCGTTCACCTTGGGCATGGCCGAATTGGTCGGCAAGCTGCCCAAGGACGCCTTGTCCGCAGCCATGCAGCGCCTGAACACGACGATCGGCGCCTATGACACCTGGCTGACCCAGTACGACGTCATCCTCTCGCCGATCCTGGGCAAGCCGCCTGTCGAGCTGGGCTATGTCGCCGGCTGGGTTCCGTTCGAGGAGCTGCAGGCGCGGCTGATGGCCTATGTCGGCTACACCCCCGTGCAGAACGTCGCCGGGGCGCCGGCCATGAGCGTTCCGCTGCACTGGACGGCCGGCGGCCTGCCGGTGGGGGTGCAGATCGCCGGACGCGCCGGCGGCGAGGCCCTGCTGTTCCAGTTGGCCTATCAGTTGGAGCAGGCCCAACCCTGGGCGCACCGGAGGCCACCGGTCAGCGCTTAGGTCTCCGCGGGGCGCTCAGGCGCCCCGCACCCGCGCCTGAACGTGCTCAAGCATCTCCGCGATCAGGTCGAAGTCCATCGCCTCCGGCCGTCTCCAGCGCACGCAGCCTTTGCCGTGATCGACGCCCGCGAGGCGATCGGCGTGGGCCTCGAGCGCCGACTGGCCGGCATAGAGGGAGATGTGCTGTTTCTGGCTGTTGAAAGCGATCCACGGCAGCTTGGGCGGACCATAGGCCGGCATGCCGAACGCCATCAGTTCGTGCTCCGCCCCGAACGTCCGGAGACAGAGCGCCCGCAAACGGTCCAAGGCCGGGCGACGCTCGGCCGAGACTTCCAGCATGAAGTCGTCCACGCTCGTCGCCTTGGACTGGACCATCTTCGCGCCTCCCGCGGGGCTACCCTTCCACGAACACCTTCTTCAGCTCGTTCTTCATGATCTTGCCGTTGGCGTTGCGTGGCAAGGTCTCGTGCCAGAAAACCACCTTCACCGGGACCTTGAAAGCCGCCAGGCGGTCGGCGACGAAGGCGCGCAGCTCGGCCTCGGAGGCCTCGGCGCCAGGCTTCAGGGTGACGACCGCCGCCGGCTCTTCGCCCAGCGTCTTGTGCGGGACGCCCACCAGGGCCGCGTCCATGACCGCCGGGTGGTCGTAGAGGCAGTTCTCGACCTCGATGCAGTAGATGTTCTCGCCGCCGCGGATCAGCATGTCCTTGGCGCGGTCGATGATGAAGCAGAAGCCCTCGGCGTCGAGGCGCGCCAGATCGCCGGTGCGCACCCATCCGTCGACGAAGGTCTGGGCGGTGGCTTCGGGCTTGTTCCAATAGCCGCGCACGACCTGCGGGCCCTTGCACCACAGCTCGCCGACCTCGCCGATCGGCAGTTCGCGATACGGCGCCTCGACGGTCATGATCTTCAGATCCGTGACCGGCACGGCGGGGCCGCAGCTGTCGGGACGGTTTTCATAGTCCTCGGCCGAATTGCTGGTCGCCGTCGCCGAGGTCTCGGTCATGCCCCAGCCGTTGCCGGGCGAGGACTTGGGCCAGATCTCCTTGATCTTGCGCACGAGCTCCGGCGCGGACGGCGCGCCGCCATAGGCCACGGCCTCGATCGAGGAGAGGTCGTACTTGTCGCGGTTGGGATGCTCGATGATCTGCCAGGCGATGGTCGGGACGCCGCCCATCTGGGTCACAGCCGCTCGTCCTGGATCACCTGCATGGCGCGCTCGGGATCCCACTTGCGCATCATCACCAGCTTGGCGCCGGCGAACAGCGACGGGTTCAGCACGGCGAAGCAGCCGGTGGCGTGGAAGAACGGCACCGACAGCAGCGCGCCCTTCTGCGGTGCGCTAGGATCGGGCTGCGGCGGCGCTTCGCCCCGGCGCAGGAAGGCGCGGGCCGACGCCGCGGCGGCGGCGAAGATGTTGCTGTTGATGTTGCGATGGGTGGCGATCGCGCCCTTGGGCTTTCCCGTGGTGCCCGAGGTGTAGAAGATCGTGGCGTCGTCGTCGGCCGTCAGTTCGCCCGCCGGCAGCGGCTTGGCCTCCAGCGCCGCCCAGTCGTTGGCGCCGCCGATCACCGCCTCCAGATGGACGACGTAGGGGTGGCTGATCTCTTCGGGCGAACGGCTGACATAGACCCGCTGCAGCTCCGGGCAGTTGTGCAGGTGTTCGGCCAGGCGCTCGTAGCGCTCGACATCGACGATCGCGACCTTCGCGCCGGAGTCGACCAGGCCGTATTCCAGCTCCGGCCCCGTCCACCAGGCGTTCAGCGGCGTGACGATCGCGCCCAGGCTCAGGCCCGCATAGAAGGCCACCGGCCATTCGGGCACGTTGCGCATGACGATGGCGACGCGGTCGCCCTTTTGCACGCCAAAGGCCTGCAGCTCGGCGGCCATGTGGGTGACGGCGCGATAGAAGGCCTCGAAGCTGACCCGCTCGTCCTCGTGCACCATGAAGATCTTGTCGCCGTGGGAGCGCCCCATCAGCAGCGTCTCGCGCAAGGTCGGCGGAGCGTTCTTCCAGACCCGGGTCTTCACGCCCCGGATCTCGACCTCCTCCATCTCGCCCGGCGTCCCCGGCTGGGTAATCAGCGCATAGGCTTGCTGGACCGACATGGCGGGCCACGGAATGGGTTTGGCGGCGGCGGCCTGGGTCATGATGCTTACTCTCCCGGTGTGTCGCGCCTTTTTGAGCGAGCGCGTTCATCGCCCAGAGAGCACAGCCGGAAGCCGGATGCAAACGTGCGTTTGAGACCAGGAGATCGCTGATAAGTTACAGGCCTAGCCAGGCTGCTTTTTGAGCTTTTCCAGCCATTGGACGGCGTTCTTGTTCGCGGGATCCAGCGCCAGCGACTTACCATACGCCGCGATCGCCGAAGCGGTGTCTCCGTTCGCCGCATAGGCCTCGCCGAGACTATCGAAGGCATTGGCGCTGGTGGGGTTGAGGTCTGCGGTCAGCTTCAACACCGCCAGGGCCGAGCGCGGCTTGCCGAAAGCCAGCAGGCGGTAGCCCCAGTCGTTCAGCTCGTGCTCGTCGGCAGCGAAGTTCCGGTTGGCGGCGCGAAACCTGGTGATCGTCGCGGCCGGATCGAGACTCTCCTGCCCGGTCAGCGCGGCGCGGAGCGCTGGGACGCCAATGAGGGTCATGCCGGGGATGAAGCCCTGCGCGATCTCGTCGATCAGGTCCTCGGGCGTAGAGCCGGCCAGATTGGTCAGGATCACCACCCCGACCTTGTCGTCCGGATAGAGATAGACCGCCGAGCGGCTGCCGCCGGTCATGGCCACGGCCCGGTGCGCGGGCCGGTTCAGCACGAGCCATCCCATGCCCCACTGGCCCAGCTTGCCGTCATTATAGGCGACCGGCGTCCACATCACCGCCTTGCTCGAGGGCCCTAGCAGCGCCTCGCCTTGCAGCGCGATCAGCCAGCGGGCCATGTCGTCGGCGGTGCTGACGATACCGGCGGCCGCGCGGTGCAGCGGCGAGAAGATCTCGGTTCGCGCGGTCGGCTGGTCGGGCTGGGCCTTGCGATAGCCGTACGACACCACCCGCCCGGAATCGGCGTCGCGCGTGTCGCCGAAGCCGCTATGGCTCATGCCGGCCAGGGCGAACTGCTCGTCGGCCAAGGTGGCGTCTCGCGGTCGGCCACGTAGGCCGTTGATGGCCATCTGCACCAGCGCATAGTTGGTCTGGTTGTACTCGAACCGCTCGCCGGGCTGGAACCGGATCGGCTTGACCAGGGTCGCGCTCCAGGCTGCGCTTCCATCTCCGTCGCTGTCGTCAAAATCCGGCAGACCAGAGGTATGGCTGAGCAGGCGACGAACCGCGATACCCCGCCAAGTCTCCGGGAGGCCGCCGACATAGGTTCCGATCGGCGCGGCCAGATCCAGTCGCCCGGCCTCGACCTCCCGCATGGCGGCCACGCCCGTGAAGGCCTTGGTGATCGAGTTGATCGGAAACCGGGTCGCCGGCGTCACCGCCGTCCCGTTGGCGAGATCGGCTACGCCGTAGGCGCGAGACATCACGATCTTGCCGTCCTTGACCACGGCGATCTGCAGACCCGGTATGTGCTGCTCGGCCATGGCGCGGCGGACGATCGCGTCGGCGCGCTCGACGGGACTCTGCGCCGCCTGGGCGGTGGCCGCCAAGCCCAGCATTAACAGTCCAAGACCTAGAGCCTTCACGGTCGCATCCCTCTATTTTCGAGCAGGAGGAGACCAGCCAACGGCGGCATGGCCCAGTTAATCCTTGGTCATGAACCCGCCCTGGACATCGCGTCTCCCAAGGCCGATGACCCTGGCCTCGCCTTGCCGTGTCTGGAGTGTCGTCATGCCCGAGTCCCCGCTGTTCCCCGATCGCGAATTCGCGGCCTTCCTGTTCGACATGGACGGCACGATCCTGACCTCCATCGTGGCGGCCGAGCGGGTCTGGGCGAACTGGGCGCGCAAGCACGGGTTGGATGTCGAGGCCTTCCTGCCCACCATCCACGGCCGCCGCACGATTGAGACGATCGCCGGTCTGGAGCTCGAGGGCGTCGATCCGGAAGTCGAGGCGCGGGCGGTCACTGAGGCCGAACTCGAGGACGTCGAGGGCATCGACGCGATCGAGGGCGCGGCGGCGTTCCTGGCCGGGCTGCCGGCCGATCGCTGGGCCGTTGTGACCTCAGCGCCGCGCGCCCTGGCCGAGCGGCGGATCACGGCGGCCGGCCTGCCCCTCCCCGCCGTCATGGTCGCCGCCGAGGACGTCGCGCGCGGCAAGCCGGCGCCCGACTGCTTCCTGCTGGCCGCCCAGCGCCTAGGCCATCCGATCGCCGACTGCCTGGTGTTCGAGGACGCCCCCGCCGGCATCGCCGCCGCCGAGGCGGCGGGAGCCAGCGTCGTGGTGGTCACCGCGACCCACAGCCATCCCCTGGAAACGCCGCATCCCGGCATTGAGGGGTACGGATCGCCGAAGGCGACGGCAGACGGCGCGCTGAGCTTCTAGACAAATCCGCCTTCCCAGGCCTTGTGCCTGGGACCCAGCGTTCAGCCGTTCGGACATCAAAAAGGGCGCGCCCACGATGACGCGCCCTCTTCTGCAATATCGAACCTAGCCCGCCCCATGGGTCCTCGCCACAAGGGCAAGGAAGGCAGCTTTAGGTCGCCTTTACCCCACCGACTCCAGTCGGCTGAGCGCGGCTTCCAGCTTGGCCTTGGCGGCTTCTGCTTCGGCGAGGCGCTCGCGGTTCTCCTCGACGACCTCTTCCTTGGCGCGGGCCAGGAAGTCGGGGTTGCCGAGCTTCTTGTTGACCTTCTCGATCTCGCCGACGTGGCCGGCGATCTCCTTGGTCAGGCGCGCCTTTTCGGCGGCCAGGTCGATGAAGTCGGCGATGGCCAAGGCGCCGGTCGCCTCGCCCATCACGATCGGGACCGAGCCGGCCGGCGTGGCGTCGGCCTCGCGGGCGCTGTCGAGACGCGCCAGGGTCAGCAGCAGGTCGCGGTGGCGAGCCAGCCGGGCCTTGGTCTCCGCGCCCGCGCCGACGACGGCCAGCGCCGGCTTGGCCGACGGCGGCACGTTCATTTCGGCGCGGATCGAGCGGATCTCGCCCACGGTCTCGACCAGCCAGCCGATCTCGGCCTCGGCCTCGGCGTCGATCCAGCTTTCCGGCAGCTCGGGCCACTGGGCCGAGATCAGCATGCTCTCGCGGGCCGGGCCGACGAATTCGGCGGTCTTCTGCCACAGCTCCTCGGTGATGAACGGCATCACCGGGTGCAGCAGCTTCAGGATCACGTCCAGCGCCCAGGCCGCGGTGGCGCGGGTCTCGGCCTTGGCCGCCGCGTCGTCGCCGTTCAGGATCGGCTTGGCCAGTTCCAGGTACCAGTCGCAGAAGACGTTCCAGACGAAGCGGTACAGAGCGCCGGCGGCCTCGTCGAACGACGGAGCCTCCAGGGCCTTGGTCACCTCGGCGACGGTCTTGACCGTCTCGCCGCGGATCCACTTGTTGATCGGCTGCTGGACGGTGGCCGGGTCGAAGCCCTCGACGCGGACGCACTCGTTCATCTGGGCGAAACGCGAGGCGTTCCACAGCTTGGTGCCGAAGTTGCGATAGCCCTCGATGCGCTGCTTGGAGAGCTTGATATCGCGCGCCTGACCCGACATCGCCGTCAGGGTGAAGCGCACGGCGTCGCAGCCCAGTTCGTCGATCAGGATCAGCGGATCCATCACGTTGCCCTTGGACTTGCTCATCTTGGCGCCCTTCTCGTCACGGACGAGGGCGTTGATGAAGACCTGCTTGAAGGGCGCTTCGCCCATGAAGTGGATGCCCATCATCATCATCCGGGCGACCCAGAAGAAGATAATGTCGAAGCCCGTCACCAGGGTGCTGGTCGGGTAGAACTTGGCGAGGTCGGCCGTCTTCTCGGGCCAGCCCAGGGTCGAGAACGGCCACAGGGCCGAGCTGAACCAGGTGTCGAGGACGTCCTCGTCCTGGGTGAGGACGACGTTCTCGCCGAACTGGGCCTTGGCGGCGGCGTAGGCGGCTTCCTCGGTCTCCTCGACGAAGATCGCGCCGTCCGGACCAAACCAGGCCGGGATACGGTGGCCCCACCAGAGCTGGCGCGAGACGCACCACGGCTCGATGTTGCGCAGCCATTCGAAATAGGTCTTCTCCCAGTGCTTGGGCTCGAAGACGGTCTCACCGCTCTCGACCGCCTTCAGCGCCGGCTGGGCCAGGGTCTTGGCGTCGACGTACCACTGGTCGGTCAGGAAGGGCTCGATGACCACGCCCGAACGGTCGCCGTGCGGGACCATGTGCTTGGTCTTCTCGATCTCCTTCAGCCAGCCCTCTTCCTCGGCGCGGGCGACGATGGCCTTGCGCGCGACGAAGCGGTCCAGGCCGACGTACTCGGCCGGAACGTTCTCGTTCAGCTTGGCCTCGACCGTGAGGATGTTGATGGCCTCCAGCCCGGCGCGCTTGCCAACGCCGAAGTCGTTGAAGTCGTGGGCCGGGGTGATCTTCACCGCGCCCGAGCCCTTGGTCGGGTCGGCGTAGTCGTCGGCGACGATCGGGATGCGACGGCCGACGATCGGCAGGGTCACGAACTTGCCGACCAGGCTCTTGTAGCGCTCGTCGTCGGGATGAACCGCGACGCCGGTGTCGCCCAGCATCGTCTCCGGACGCGTGGTCGCCACGACGATGTAGTCGCGGGTCTCGAACTGCGTCGGCTTGCCATCCTCGTCAAAGGCGATCGGGTGCTGGTAGGTGACGCCGTCGGCCAGCGGATAGGCGAAGTGCCAATAGGCGCCGTCGACCTCCTTCTGCTCGACCTCGAGGTCGGAGATGGCGGTCTGGAACTGCGGGTCCCAGTTGACCAGGCGCTTGTCGCGATAAAGCAGGTTCTGCTTGTAGAGCTGGACGAACACCTTGCGGACGGCGGCCGACAGGCCCTCGTCCAGGGTGAAGCGCTCGCGCGACCAGTCGCAGCTGGCGCCAAGCCGGCGCAGTTGGTTGGTGATGGCGCCGCCGCTTTCGGCCTTCCATTCCCAAACCTTGGCGACGAAGGCGTCGCGCCCCATGTCGCGGCGGCCGATGTTGCCGGCGGCGGCCAGCTGGCGCTCGACGACCATCTGCGTGGCGATGCCCGCGTGGTCGGTGCCCGGCAGCCACAGGGCGGCCTTGCCGCGCATGCGGTGGAAACGGGTCAGCACGTCCTGCAGCGTGTTGTTCAGCGCGTGGCCGATGTGAAGGCTGCCCGTCACGTTCGGCGGCGGGATCACGATGACGAACGGCTCGGCGTTCGGATCCTCGACGGGCTTGAAGGCCCCGGAGGCCTCCCAGGCGGCGTACAGGCGGGGTTCGACGGATTTGGGATCGAAGGTCTTTTCGAGCATGGCGGTGGGGATATGCCATCTGCGGCCCGCTCGGGGAACCGGCGGGGCCTGGATTTGTGAGGTAATTCGCAACGAAAAAGGCGGTCGCCGGGGCGACCGCCTCGATTATCCGAGTTCGGAGGAGGCCTAGACGCGACCGCGAGCGATGCGCTGGACTTCTTCCTCGACCTTGGTCTCGACGATGCGCGGCAGGTTCTGGTCCAGCCACTCCTTGAGCAGCGGACGCAGCAGCTCGCGTACGACGTCTTCCAACGTGCGGCCGTCCTTGGGCATCAGCAGGGCCGAGCTCAGGCTGCCGAACGCCGAGGCGGCGGCCGAGGCGGCCGTTTCACCGACCAGGTTGTCGGCCGCTTCGTCACGATCGAAGGTCGGGGCGGCGGGCGGCGGGGCCGGCTCAGGCTCCGACGGCGGCGGCGAATAGACGTCGATGTCACCGACGGTTTCGAGCGGCGGCTCCGCATCAAGCTCAGCGTCGGGCTCGATCGGATCGGTCAGTTCGAGAACGTCTTCACCGTCGCCTTCGGCGGCGAAATCCATACCGGCCGGCTCGGCGTCGAGCAGAGGTTCCGGCTCCAGTTCGGCCACGGGGGCCTCCTCGGCCGCAGGCTCCGCCGGCGCGTCATCTTCTGAGATGATGCGCCGGATGGAGGCGAGGATTTCCTCCATCGTCGGTTCTTGAGAGCTCTGATCGGACATGTGCGGGGGCCGTCGTAAGAAATACGAATCTGTACGCGCGTCGCCGCGCGTTAAACCACGATGGTGCAGACTTGCGCAGGTTAAGCAAGCTTAAGGATAAGCCGTGGGCTGAAACGACGCGGTGGCGCCGCGTCTACTTCGACCCACTTTGAGCTTTCACCGACGGCGCGCCCACCTTGTCGATGGCTTGCACAACCGGCTCCCACGGAACCCAGCCGACGCTATGCGTCACGCGGTTGTACGACGTCTTCGGATCATAGGCCGTCGTATTGGCCGCGAGCTTGGTCACGCCCAGCTGCCCCATGGCCTGAAGCACCACGGCGCTGGCGACATATTCGTCGCGGCGGGCGCCGACCAGGGCCAGCTCGGCGTTGGACAGTTCGAGCTGGGCGTTGAGCACGTCCAGCGTCGTGCGCAGGCCGACCTGCTGCTCTTGGCGAACGCCTTCGAAGGCGATCCGCGTGGCGCGGACCTGCTCCTCGTTCGAGACCAGGTTGGCGCGCGAGGCCAGGAGGTTGCTCCACGCGTTGGACACCTGTTGGATCGCGCTGCGCTTGGCGCTTTCCGTGGCGCTGCGCGCGGCGTTCTCGCGTTCGGTGGCGGCGCGGACCTGCGAGGTCGTCAAACCGCCGGTGAAGATCGGGATCGAAGCCGTGATCGCGCCCGAGACGGTGCGGTCGTAGTCGTCGAACTGGCTGCCGACGCCCGAACGCTTGTCGGCCGCATAGCCGAGCGAGGCGCGGGCCGAAACGGTCGGACGATAGCCGGCCTTGGCCACGGCGACGCGCGCGGCGGCGGCTTCTTCGGTGTAGCGGGCCGAGGTCACGCCCGGATTGGCGGTCTGAGCCGCTTCGAAGGCCTGGTCGACCGACGGGGGCAGCAGGGTCGCGAGGCTGGGCTCGGGCGCCAGCTCGCCCGGCGTCTGGCCGACCACGGCGGCGTAGGCCGCGCGGCTGACCTCAAGCTGGGCCTGGGCCGACGACTGGCCGGCCTTGGCGGCGGCCAGGCGCGCCTGGGATTGGGCGACGTCGGTGCGGGTGATTTCGCCCACGTCGAAGCGGGCGTTGGATTCGTCGAGCTGACGTTGCAGGACCGCCACGTTCTCCCTGGCGATGCGCAGGCGCTCCTGGTCGCGGCGGACGTCGACATAGGCCTGGACGACATTGACCAGAACGCTCTGCTCCACTGAGCGCAGGCTTTCGCGCGCGGCCAGAACGTCGGCCTCGGCGGCGCTCAGATTGGCGCTGGCGCGGCCCCCAGTGTAGAGCGGCTGGCTGATCGAGAGCGTCGCGCCGCTGCCCGACACTTTCACGTCCGCGCCGGTGTCGGGGCTGGTCTTCGAGCCGGTGACGTCCAGCTCGCCGCCGACGGTCGGGCGGAACCCGGTCTTGGCCTGGACCACGCCCTCGTCGGTGATCCGGGTGCTGGCCCGCTGCTGCTGCAGGGTCGGGTTCGTCTGGTAGGCCAGAGCGATCGCGTCGGCCAGGGTTTCGGCATGAGCAGCGGAAAACACGCCCGCCATCAGGCCGGCGCTGCAAGCGGCGGCCAGCAATCCGGCCCGTCGACGGTTCGACATCTAGGTTCTATCCCCAATCACGCGAAGCTCGCGTACCACACTATGAGGCGTGTAAGTCGGACCGCCAGCCGTCGCCAGTTAAGCTTTTTTCACGCAGACGTTGCGACGGCCGCCGGCGCTGGTTTTGATCAGAAACTGAAACCGACCTCGACCTCGAAACCGGCCAGGATGGGCGGCGAAGCGTCGAAGGCCTGGCGACGGCCCACGCCATCCTCGGCGCGAAGATAGATGATGGCGCGACCGACCGGGCCAGTGCGCTCCACCACGCCCAGGCGGCCGCCAATGGCCAACGCATCCTGCCAAGCCTTCGGCGCGGCGGCGACGGCGCCTTCGCAAATGATCACGTCATAGTCCGCGCCCGGAACGGCCTTCAGGTCGTCGCCTTCCAGACGCGTGACCGAGAGGCCCATGTTCTCCAGCACGGCGGCGGCGTAGGGCGCGGCGATCGCCAGGGCCTTCTCGCCTTCACGCGGCTTCAGGTTCTGGAGCAGCTTGCCCACTTCACGCGGGCGCAGCAGCCACCGGCCGGGCGCGTACTCGATATCGGTGTCGGCATAGGCCAGGTAGGCCTTCGCGGCGGGCACCACCGCTTCGCGCGGCGTCACACGGAGGGCGTCCTGCAGGGGCAGATCGGTGACGTCGGCGGTGCGAATCTGGCTCTCGACCATGTTCAGCCGCGCGGCGGCGAAGTCGGTGCTCATGGAATCCCTCGAAGGACTAGACTTTCGAGCAGGCTTATAGGTCCGCCGGTCGCCCGAACGCAATGCGATCGCGCGGCGCAGGTCGGTTAAAGCGGCGCCCGGCGAGGCCTTGAAAGTGACATCAAAGCCTGTTGCGATCAGGGAAAGCGCAAAACAAGAGCGTTCAGCCAGTCTGTGGGCCATTTGTCACGCGAGTCGGATTGATCCGCTGCGGTTTATGGTAAAGATAGCTCTACCATTGGTGCTCACCTGAGGGGGGAAGCCCGAACTTCGGCTTCGTGAGGTTGTTGCCATGCTTAACGCGAATGTCGTGATCGTTGGCGCGGTGGTCGCGCTTGCGATCATTTATTTCCTGCCGCGCCTCAATATGGCGGCGCGCAAGGCTTACGGCCGCTGGCGCAGGCACAGGCGAGACCTTCGCCTGGAACGGGAACGCCTCGCTCGCGAGGAGCGTGTGGCGAGCATGACGCGGCACACTTCGGCGCAATAGCGCCGAGGGCGGGGATTTAGGCCAGAACAAGGCGGCGGCGCGGAACCAAAAGCGTACGACGGAACTGATTAATTGCGGTCCCACGCCGTTTTCAGTTCCTCGCCAAGGTCGCCCTATGAAGATCGCCCAGATCACGCCCCTCTACGAGGCAGTTCCGCCGCGCCTGTACGGCGGCACCGAACGTGTTGTCGCCCACCTGACTGACGCCCTGGTTGACCTCGGGCACGACGTCACTCTGTTCGCCAGCGCCGAGGCGGATACCAAGGCCAAGCTGGTGGCGGTCCGCGACCAGGCCATCCGCCTTGATCCCGCTCCCCTGAAATCAGACCTGGCGGCTCACATGGCGCAGATCGCCGAGGTGCGCGCCCTGGCGAGCGAGTTCGACATCGTCCACTTCCACTCCGACATGATCCACTTCCCGTTCTTCGCCGATCGGGCCGAGAACACCCTGACGACCCTTCACGGCCGATTGGACCTGAAGGACCTCCCAGCGGTCTACAAGCGCTGGCCTCAATTCCCGCTGGTTTCCATCAGCGACGACCAACGACGCCCCCTGCCGTTCGCGAATTGGGCGGGCACCGTCCATCACGGGATGAACGCCGACATCTATAGCTATTCCGAAAAGAGCGACGGCTACCTGGCCTTCCTGGGCAGGATCTCGCCCGAGAAGCGTCCAGATCGCGCGATCATGCTGGCCAAGCAGCTGGGCAAGCGCTTGAAGATCGCGGCCAAGGTCGACGCCGCCGACCGTGCGTACTTCGAAGACAAGATCGCGCCGATGATGCTCGACGAGCCGCTGATCGAGTTCATCGGCGAGATCGGCGACAGCGAAAAGTCGGCCTTCCTCGGCGGCGCCGACGCCCTGCTCTTCCCGATCGACTGGCCCGAGCCCTTCGGCCTGGTGATGATCGAGGCGATGGCCTGCGGCACGCCGGTGATCGCCTATCGCTGCGGCTCGGTGCCTGAAGTCATCGATCACGGTCTCACCGGTTTCATCGTCGATAACGACGCCCAGGCGCTCGAAGCGATCAAACAGGTCGAAACCTTGGATCGAAAAGCGGTGCGGCAGCGTTTCGAGCAACGGTTCTCGTCCGAGGCGATGGCTCGGCGTTACGTCGCGCTCTATGAACAGCTGCGCGACGGCGCGGCCGTCTACCCGTCCTTGGTCGAGCTCGCAGCGAGCGCATGACATGAAGGAGGGGCTATGGAGAATCTCGCACCGGCTATCGAGGCGCCGGTCGATTACGGTGTGACGGCGGAAGTCCGCGCGCCGCAAAATCTCTATGCCCTGAAGGACAAGGACACCTTCATCGTCGCGGATCAGTTCGGTGACATCGCCGGACAGGGCGACGGTCTTTTTCATAACGATACGCGGATCTTGTCATTTTACCGCCTGACCTTGGGCGGTCACGCGCCATCGCTGCTTTCCGCCGCGGTGGCGCACGACAATGTCTTCTTCACCTGCAACGCCACCAACCAGGCCCTGCCCTATCCGGGCGGACCCATGGGACCGCCGGGCGTGCTGCATATCGAGCGAAAGCGGTTCCTGTGGGGCGAGCGCCTCTACGAGCGGATCCGCTGCGTGAACTACAGTCGCGATCTCGTCCTGCTGCCGATGGCGATCGAGTTCGACGCCGACTTCCGCGACATGTTCGAGGTTCGCGGGACCCATCGCGCGAAACGCGGCGTGAAAGCGCCCCCGCATGTCGACGGCCGTCGGGTCGCTTACGGCTATACCGGTCTGGATGGCGTCGACCGCGCGTCCTTCATCTGCTTCTCGGACGCCCCGTTCCGGCTGAGCGCCCACAAGGCTGAGTTCATGTTCAGCCTGCAGGCCGAGGGCGTGACGGAGCTCTATATCGAGATCGGCGCGGTCGACGGGCACATCCCCAGCCGTGAGCGCTTCCGAGACGCGGCGGCTCGCGCCCGCTGGGACATGCGCGCTCGCCGCCGCCATGGGGCGCGGCTGAGGAGCTCAGGCAGGCTGTTCAACGAGTGGCTGGGCAAGTCCCGCTCGGACTTGGCCTTGCTGACGACTCGCATGGAAACCGGCCCCTACCCTTACGCCGGCATCCCGTGGTTCTCGACGGCCTTTGGACGCGACGCGATCATCACCGCCTGGCAGATCCTCTGGTTCGAGCCATCCCTGGCCAAGGGCGTGCTCCGTTACCTGGCGGCGCATCAGGCCCAGGAGCGATCGGCCTTCCGCGACAGCGCGCCCGGCAAGATCATGCATGAGACCCGCAAGGGCGAGATGCCGGCGCTCGGCGAGGTGCCTTTCGGCCGCTACTACGGCGGCGTCGACACCACGCCCCTGTTCGTGGCCCTGGCCGACGCCTACCAGGCCCGCACCGGCGACGACCATCTGATCGACGAGCTCTGGCCCGCCCTCGAGCGCGCCATGCACTGGATCGAGCACGACGGCGACAGCGACGGCGACGGCCTCATCGATTATGCGCGCGGCCAGGACAGCGGCCTTTCGAACCAGGGCTGGAAAGACAGCGAGGATTCGGTGTTCCACATCGATGGCCGCTATCCGTCCGGGCCCATCGCTCTCGTCGAGGTGCAGGGCTACGCCTTCGCCGCCTATCGCGGCATGGCGCGGCTGGCCGAGCGCCGAGACGAGATCGGCCTGGCGGCCCTGTGGAGACAAAAGGCCGAACGCCTGCGCGAAAAGGTCGAGATGCTCTTCTGGATGGAGGAGCGCGGCTATTACGGTATCGCGGTCGATGGACAGGGTCAGCTTTGCCGCGTCCTGTCGTCGAACCCTGGGCACCTGCTGTTCTGCGGCCTGCCGACGCCGGAACGCGCCCGCCAGGTCTCGGACCAGTTGCTGTCGGGCGCCTTCAACTCCGGCTGGGGCCTGCGCACGCTCGCCGCCGGCGAGGCGCGGTTCAATCCGATCAGCTATCACAACGGCTCGGTCTGGCCGCATGACACGGCGCTCTGCGTGATGGGCCTGTCGCGCTACGGCGAGCGCGACGGCGTCGTGAAGCTGACGGCCGATCTGTTCGAGACCGCGAGCCGGATGGGCATGCGCCTGCCGGAGCTGTTCTGCGGCTTCCCACGCTCGCCGGGCGAGCCGCCGGTGGCCTATCCGGTGGCGTGCCTGCCCCAGGCCTGGGCCGCCGGCTCGGTGTTCATGATGCTGCAAGCGTGCCTTGGCATCACCATCGACGCCAATCGCGGCGAGATCATCCTGGTCGACCCTCGCCTGCCCATCGGCATCGACCGTCTGCGTGTCGAGCAGCTGCGCGTGGGCTCCGAGAGCGTCGACTTGACGTTCGAACGCCAGGGCGACCGGGTGACGGTCCACACCGAAGGCGGCGCGCCGATCATGATCCGGTCAAAGCCCGTCTGGGAATAAGGGGGAGTGGCTCCGCGGGTAGGATTCGAACCTACGACCAGCCGGTTAACAGCCGGCTGCTCTACCACTGAGCTACCGCGGAACAGGTCGCTCTCAAGAGAGGCCGCGTGATAGCCGCCGGGGGAGTCGATGCAAGCGGCGAACACCGTCGGCGTCGGGACAAATGCACGCGGCCACGCGCTGCGGCGCTCAAGCTTCGGATGTGAGAAATCTTCCTCGAGAGCGAAAGGAAGAGTGGCTCCGCGGGTAGGATTCGAACCTACGACCAGCCGGTTAACAGCCGGCTGCTCTACCACTGAGCTACCGCGGAACAGGTCGCTCTCAGAAGAGGCCGCGTGATAGCCGCCTCCCCGCGGCGATGCAAGCGCCTTATTCTAAAAAAACAGCCCGGTACGAGACCGGGCTGTGGAAAGTCAGTGATGGTGGTGCGCCTTCAAAGAAGACGCTCGCAGGGTCGGGCGATCGTGGTTAACGAGACCCTAATTCTTAACGCAGGGGCGAAAAGGTCGCAGGCCCCTCGCCTCACCCGCGCTTGGGGATGTCGAGGCCACGCTGCACGGCTGGACGCGCCAAACCCTGCTCCAGCCAGCGCGGGACGTGCTTCAGGGTCGCGTAGTCGACCAGATCGCCCGCGCCGTAGAAACCGATCAGGTTGCGCACCCAGCCGAGCGTGGCGATGTCGGCGATCGTGTAGTCCTCGCCCATGATCCAGGAACGGTCCGCCAAACGCCCCTCCAGCACGCCCAGCAGGCGCTTTGATTCGGCGGCGTAACGGTCACGCGGGCGCTTGTCCTCGTAGTCCTTGCCCGCGAACTTGTGGAAGAAGCCGAGCTGTCCGAACATCGGCCCGATCGCGGCCATCTGGAAGAAGACCCACTGCAGGGTCTCGTAACGCGCGGCCGGGTCCGTCGGCAGGAACTTGCCGCTCTTGTCGGCCAGATAGACGAGGATGGCGCCGGACTCGAACAGGGCCAGCGGCTTTCCGTCCGGACCATTGGGATCGATGATCGCCGGGATCTTGCCGTTCGGGTTCAACGACAGATACTCCGGCTCCCACGTCTCGTTCTTGCCGATGTCGATCAGGTGAGGCTCGTAGGGCAGACCCGTCTCCTCCAGCATGATCGAGACCTTCACCCCGTTGGGCGTCGGCAGCGAATAGAGCTGGATCCGGTCGGGATGCTGGGCCGGCCAGCGACGGGTGATCGGGAAAGCGGACAGATCCGACATGTGGGAACCTCGTGTTCGCTCCAGGTCGGAGCCGCCAGGATCTGGCGTCTCGCCCGACCCATTTCCAGGGCCAAAGCCTACTCAAAACGTGAAGTTCGCGCTTGGAGTGCTTTCCTCGCACAATGAACCCGGCTATCGGGAGCCCCCAGGGGGCTACAAGTAAATGGCGAATGCTGACGATCACTGGCCAGAGACGCTGAACCGCGTCGCCGCGATCCTGGATTTCGAACTCACCGACGAAAAGATCGGCGCGAACACCACGAAGCCCAGCTTCAAGATGCGTGCGTTCGCGCCTTCGGAGCTTTCCGGGCTGCCGGTGATGGTCGAGACCGCCGTGTACGCTGGGCTGGAGGTCGACCGCCTGATCTCCCTGCCCGGCCCTGGCGCCTTCGACGCCCAGGCGCGGAAGGTGCGCCAGGCCCTGGCCGAGGCCCTGAACAAGGAGCCGCCCGGCGCGGCCCGCTCGCCGTTCGTCACCGGCTACAAGACCGCTTATCGCGTCGAGCTGGCGCGGGTGATCTGGAAGGCCATCGCGGACGCGCCCGTCCGGCGGCTGGAAGACCTGGCCCGCGCCCGTCTGGTCTGATGCTTACCAGGCGCCCGTATTGGGCATCGAGGCCCAGGGCTCGGCCGGCGGCAGGCTGCCGTCCTGCAGCAGCTCGACCGAGACGCCGTCGGGCGAGCGGACGAACGCCATGTGGCCGTCCCGCGGCGGACGGTTGATGGTCACGCCCATGTCCATCAGCCGCTGGCAGGTCTCGTAGATGTCGTCGACACGATAGGCCAGGTGCCCGAAGTTGCGGCCGCCCAGGTACTCTTCGTCATCCCAATTGTAGGTCAGTTCGACCATCGGGGCCTTGCGCGTCTTGGCCATCTCGACGTCCTCGGGCGCAGCCAGGAACACGAGCGTGAAGCGGCCCTTCTCGTTTTCCATCCGGGACACTTCCTGGAGACCCAGGCCCTCGCAATAGAAGCGCAGGGAGGCGTCCAGATCACGGACGCGGACCATGGTGTGCAGATAGCGCAAGGCGGAACTCCTCTGGAAACGTCGTCGATATAGTCGCGTCGAAAGGCGGGGCGAAAGGCCTAAACCGGCTCGCGCTCGCGGGTTTGGCGACGCCACAAGGCCGCGTACTCGCCGCCGGCCTCGAGCAGCGCCTCATGCCGGCCGCGCTCGACCACCTTGCCTCGCCGCAGCACCACGATCTCGTCGGCGTCGGCGATCGTGGAGAGGCGGTGCGCCACGACCAGGGTGGTGCGCCCCGCCCTCGCCTTGCGCAGCGTGGCCTGGATGGCGGCCTCGGTGCGGCTGTCGAGCGCGCTGGTCGCCTCGTCCAGGATCAACACGCGCGGGTCGGCCAGGAGGGCGCGGGCGATGCCGACCCGCTGACGCTCGCCGCCGGAGAGTTTCAGGCCCCGCTCGCCGACCTTGGTGGCCATGCCTTCGGGCAGGTTGCGGATGAACTCGCCCAGTTCGGCCGCTTCCGCCGCCGCCCAGACCTCGGCCTCGGTGGCTTCGGGGCGGGCGAAGGCGATGTTGGCGGCCAGGGTGTCGTTGAACAGCGCCACGTCCTGCGGCACCAGCGCCACCGCCCGGCGCAACGAGGCCTGAGTCAGCGCACGCAGGTCATGGCCGTCGAGCGTGATCCGGCCCGCCTGAGGATCGATCATGCGCAGCGCCAGTCGCACCAGGGTGGTCTTGCCGGCGCCCGAGGGACCGACGATCGCCATCGTGGTCCCTGGCGCGACCGCCAGGGAAACGTCCGCCAAGCCCTCGGACCGCGCGCCATGGCGGAAGGAGACGTGCTCGAACGCCACAGCGCCACCGCGGCGGTCGACGACGGGCGGCAGGTCGACGGCGTCCGCCGCATCGGCCACGTCGGCGGTCTGGCGGCGCAGCTCCATCATCGCCTCCATGTCGATCAGCGACTGGCGGATCTCGCGATAGGCGAAGCCGAGGATGTTCAGCGGGGCATAGAGGTTGATCAGGATCAGGATAGCGGCGGTCACGTCCCCGGGACCGATACGGCCGGCCGCGGCCTCAGCGCCCGCCAGCACGGCCATGCCGCCCAGGCCGACGCTCATCACCGCCGACTGCACCAGGTTCAAGAGGTTCAGCGAGTTGGTGGCCTTGATCTGCGCTTCGCCATAGCGGTCGAGGGCGCCGCCATAGCCCGCCACCGCGCGCTCCTCCGCGCCGAAGGACTTGACCGTCTCGTAGTTCAGCAGCGCGTCGACGGCGCGGCCGGCGGCCTCCGCGTCGGCCTCGTTCAGCGCGCGGCGATGGCCTATCCGCCAGTCCGAGATCGCGAAGGTCAGGTAGCCGTAGACCGCCACCGTTCCGAGGGCCACGGCCGCGAACCGCCAGTCATAGGCCTTGGCCAGCACGGCCGCGGCCATCAGCAGCTCGACGCCCGTGGGGGCCAGGTTGAACGCCAAGCTGCGCAGCAGGAAGTCCATCGACCGCGCGCCCCGGTCGATCACCCGCGACAGCGAGCCGGTCCGCTTGGACTGGTGGAAGTCGATCGACAGCGACAGGGCGTGCGAGAACGTCTCGACCGCCGCCCGGTTCTGGGCCGCCTGGGCGACGGGCGTGAAGATCGTGTCCCGGACCTGAGGCGCGGCGGCGGAGATAAATCGTATGAACGCCCAGCCCAGCGCCAGGCCCGCGAAGGCCCACGTGACGGCGACGGCCGCGCTCCGCCCCGCCGACAGTTCGTTGACCGCCTTGCCCAGCATCAGCGGGGCAAGCACGCCCAGGGCCTTGCCGCTCAGCGTCAGAATCAGGGCGACGGCGACCCGCCAGCGCAGCCCCGGAGCGCGCGACCGCATGACCAGACGGACGAGGTCGCCCATGGCGCTCCAGAACCGCACGGGCTGGTCGACCTTGGCGATGGCGCCGGGGACCGCCTCGCGCCCCGGCGAGGGCGGCCCGCCCATGCCTCTCATCGCGGACCGCCGATCAGCAGCGTGGTCTGGATCCCGCCGCCCGGCGTCATCCAATCGAGACGCCAGCCCTGCGGCGTGCGCTCGGCCCGCGCGGGCCCCGACACCAGCGGCTGCGGCGGCGACGTCGCGACCGAGATCGCGGTCTCGCCCCCCTCGCCCGCCACCTGGATGTCATGGACGCCCGGCGACAGGGAATCGGTCAGCGAGATGAAGAACCGCCCGTCATCGTCGGTCCGGCCTCCGCCGCGGGTGACGCGATCGACCCGGACGTTGAGCCCCGCGCCCGGCCCGGCGACCCCGGAGACCACCGCTCCCCCCTCGCGATCAAGGTCGATCGTCAGGATGCGCGGCGACGAAGAGCCGGCGGACATCCGCTTGGTTCCCGCCCCGGCGCGCAGCAGCGCCACGTCGCCGCCTTCGGCGACCATCACGTAGCCCTCGGCCTGCACCGTGCGCCCCTCGCGGGTCGTCGACAGGCCGAACAGACGCACGCCGGGCGCGTCGACGACGGTCAGACGCCAACGCCCCTCGAGGTCGGTCCGCCCGGACACGATCTCGCCGCTGGGTGACCGCAGCCGCACGTCGGCGTCGGGCGCGCCTCGTCCCGCCAGGACGGTCCCCTCGCCAGCGCGCGCCACGCTCTCAACGCTGGGCGGAACGACATAGCCGGCCTCGGCGCTATCAACCCGCTCGGGCGCATCGGCGGGCTTGGGCGCGCTGGGTCCGCAAGCGGCCAGCAGCACCGCGGCCAATCCGCCCGCGACGATCGGCGACTTGCAACCCGGAAAGCGAATCCTGATCATGCGCCCTCAGATAAGAACCGTTCGAAGGCGCGCGAGCCCGCGCGCCTTTCGTCTTTTGTGTGGAGTGGACGACGATGCCCAACGAGTCTAGCCGTCTGGGCTCGGTCTGCGTCTATTGCGGATCGTCCGACACGGTCGAGCCAAGCTACCTGACCGACGCCCACGCCATCGGCGAGAGCTTCGCAAAGGCCGGCCTCAAACTTGTCTATGGCGGCGGGGGCGTGGGCCTGATGGGCGCGGCCGCGCGCGGGGCCCACGCGGCCGGCGGCGCGGTGCTGGGCATCATCCCGAGCTTCCTGCGCGGCCGCGAACAGCCCTTCGACGACGTCGAGACCGTGATCGTCGAGACAATGCATGAGCGCAAGATGCTGATGTTCGAGCGCTCGGACGCCTTCGTCGTGTTGCCCGGCGGCATCGGCACCCTGGAAGAAATCGTCGAATTGCTATCTTGGCGCCGTTTAGATCTTCACCAGAAGCCGATCGTGTTCCATAACCCCGGCGGCTTCTGGGACCCGTTCTTCGCCCTCATCCGGCACACGGTGGATCTGGGACTCACACCGCCCAGCCTGCTGAACGCCTGGCGCGCGGTCGAGAAAGCCGAGGACGTCACCCCCGCCCTGCTGAACTGGGACGGCGAAATTGACGTCGCGGGCGAGCCGGCCACGCTTCGACAGTTGACTTAGTTTCTAAAAAAGACGCACTATGCCCTAGGGCCGACGGTCATCATGGACCGCGTGTGCTCGTGCGCCGGAACTCCCATCCGGCGCGGGGATAGGAGACTAAGGAATGCGTACCGCTGCTCACGCGGGCCTGATGGCCTGCGCTCTTTTCGCTGGCCTGTCGGCCGGCTCCGCCTTCGCCGCCGACAGCGAAGGCGCCTGGCTCAAGCTGAAGACGCCCGCCACCAGCGAACAATTCATCCAGGACGGGTCGGTCTGGCGCTGCAAGGCCGAGGTTTGCACCACGACCAAGGTCCGGGCCCTGCCCGTGGCGCGAGCCTGCCGCAAGCTGGCTGGCCAGCTGGGCGAACTGGCCGCCTTCAACTATCGCGGCGAACCGCTGGACGACGCCGCCATCGCCGAATGCAACACGGCGGCCAAGCCCAAGGGTTAGTCGGCAAAGACAAAAGGCCTCCGCCGAGATCGACGGAGGCCTTTTTCCTGGGGTGTGGGACCCTGGTGTGACTGGAAAGCTTACTTGCGACCCGACTTGGCGGACGACTTGGCGGGCTTGGGGCTCGACCGCCCTCCCACCAGCATCCCGCCCATCAGGGCGAACGAGAACATCGCGTGGTTCATCTTCGATACGGTCATGGCGGCGTCTCCCAACAGTCTTTGTCTTAGGACCTGGAGACGCGCGCGGCTTACAGGGGTGATCCCCTCCTAGTCGTCAGCGCGTCGAGGCTCAGTGTGCGCCCCTCACAGGCGTCGACAACGCGACAAAACGCGCGGAACGCGACCCGGGCCGGCCGACAACCCTTAGGGTGGAGCAGGAGCAAATCCCTCCGCCTACGGTTCAAATGCTAGTGCAGGGTCACCGGCGCGCCATCCGCCGCCGCGGCGCGCTTGGCCGCCTCCACGTCACCGAGCACCTCGGCGGCGGCGCGCAGGATGTTCGGGCACACACGCTCCTCGTCGCAGCCGATCGTTTCGGCGGCCAGGTCCGGCAAGTCCGCGCAGAGGCGGATCTGACCCGCGATCCGTTGCAGGGCAACGCTTCCTTGCAGGTCCGGATCGTTGGCCACGACGCCGACCACCAGCGCCAGGGCCGCCTCGAACCGCGCCGCCGCCAGCTTGGCCTCGCGGGCTTGGTCGATTAGCAGACGGGCGTTGGCCTCGACCAGGGCGACGGCCTCCTCCGTCATATGGATCTCTTCGCCGATCATCCGTCCGCCTCCTTGCGCGAGCTTCGAGGGATTGAACGGACGGCGCGATCGAGTTGGGCGCGCCGTGAGAGCCCGATCAACAAAAAAGCCGCCCGCGTCGGCGTGACGCAGGCGGCTTCGGTATTCCAGGTCGTTGATCCGTAGGCCGAATTAGGCGGCGGCGTCGAACGACAGGGATTCGTAGCGCTTCAGGTGATGGTCGACAGAGCCGAACAGCCCCTCGATCAGGCTGGCGCGCTTGAAGTAGTGGCCGATGGCCAGCTCGTCGGTCATGCCCATGCCACCGTGGATCTGGATGGCGTTCTGGCCCACGAACTTGCAGGCGCGGCCGATGCGGACCTTCATGGCCGAAACGGCCTTGGCGCGCTCGGCGGCGTCTTCCTCGAGCTTGATGGTGGCCATGTAGGTCATCGACACCGACTGCTCGACCTCGATGAACATGTCGACCATGCGGTGCTGCAGCACCTGGAAGTTGGCGATGGCCGTGCCGAACTGCTTGCGCTGCTTGGCGTAGTCCAGCGTGCCCTCGTGCAGCTTGCGCAGCACGCCCACGGCCTCGGCGCCGACGGCGGCGGTGGCCTCGTCGATGACCTTGTCGACCAGGGCCAGGCCGTCCTCGGCGATCAGGGCGTCAGCCGGGACCGAGACGTTCTCGAAATAGACTTCCGAGGCGCGGTTTCCGTCGACGGTCGGATAGTCGCGGGTGACGATGCCCGGCAGGCTCTTGTCGACCAGGAATACGCCGACGCCGCCGGCGTCACGCTGGGCGCCGCCGGTGCGGGCGGTGACGATCAGGTGCGTGGCGAACGGGGCGCCGACCACCACGGCCTTGTGGCCGTTCAGGACCCAGCCGCCGCCGTCCTTCTTGGCGGTCGTCTTCAGGTCGCGCCAAGTGTAGCGGGCCTGCGGCTCGGCGTAGGCGAAGGCGATGGTGGTCGTCCCGCCGACGACGCCCTCGATCACCGAGGCCGCCCCGGCATAGCCCGAGTGCTTCATGAAGCCGCCGCCGATGACGACGGTGCCGAGGTAAGGCTCGATGACCAGCGCCTTACCGAACTCCTCCATGATGATCATGTTGTCGACCGCGCCGCCGCCCAGGCCACCCAGCTCCTCGCTGAACGAAGCGCCCAGGATGCCCAGCTCCTCGGCGAAGGCCTTCCAGTAGTCGGCGCGCCAGCCGCTGTCGGAGCTGACGATCTTGCGGCGGGTCTCGAAGTCGTACTTGTCAGCCAAGAAGCTCGCGACCGTGTCGCGGACCATCGACTGCTCTTCGGTGAAGTTGAAATCCATCCCTGGGTTTCCTGTTCTTCTTTTCTGTCGTCCCGGTCGCAGCGTAGCGGAGAGCCGGGATCGTCAAGGTCACAGTATGCGGCGGTCCCGGACCGCGCCTCCGGCGCGTCCGGGATGACAGACCGGGCGCGCTAGAGCCCCAGCACCATCTTGGCGATGATGTTGCGTTGGATCTCGTTGGAGCCGCCGTAGATCGACGTCTTGCGGACGTTGAAATAGGTCGGCGCGGCGCGGTGGGCGAAATCGGGGCCGATCGGATGGGCGTTGTCGCCATCGGTCGGGAAGCCGCGGAAGTAGGGCGCGCCGTAGTGGCCAGCGGCCTCCAGCACCAGCTCGGTGATCCGCTGCTGGATCTCGGTGCCCTTGATCTTCAACAGGCTCGACTCCGGACCGGGGCCCTTGCCGGCCGCTTCACCGGCCAAGGTGCGCAGCTCGGTGTATTCCAGGGCGGTCAGGTCAATCTCCAGCTCGGCGACCTTGCGCTTGAACATCGGGTCCTTGATCAGGGCCGCGCCGTCGTCGCCCAGTTCGGTCGAGGCGATCTGGCGGATGCGTTCGATGCCGCGCTTGGAGCGGGCCACGCCGGCGATGCCCGAGCGCTCGTGGGCCAGCAGGAACTTGGCGCAGGTCCAGCCCTTGTTCTCCTCGTAGATGCGGTTCTCGACCGGCACCTTGACGTTCTCGAGCCAGACCTCGTTGACCTCGTGCTCGCCGCCCAGGGTGATGATCGGACGCACGGTCACGCCGGGCGACTTCATGTCGATCAGCAGGAACGAGATGCCTTCCTGGATCTTGGCGTTCGGGTCGGTGCGGACCAGGCAGAAGATCCAGTCGCCGTGCTGGGCCAGGGTGGTCCAGGTCTTCTGGCCGTTGACCAGGTAGTATTCCTTGCCGTCGTCGCCAGTGAAGCGCTCGGCCTTGGTCTTGAGGCTGGCGAGGTCGGAGCCGGCGCCCGGCTCGGAATAGCCCTGGCTCCACCAAATGTCACCCGACAGGGTCGGCGGCAGGAAGCGCTCTTTCTGCTCCGGCGTGCCGAAGGTGTAGATCACCGGCCCGACCATGTTGATGCCGAACGGCAGGATCGGCACGCAGTCGGCGCGGGCGGTCTCTTCCGACCAGATGTAGCGCTGGACGGAGGTCCAGCCCGGACCGCCGTATTTCTCCGGCCACGCCGGGGCCACCCAGCCCTTCTTGGCCAGGACGCGGTGCCAGGAGAGGAAGTCCTCCTTGGCCATCTCCTCGCCCTCTTCCTGCTTTTCGCGCAGGCCCGCCGGATAGTTCTCGGCGATGAAGGCGCGCACCTCATCGCGGAAGGCGAGGTCCTCGGGCGAGAAGTCGAGATTCATGGCCAGCTCCCGTTCCAATCGGCCTCTCTAAGGGAGGCCGTTATTGCGTTTCGAGCGTCACGATATCGGTCGAACGACCGTTTGGAAAGATGACGTTAGCGTCAACGGAAGCAAACGTGATCCGCGTTCACTTGAGCTGACGCCGAACCGCCTACAGAACCTCGCAGGCCAACTTAACGAGCGACAGAGCCGACGCGCCGCCGACGCCCTCCTCGTCGAGGGTGTCGAGCGCCAGAAGCGGCCGCTTGTCGAGGATGTCGAGCAGCCGCGCATGCCCCTTGGCCGGGCTCACATGCGCCGCGAGACAGTGGTCGATCGCCGTCGGCTCGACCGCGCGGAGGATGGCCGCGGCGGCGCAAGCCGCGTAGCCGTCCAGCAGGACCGGCACCTTCTGGACGCGGGCGGCCAGGATCGCGCCAAGCACGGCGGCGGTCTCGCGCCCGCCCAGCTGGCGCAGGATCTCGAGCGGATCGTCAGTCATGCCCTCAGCCTTGGCGCGGTTGACGGCGGCGGTGACCGGTGCGGGGTCATCGGACCAGTCCGAAGCCTCGCCGCCGAACAGCGCCAAACAGACGGCGGCGGCGGTGCGGGCGGGCTCGGCGACGATCACGCCGGGGATCAGCAGGTCAGGCTGCTTGGCCAGGGCCTCCATGCCGAAGGCCATGGTCGCGGCGGCTTCCTTCTCGCTCATCGAGGGCTTTTCAACCGAGTCCGGCGACGGGCGATCGATGGCGAGGTCGAAGGCCTCCAGCCCCGCGCCCTGGACGCCGGCGAGGCGCGAGACGGTAGCCCCGCCCGAGGCGATGGCTTCGAGCCGGTCGCGGGCGTAGCCGCGCGGTCCCACGCCCTGGCGGGCCCCGGCGTACAGCGCCACGACCGGACGGTTCACCGCCGGCGGGCTCTTGCCGCTCCAGGCCGTAAGCCAGGCCGAGATCTCGGCGAGCCGGCCACCCTGCTCCAAAGTTGGAGACGGTCCGGGCGCGGGCGGCGAGACGGCGAGTTGGCGGATGTCGGCGAAGGGCGAAGCGGTCATGAGCGCGGACTTAAACCCGTCCGCGTCCAAAGCAACCCCCGACGGCTTGAAGATCGCAGGCTAAACGGAGATGCTGGCCGCCATGACGACAGCGCCGCCGGCCAGACTGCCCCGCCCGATCGCCACGCCTTGCGTGAAGGTGTGCGCGGTGGATGGCGCCAGCGGCTATTGCCTGGGCTGCCGTCGCACCCTGGCCGAGATCGCGGGGTGGGCGAAATTAAGCGACGAGGAGCGGGCGGCGATCATCGCCACCCTCCCCGATCGTCCCGACCCGATGGTCGCGCTGATGGCGGCGACCTCGGGGCGCTGAGGCCTACTTGCCGCCAGCGATATAGGTGGCGCAGGCGCCGTCGCGCTGAGCGAGCAGCTTCGCCTTCTTCTCGCCGTCGGCCGCATTGGCCTCTTTGAGGGCGGCTTGCATCTTATTGCTGGCCGACGTGCGGACGGCCAGTTCGCGCGCGGACCCTTCGTCTCGAAGGAAGGCGTCCAGGGCGGTCGTGTCGAGCTTCCCGAGGTTCTCCGAGGCGGCCAGGCCCCGGCAACGCGCCGCTTGAAGATAGTCGAGGTTCGAGACTCCCGCCTGAGCGGCGCCCGCGAAAGCCCCAAAGGCGACGGCGGTGATGATTAGCGCTTTCATGGTGCATTTCCCCGTTGAGCGATTACAAGCTCAGGCCATGAATAACCCTCCCGACGGGCAGCCTTCCAATTAAATCGAATACATAAAACTTGTTACGTGAACTTTAGGATCATTAAAATTTGGCAATATTAGCAGCGATAATAAATGGGCTTCATTTTCGAAGATCCAGATAGCGGATCGACGAAAAACACCCGTCAGATTCACGCCTTGAAAACGCCTGCCTCCTAATGATTAAGAGGGCCGAGAAGCGGTCTTGGGAGCCTACAAGGCGGGATGTCTTCGATGTTTAGGTTTGCGGCGATCGCTTTGGTGGGCGCTCTGTCGGCGGTCGGCGCGGCCAAGGCTGTCGTGTCGCTGGACGATTTGCGTCATCCGGAGCTGCGCGCCCCTTCGGCCGCGACCGCCACCCTGGGCGACTCCGAGAGCAGCTCCGCCGAGATCGTCAAGGGCAGCGACGGTCACTTCTGGGCCAAGGCGGCCGTGGACGGCCATGACGTCCGCTTCCTGGTCGACACCGGCGCCACCGCCGTCTCGCTCAGCATGGCCGACGCCCAGCGCCTGGGCATCGACACCAGCAAGCTGACCTACGACTACAACGTCATCACCGCCGACGGCCGCACTCGCGCCGCCTCGGTCAAGCTGGCCAGCGTCGCCATCGCCGGCGCCAAGGTCCGCGACGTCGACGCCCTGGTGATCGAGAAGGGCCTTGAAAACTCGCTGCTGGGGATGAGCTATCTGGGCCGCCTCTCGCGGTTCGAGGCCACCCAAGACGCCCTGATCCTCCACCCGTAAGGCCTCAAGCCGCCGGCGCGGTCCGCTCCTCGCGCGAGGCCAAAGCCGCGCGCACCGCGTCCAGCGCCCGATCCACGACATCGAGACCCGCGCCCGGCTTGACGCCTTCGACCGTGAGGATGCGACGCCACGCGCGCGCGCCCGGCAGGCCGTGGAACAGGCCCAGCATGTGCCGCGTCATCGCCGCCAGATGGGTCCCCGCCGCCAGTTCGCGCGCCAGATAGGGCCGATAGCGCTCGACCGCCTCGAAGCTGTCGACGTCCGCGACATCCAGCCCGAACACCCGCCGGTCGACCTCGCCCAGCAGACCGGCCTCGTGATAGGCCGCGCGGCCCAGCATCACGCCATCGACGCCATTGGCCAAATGCTCCAGCGCCGCGTCGACGCTGGGCACGCCGCCGTTGATGGCGATCGTCAGGTTCGGGCGTTCGCGCTTGAGCCGATAGACGAGTTCATAGTCCAGAGGCGGGATGTCCCGGTTCTCCTTCGGCGACAGGCCTTGCAGCCAGGCCTTCCGAGCATGGACGATGAAGTTGTCGATCCCCGCGGCGGCGCAGCGGTCGACCAGGGTGAAGAGGCTTTCCTCGGGATCCTGGTCGTCGACGCCGATCCGGCACTTCACCGTGGCCGGGACCTTCACCGCGTCCTTGATCGCGGCCATGCACTCGGCGACGAGGTTCGGCTCACGCATCAGGCAGGCGCCGAAACGGCCGCTCTGCACACGATCGGAGGGGCAGCCGACGTTCAGATTGATCTCGTCATAGCCCCAGTCCTCGCCGATCCGGGCGGCCTGGGCCAGGTCGGCGGGGTCAGAGCCGCCGAGCTGCAGCGCCACCGGGTGCTGGCCAGCGTCGAAGCCCAGCAGCTTCTCGCGGTCGCCATGGACCACCGCCCCGCTGGTCACCATCTCGGTGTAGAGCAGCGCGCGGCTGGACAGGACGCGATGCAGCGACCGGCAGTGCCGGTCGGTCCAGTCCATCATGGGAGCTACGGAAAAGCGGGCGGGCTGAAACGTCATGACCATGCTTTGCAAGGCGCCTCGGGCGCCAGCTTCGAGCGCGCGTATATAGGCCAGACCTTCGACCGACGCGACCCCGCCCCGCTCAACCGTCGACACTCCGGACAAACACGGAGGCGACAAGTCGCGCGTCATCGACTAAAGCCCCGGTCGTGACTCGTCCGCCGCTTCATCGCATCCCCTTGCCTCGCGCCGTCTTCATGACGCTCGCGGCCCTGGCGGTCGCCTTGAAGGTGATGATCCCGGCCGGCTTCATGACCGCGCCGGATCCGCGCAACGGCCTGCCGTTCTCGCTCGTGCTCTGCACCGGCGACGGCGCCAAGGTCGTCCAGCCCGGCGAGGCCCTCGCCGGCCATCAGGACGGGGACTCCGACAAGTCCGCCCATGACGCGCCCTGCCCGTTCGCCGGCCACGGCGCGGCGGCCCCGCCGCCCAGCGCGGTCACGACGGCCAAGGTCGCGTTCGTCGCCTATGCGCCCGTCGAACCCGCGCGCGTCACCTATCTCGCCCCGGGACGAGGCCTCGCCGCCCCGCCCCTGCCGGCGCGTGGTCCTCCAAGCCAGCTGATCTAGAGCCTCCGGCCGCCCGCTGGAGCTGACGCGCCGTTCCACGGCCGTGTCCGCTCGCGCACGCCGCTTTCGCCTTTTCAGTCTTGCTTATCCGGCGCGCCAAGCCGCGCCCGAGGACCTACCATGAAGTCTCTGCTTCTGGCCGCCACGGCCATCGCCGCTTTCGTTCCACCGCTCGCCCACGCCGCCGACAAGCTCGAGGCCGACACCGAAATCTCCTCGGTCATCGTCACCGCCCGCCGCAATCCCGAGGATCCGCCCGTCGTCGCCGACGCCCGCAAGCGCCTGTCCGAGACCCCCGGCGCGGTGTCGGTGATCTCGCAGGAAAGCTACTTGGGCCGCCAGACCCTGGCCCTCGACGACATGCTGCGCGACGCCCCCGGCGTCTACGCCCAGCGCAAGTGGGGCGGCGACATCCGCATCTCGATCCGCGGCTCGGGCATCGGCAACGCCAATCACAACCGGGGCCTCCTGATCGCCCAGGACGGCGTGCCGCTAAACGAGGCCGACGGCTATGGCGACAGCCAGGTCGCCGATCCGCTGAACACCCGCTACGCCGAGGTCTATCGCGGCGGCAACGCCCTGCGCTTCGGCGGCGCCCTGCTGGGCGGGGCGATCAACATGGTCACGCCGACGGGAAAGAACGCCGGCTTCGACAATCAGGTCCGCATCGACGGCGGCTCGTACGGCCTGCTGCGCGAGCACGTCGCCTTGGCCCGCCAGGGCGACAACTGGGACGTCTATGCGGCCGCCACCAACCAGACCGGCCAGGGCTGGCGCTCGCAAAGCCAGCAGAACATCCAGTTCGGCAGCCTGAACGTGGGCCGCTCCTTCGGTCAGGACCGCGAGGTGCGCTTCATTCTCAACGGCTCGAACATCAACCAGGAGATCCCCGGCTCGCTGACCCTGGCCCAGTTCAACGCCGATCCGCGCCAGACGGCGGTCGGCAACACCAACGGCGACCAGGGCCGCAACCAGCGCGGCGTGCGCGGTTCGCTGCGCACGACCTGGCGACTGAACGACCAGCTGGTCTTCGAGGGCGCGCTGTACGGCGTCTGGAAGGAGCTGGACCACCCGATCTTCCAGGTCATCGACCAGGAAAGCCGCAACTACGGCGCCTTCGGCCGCTTCGACTGGGACGGCGAGATCGGCGGCAAGCGGGCCGACGCCTTCTTCGGCGCCTGGTATCGCCAAGGCGATCTGGACTCGCACTTCTACGTCAATAATCGCGGCGCCCGCGGCGCGCTGCAGTCGATCTCGTACCAGAACGCCAAGGCCATGGACGTGTTCGGCGAAGGCCGGCTGTTCGTCACCGAGCGGCTGGCCGTCGTGGCCGGCGCCACCTGGGGCCAGGCCGAACGGGACTATGTCAGCGTCGCGGTTCCGGGTGTGAAGAGCACCTTCAACTTGGAAGCCTCGAAGACCTACAACTGGATCTCGCCACGCGTCGGCCTGCTCTGGCAGAACGAGGCCGGCGACCAGGTCTTCGCCAACGTGACCCGCTCGGTCGAGCCGCCGAACTTCAGCTCCATGACTCCGATGAACACCGGCTTCGCGCCGGTGAAGGCTCAGAAGGCCTGGACCGGCGAGATCGGGACGCGCGGCCATCGCGGCCCGTTCACCTACGACGTCACTCTGTATCGCGCCGCACTGAAGGACGAGATGCTTCAATACGCGGTCAGCTCGTCGATCCCGGCGGCCACCTTCAACGCCGACAAGACGACGCACCAGGGGATCGAGGCGGCGCTGGACTGGGCCGTGACGCCCAAGTGGCGCATCCGTCAGACCTGGACCTATTCGGACTTCCGCTTCAAGGACGACGCCGACTATGGCGACAACCGCCTGCCGATCGTGCCCAAGCATTTCTACCGCTCGGAAGTCCGCTACGACGATCCGCGCGGCTGGTTCGTGGCCCCGTCGATCGAGTGGTCGGCCACCGATCAGTGGATCGACTACAAGAACACCCAGAAGGCCCCCGGCTACGCGATCCTGAACCTGAACGCCGGCTGGAAGGTGACGCCCGCCGTGTCGCTGTTCCTCGACGCGCGGAACCTGACGGACAAGGCCTACGTCTCCAACACCCAGGCCGCCGTGGCCTGGACCGCCGCCACCGCCACCCTGTGGCCCGGCGACGGCCGTTCGGTGTTCGGCGGCGTGACCGTGAATTACTGATACTGACCGCCCTCAACATCCGGAGCCTGACCATGAAGACCCTGACCCTGATCGCCGCCTGCGCCGCCGCCCCCCTTTCGGCGGGAATGGCGTCCAGCGCCGTCGCCGCGCCCGCCCCGAAGGTCGCCGCCTCGGACGCCTGGTGCCGTCCAACCGTCGCCGGCGCCATGGCCGCCGGCTGCTACGTGACCCTGACCGCCAAGGGCGACGATCGCCTCGTCGCCGTCGAAAGCCCCGCCGCCGGTCGCGGCGAGATCCACACCATGTCGATGGATGGCGGCGTCATGCGCATGCGCCAGCTGACCGACGGCCTGGCCCTGCCGGCCGGCAAGACCGTGGCGCTGAAGCCCGGCGCCGACCACATCATGCTGATCGCTCCCAAGACGCAGCTGAAGGAAGGCGCCAAGGTGCCGATGACGCTGAAGTTCAAGACCGGCGGCGCCGGTGACCGTCGAGGCCGTCGTCAAGACGCCGCCCATGCCCGGCATGGCCCACTGATGCGGCGAGCGCTTGCCATCACGGCCGCCGCCCTGCTGGCGGCCGCGCCCCTGGCGGCCTGCGACCGCCAGGACGCCGCCGGCCCCGCTCGTTCGCTGGTCAAGATCGGCGGACCGTTCAACCTGGTCGACATGAACGGCAAGCCGGTCACCGAGACGTCGCTGCTGGGCAAGCCCACGGCGATTTTCTTCGGCTTCACCTATTGCCCGGAGGTCTGCCCGACGACCCTGACGGACCTGACGGTCTGGCTGAAGATGCTGGGCCCGGACGCCGACAAGCTGAACGTGGTGTTCGTCTCGGTCGATCCCGAGCGCGACACGCCCGAACAGATGCGCCTGTACCTGTCGAACTTCGACCCGCGCATCCAGGGCTTCACCGGCACGCCCGACGCCGTCGCCAAGGCGGCCAAGGCCTATCGCGTCTACTATCAGAAAGTACCGCAGGAAGGCGGCGGCTACACGATCGACCACTCCTCGTCGGTCTATCTGTTCGACGCCAACGGCCAGTTCGTGGCGCCGATCGCCTACCAGTCGCCGCCCGACCGCGCCGTCCATCAACTGAAGGCGCTGGTGGCCGGCTAGGACGCAAAAGAAAAGCCCGGCGACAAGGCCGGGCTTGGAAAGTCAGGGAGGAAACGCCCAGGAAAGGGCAGAGGCATCCGCCTCACGGAGAGGTCAGTTATGATCGCCGCGTCCCCATTCAAGGGTCGTGGACGGAAAAACTTCCCGTTCCGCGCGCTTGGCTTGCCGGGACCGTGTGGTATGAGCGCCGACAACGAGTGCGGGCGTGCGCCCGAAGCGAGCGCCGATCCCATGTCCGACGATCCGAACGACCTCGACTCCAATACGCAGAAGCCGCCGCGCCGCCGTCGCCCGCGCGCCGAGGGCACGCCGCTGACATTCGATCCGACGCCGGCGACGCCCAGCAAGCCGCGTCCCGCGGCGCAGCCGCGCGATCCCCAGCCGGCGCTGGCCGAGCCTGAACCCACGCCACGCCCTGAAGCGCCGCCGGTCGAAACCGCACCGCCCGCGCGCAAGCCCTTCTGGAAGCGCCACCTGTGGCTGGTCGGCGGGGCCGCGGCCGCTGTCGTGCTGGTCGTGGTGCTGATCGCGTCGCTGTTCTGGTCGCTGCCTCTGAGCCGCGCGTTGGAGCCGCTGAACAACTCGGCCATCGTGCTGGTGGCCAGCGACGGCTCGCCCATCGCCAAGCGCGGCTCGTACAAGGACGCGCCGGTCGACACGGCCAAGCTCCCGGCCTACGTGCCCGGCGCCTTCATCGCCATCGAGGACCGTCGCTTCTACAGCCACATGGGCGTCGACCCCAAGGCGATCGCCCGGGCGGTTGGCAAGAACGCCCAGGCCGGCGGCGTGTCCGAAGGCGGCTCGACCATCACCCAGCAACTGGCCAAGAACGCCTTCCTGTCCAGCGACCGCAATCTTCGCCGCAAGGCGCAGGAGGCGCTGATCGCCGTCTATCTGGAGGCGCGTCTCTCCAAGGCCGAGATCCTGTCGCGCTACCTGTCGTCGGTCTATTTCGGCGACGGCGCCTTTGGCCTGCGCGCGGCGGCCCGGCACTATTTCGGCAAGCCGCCCGAGCAGCTGTCGATCGGCGAGGCGGCGATGCTGGCCGGCCTGGTCAAGGCCCCCTCGCGCCTGGCGCCGACCAACAATATCGAAGGCGCCCGCGAGCGCATGCGCGTCGTGCTGGGCGCCATGGTCGAGACCGGCACGATCACCCAGGCGCAGGCCGACGCGGTGGGAGACGTCTCGCCGATCAAGGTCGAGGACAAGGTGCCGACCGGCTCCTACTTCGCCGATTGGGCCCTGCCCCAGGCCCGCGCCAGCATCGGCGCCCGTTATGGCGAGACGATCGTCCGCACCACCCTGGACCCCAAGCTCCAGGAAAAAGCCGAGAAAATCCTCAACGACTTCATCGAACGCGACGGCAAGGTCCTGAACGTCACCCAGGGCGCCCTGGTGGCCATGCGCAAGGATGGTCGCGTCGTCGCCATGGTCGGCGGCCGCGACTACAAGCAGAGCCAGTTCAACCGCGCCGACGGCGAGCGCCAGCCGGGCTCGGCGTTCAAGCTGTTCGTCTACCTCGCCGCCCTGCGCGAGGGCATGACCACCACCACGCCGATCCTCGACACGCCGGTTCAGGTCAGCGGCTACACGCCCAAGAACCACGAGGGCAAGTATCGCGACCGTGAGATCCCGCTGATCAGCGCCTTCGCGGCCTCATCGAACGTGGCCGCCGTGCGCCTGGCCCACGACCTGGGTCCCTCCAAGGTCATCAAGGTCGCCCGCGACCTTGGCGTCACCGAGAAGATCCCCAACGACCTGACCATGGCGCTGGGCACCGGCTCGATGAGCCTGACGCGCCTGACGGCCGCCTACGCCTCGGTGGCGGCGGGCGAGTACCCGGTCGTCCCCCACGCGCTGGACAGCTTCACCAAGCCCAAGACCACGCCCTACGACCCGAAGGTGCTGGCCGGCATGCGCGACCTGCTGCGCTCGGCCACCCATCGCGGCACGGGCCTGGAAGCGGCCATCGAGGGCGCTTATGGCAAGACCGGCACCACCCAGAACTATCATGACGCCCTCTTCGTCGGTTACGTCGACGACCTGGTGGTCGGGGTCTGGGTCGGAAACGACGACAACAGCTCGATGAACGGCGTCGTCGGCGGCGGCGAGCCGGCCAAGATCTGGAAGGCCTTCATGCTGTCGGCGCTGGGCCGCGACGTCGTCCTGCGTCCGGCGGAGGACCCGCTGGAAGATCTGGGCCTGCCGCTGGAGGGCGAGATCGGCCCCGACGGCCTGCCCGTGGCTCCGCTGACCGTTCCCGCCGAACCCGCCCCTCCGGCCGCGCCGAACAGCGGCGTGCCGCAGGCCCCGCCACCCGCGGAGCCGAGACCCTAACCCTCGTCAACGATCGCCAGGCCATGCGCGAGCGCATGGTCGAATGCCTGGCCCGCATGAGCTTGTCGCGAGTCGAGGGGGCTGACACCGTTCGCTCGCCGATTGGGGGCGGCGCCAAATGGGGGTGGCGCCAAATGGGGGTGGCGCCAAATGGGGGTGGCGCCAAATGGGGGTGGCGGATGAGTGAGACAGTTGCGCCAAGCGGCGTGGGGGAACGGCGCTGGCGTCGATTGTTGGACCGGATCGAGCGGGTCGGCGACGCCCTGCCCGATCCGGTTTTCATCTTCCTGGGTTGTATCGCCCTGCTGATGGCCGGATCGGCAGTCGCCGCGGCCCTGGGCTGGAGCGCGATCAATCCGGTCACCGGCGAGACCCTTCGCGCCGAAAGTCTGCTGTCCCGGGAAAACCTGGCCAAGCTGCTGGTCGACATGCCCGAGACCATGACCAAGTTCCCGCCGCTGGGACTGGTGTTGGTGGTCATGCTGGGCGCGGCCGTGGCCGAGCGGTCGGGCCTGTTCGGCGCCTTGCTGGGCGATGCGATCCGCAAGCTGCCCAAGGCGATCCTCAGCCCCGCCGTCTTCGTCATCGGCGTGATGTCGCACCACGCCGCCGACGCGGCCTATGTGGTGCTGATCCCGATGGCCGCCCTGATCTACGCCGAGGCCGGCCGCCATCCGCTGGCGGGCGTCGCCGTCGCCTACGCCGGCATTTCCGGCGCCTTCGCCGGCAACATCATTCCCGGTCAGTTCGACGTGCTGATCCTGGGCATCACCGCGCCGGCCGCTCAGCTGATCGATCCGAGCTTCGTGATGAATCCGCTGGGCAACTGGTGGTTCACCCTGGCCATCGGGACCCTGTTCACGCCGATTGCCTGGTGGGTCACCGATCGCGTGGTCGAGCCGCGCCTGGGGCCCTGGACGCGCGAGGACACCGCCACCGCCGCCCCTGACCTCGTGCTGGAGGAGATCGGCGCGGCCCAGAGGCGCGGCCTACGGCGCGCCGGGATCGCCGCGCTGGTGGTCATCGGCCTGTTCGCGGCGCTCACGCTCTGGCCGGGCGCGCCCTTGGTCGACGCCGAGGCCGTCGGCCCAAGCCGCATGACGCCCTTCTACCAGTCGCTGATCGCGGCCTTCATGCTCCTGTTCCTGGCCAGCGGCTGGGCCTACGGCGCGGCGACAGGGTCGGTGAAGTCGCATCGCGACATCGTGGCGATGATGTCCGAAGGCATGCGCGGCATGGCGCCCTATCTGGTCCTCGCCTTCTTCGCCGCGCACTTCGTGGCGATGTTCGCCTGGTCGAAGATGGGACCGGTCATGGCCGTCCATGGCGCCGAGGCGCTGAAGGGCGTCGGCCTGCCCAAGCCCCTGCTGCTGATCGCCCTGCTGACCATGTCATCCTTCATGGACCTCGTGATCGGTTCGGCCTCGGCCAAGTGGAGCGCCATGGCGCCCATCGTCGTGCCGATGCTGATGCTGCTGGGGATCTCGCCGGAGATGACGACCGCCGCCTACCGGATGGGCGACTCGATCTTCAACATCGTCACGCCCCTGGCCTCGAACTTCCCGCTGGTGCTGATCATCAGCCAGAAGTGGCGGCCGCGCTTCGGCGTGGGCTCGATGGTCGCCCTGATGCTGCCCTATACGATCGGCTTCGCGATCGCGGGCATGAGCCTGGTGCTGGCCTGGGTTGGCCTCGGGCTGCCCGTCGGCCCCGGCGCGCCGGGCGTCTACGCCCCGCCGGTCGCCGCGTCCGCGCCCTGAACGCCGTTCAGCATCGGTTCACACGGCAAAGCTTCAGATGCCTCCCAAGGGCGGAGCCCGGGGAGGTCGAAATGCGTGTTCATGTCGTGCGGTCCGTTGTCGTCGGAGCCTTGGCCGTCGGGGCCGCTTTGACGGTCGCCGCCTGCGCCACGCTTAGCGAAAAGGACTGCCTTCAGGGCGACTGGCGAGCGATCGGCTATATCGACGGCGCCGACGGCCGACCGATGAGCCGGATCGAGGATCACGCCAAGGCCTGCCAGAAGTCCGGCGTCACCCCCGACATGAGCCTCTATGCGCAAGGCCGCGACCAGGGCCTGACGCGCTACTGCACCGAGGCGAACGGCTTCCGCGTCGGGCGTGAAGGCCATGCCTACGTCGGCGTCTGCCCGCCGCCGGTCGAGCCGGAATTCCTGGGCGGCTACGCGGACGGCGAACGGATCCACGCCGCCGAGAGCCGGCTTTCCAGCGCGCGCTCCGACCTCAGCAGCGCGGACGCGCGGGCGGACAAGCGCGCCCGTCAGGCCGACGGGGTCGAGGACGAGCTGCGCAATCCCAAGCTCACGGACGAGCAGACTCGCGAATTGCGCGACCGCCTTCAGCGCCTGCGCCGCGAGCGCCGCGAGGCGATCGAGGACGGCCGCCGCGCCGAGTTCGCGATCCGCGACGCCGAGCGCGAGGTCGACGACCTGAAGGCCCGCTACGCCCCGCGCTACGGCTGGTGGTGAGGCCTAGTCCGCCACCAGCTTGCCCGCCGGCGGCACGCGGACGATGAAGTGCCCCTTCACGCCCTCGGGCCATTGGCGGTAGGGCACCACGCCCTCGTCGCTGTCCGCGTAGGCGACCGCGTAGTCGAGGATCGCCCGCGCGGCCTCGGCCGTCGGCTCGAAACGGCCCAGGACGTAGCCGATCTTGCCCGGCGCGCGCAGATGCACCGAGCAATGCTGGCCGCAGTTGAACAGGCACGGCATGGTTTGGATCGCCACGCCGGACCCCGCAGCCGCTTCGCGCAAGGCCATCGCCAGCAGCGCGCCGCCACGGACGCCCTCCGGGCTCTCCCGGTCCTCGGCCGAGAACCGGCAGGTGTCGCAGACCACCACGGCCGGACCATCGTCGGTTTCGCGCAGGACGCTCAAAACTCGATCCCCGTCTGGGCCTTCACGCCGGCGCGGAACGGGTGCTTGACCTGGGCCATCTCGGTGACGAGGTCGGCGGCCTCGATCAGCGCGTCGGGCGCGTTGCGGCCGGTGATGACCACGTGCTTGCCCTCGGGCCGCGCGGCCACGACCTCTAGCACCTCGGCCAGCGGCAGGTAGTCGTAGCGCAGGATGATGTTGAGCTCGTCGGCCACGACCATGTCCCAGTCGTCGGGATCGAGGATGCGAGCCTTGATCACCTCCCAGGCCTGCCGGGCCACGGCGATGTCGCGGGCGCGATCCTGGGTGTCCCAGGTGAAGCCCTCGCCCATCGGCCGGAACTCGACCTGATCCGGGAAGGCGTCGAACACGACCTTCTCGCCGGTGGTCATCGCGCCCTTGATGAACTGGATGATACTGACCCGGTGGCCGTGGCCGATCGCGCGGATGGCCATGCCCAGCGCCGCCGTCGTCTTGCCCTTGCCCGCCCCGGTGTGGACGATCAGCAGGCCCTTCTCGATGTTCTTCTCGGCCATCATCTTGGCGCGAGCAGCTTGGATGGCCTTCATCCTGGCGTTATGGCGCGCGTTCTTTTCAGCCTCTTGGGCCGCCTCGTCATGCGGTGCTTCGTTCATCGTCCGTCCCTCGCCGGACACCCCGCCGGCCGCGTTGATGTGACGAAGGCCGGTCTCCTGGCTTACGCCCTCCCGTCGCGGCGCCTTCCCAGGAGTTTCAAGTCCCAGTGGCGTGAGGCCGCGACGATCGACGGACGATCACAGTTGCGGGGGCAGCCGCGGATTGGTCACCGCGTTCCCGGAGGCCTTGCGAGCCTCCATGCCTTCGAGGTCCGGCGTAGGCGTCGTCGCCGCGAGGGTCAAGGCGGTTGGTCCTGGCCGCCCCAATGGTCAAGCTTCGTCCGCACACGGACGCTGTCGCAAAACTGTCGCCTAACTGTGACAAAAGCCCGAGCATCAGTCCGGCATGGTCTCCCCGTTCCCCCCGGACGACACAGGATTTGACGACATGAACAAGCTCCTTGGCGCGGTCGCGACCATCGCCCTGCTCGCCGTCGCCGACCAAGCCCACGCGGCGCGCGACTACGTCTGGGCCGCCGGCTCCTCGACGGTGTTCCCGTTCTCCACGCGCGTGGCCGAGAACTACTCGAAGAAGACCGGCAAGAAGTCGCCCAAGATCGAGAGCCTCGGCACCGGCGGCGGCATCAAGATGTTCTGCGGCGGCACGGGCGAGAAGTTCCCCGACATCGCCAACGCCTCGCGCCCGATGAAGAAGTCCGAGTTCCAGGCCTGCCAGAAGGCCGGCGTGAAGGACATCGTCGAGATCAAGATCGGCTTCGACGGCATCGTCGTGGCGACCGACAAGCAAGGTCCGGACTTCAACTTCAAGCTCGAGCAGCTGTATCTGGGCCTGGCCGACCAGACCCTGCGCGGCGGCCAGCTGGTCAAGCAACCCTATAAGAACTGGAACGAAGTCGGCCCGAACCTGCCCAAGGCGCGCATCCTGGCCTACGGCCCGCCGCCGACCTCGGGCACCCGCGACGCCTGGATCGAACTGGGCATCGAGGGCGGCGCCGCCAAGCTGCCGACCCTGGCCAAGATGAAGGCCGCCGACGAGAAGAAGTTCAAGGCCACCGTTTCGCCGATGCGCACCGACGGCGGCTGGGTTGACGCGGGCGAGAACGACAACGCCATCGTCGGCACGATCGAGAAGACCCCGAACGCCCTGGGCGTGTTCGGCTACTCGTTCCTGGAAGAGAACGCCTCGCGCATCAAGGGCGCTTCGATCAACGGCGTGAAGCCCACGGCGCAGGCGATCGCCAGCGGCCAGTATCCGCTGTCGCGCTCGCTCTACATCTACGTGAAGAAGTCGCAGGTCGGCGTCACGCCGGGCCTGAAGGAGTTCGTCACCGAGTTCGTGTCGGACGCCGCCACCGGTCGCGGCGGCTACCTGCAGGGCCGCGGCCTGATCCCGCTGCCCCCGGCCCAGCACCAGGCGATGAAGGGCAAGGCCGGCGCCATGCCCGCCATGCCGGCGCCGAAGGAATAAGATCTACCTTCCGACCGTCTTGAAGGGCGGCGGCCTCCGGGTCGCCGCCCTTTTCATTTAGGCCCGAACATCGCGTCCTCGCAGCCGTGGGCCCAAGGCGCTTCGTCCGGCGCGTATTCATGGAAGGTGGCGCGAACGCCCGGATCATCGTCCAGGCAGCTCGCGGCGATGGCGACCACCCTGCCCGTTTCGGGGTCGCCGAACGCCGTGCCGCAGCGCTTGCAGAAAGCCCGGGTGAAGCGGAACGGCGGCCGGGGCTTGTAGCGCGTCAGCAGCGCCCTCCCCGCCAGCCAATGCAGGGCTTCGGCCCGCACATAGACATAGGCGGCCGATCCCGCCTTTCGGCAGCGTGAGCAGTGGCAGGCGCCCATCAGGGCCGGCGGCTCGAACAGCTCGAACCGAACACCCCCGCAAACGCAACTTCCCTTGATGGTCAAGCGCATCTCCTTGATAGCTCAAGGAAACTGCGCCTCTCCTGCCGCCAGCGCGGTGTCAGCAGACGACGCTTGAGGCTGAGACCGGTTGTCGCGGCTCAGTTCGGCCTGGCGCGCGAGGTCATCCCGGCGGCGGCGGCGTCCTCGGCCACCTGCGGATCGAGCGGGGCCGGCGGCGGCGGCGGCGTGGCGGACGCGGTTTCGGGGGGCGGCGCGGGCGTCGTCAGCGGCGGAGGTTCGGCGGCCGGAGCGTCGCGCATCGCGGCCGCGGCCGCCTCGTCAGCTCCGGTGGCGGCGGCGCGGGGCTCGAAATAATCCACGACGTCGCCGTCGTCGGCCAGACTTAGAAAAAAGATCGCCACGAAGGTGGTGAGGACGCCGAGGACGAAGCCGAGAAAGATCCAGCCGAACCGATTGCCACGACGCTCGCTCATTCTACCTCGCTTCGATTACGCGCCCTTCCACTGTCGGACGCGGCCGACGTCCACATGGACGAACCGGCTCTGCGGGTAATAACCCACGCCACCCATTCCGAGATCCAAGGCCGCGGCCCTTACGTGCTCCAGCGCCACGTCTTCGAGGTAGATGTCCATCGCCTTGCCTTCCATGTGAAGGCTGTGCTTGGCGACTTCGCCGCTGCGATTGGCCAGCATCTTGTTGGTCGCCGGCGAACGATAGCCGGAGATCACCTGGAACGGCGACTTGGCTTCGGTGCGAGCCTGGATCTTGGCCAGGATGTCGTAGAGGCCGGGGTCCATCGGGTGGACCTGGTCGTTGCGGTAGTCGCGGAGCACCTTGTTCAGCGCCTGGACCGCGTCGGGAACGTAGTCGCCGTTCTCCCAGTACGCCGCTTCCAGCTTCTCCCCGGTGTGGATGTTGTGAAGATGGACCCAACGCGTCTCGACGGGGACCGGAGCCGCCATCGGGGTGGGCCGAAGGACAGGCTGCGCAGGAACCGGAGCGGGGCTCGGTTGTTTCCCCTGAAGGATCGCGCCGATGATGTCGTCGTCAGCGCGGGCGGCCGCGAGCGGTAGAAGTCCGGCCCCGAAAGCGCCCAGCCCCCACTGGAGCAGCTTACGTCGATGCATGCGTTTACGCCCTTACCCGACACTGAAGTGCGGGCAGGACACCGCAAGAGCGTTAAGAAAGCAAGCTGAGCCAGGTCAAAGTGCGGCGATACGCTGCACCAGCTCCTTATCCCAGCCATACGGATCGTCCCGGAAGTTCACCTGCCCGTCCGGCGTCACATAGGCCGTCCAATACAGCAGGAAGACCGCCATCTGTTGCGGCAGCTTGGCGCGGACGGTGTCGCCCGAGGCCAAGGTCGCGTCGATCTTTTCGGGCGTCCACACCGGGTCGCCCGCCATCATCAGCTTGATCAGCTCGATCGGCTTTTGAAGCCGCACGCAACCGTGGCTGGCCAGGCGACTGAAGCTGTCGAACTTGGAGCGGCTGGGCGTGTCGTGAAGATAGACGCCGTACGGGTTGTTAAAGTCGAACTTCACCTGGCCCAGCGCCGCCTTGGGTCCGGCCTTCTGCTGCAAGCGCGAGCCGCCGTCGCCGGTGGGGATGACGATGAAGTCGTTGCGCGCCAGATAGCCGGGATTGGCCTTCTCCTTGGGCCAGAGCTCCTTGGTGGCGATCGACTGGGGCACGTTCCAGGGCGGATTGAGCACGATGCTGTGGATCATCGACGACAGCATCGGCGTCTCGTCGCCCGGACGGCCGGTGACGGCGCGCATGGTCAAGGTCGGCGTGTCCTGCTGGAACACAGACATGACGGCCGCGGCGATGTTCACCTGGATGCGATCGGCCGGCAAGGTCTGAGGTAGCCAGCGCCAGCGCTCCATATTGGCCTCGATCTGGTCGACGCGCCGCTCGACGGGAACGTTCAGCGCATTGAGCGTCCCCGGCCCGACGACGCCGTCCGGGTTGAGGCCGAAACGCTTCTGGGCGCGCTGGACCGCCTGAACGAGGGCGGCGTCGTAGACGTCGCTTCCCGTCAGCGCGACCGTCGGGTCCTCGACCGCCAGCCGGGCCCGGAGCGCCTTCACGCGCGGATCGACCAGGCCCTCGGTCAGGCTGGGGCCGGCAGGCACGACGCGCCACCCGCCCTTGGCCGCGAGGCCGCGATAGGTCGTAAGGCCCGTCATCAGGGTCTGATAGCCCGTATAGGGCGGCGGCAGGCTGGCGAGCCAGGCGGCCAGTCGATCCTGCTGGACGGCGGCGGCGAAGTCGGGCGCCGGATCGTAAGGGTCGGGCCGCAGCCCCCACTCGGTCATAAAGGCGCTGACGGGCAGCCGACCGACGTGGACGGCTCGGGCGTAGGCCAGGGTGAGGTCGATAAGCGCCGCCTGCCCCGTGGCGCGCCCGGCGGGATCCTGCCCGGCCAACAGAGCCATCGCCGCGTCGGGCGCGAAACGTTTGGGCGGCAGACCATGGGCTTCAGCCCCACGCAGAGCTTGCGCCAAGCTCTCGGCCTGAGCGGCGGTCAGCGACAGGGCCGCAAGGTCGACCGTCGGCGCCGCGGGCACCAGCGGAACCGACTGCACCTGCCGTCCGGCCGTCACGGACGGGCTCTGAGATTGCGCGAGGGCCGACGAAAGAGGCAACATGCTCAGCGCCGCCGCCAGGGCGCCGCAAGATCTCGAAACTCGGTTCACCGTCACTCTGTCCGCCGTGCTCGCGCGGCCACGCCACGCCTTGACCTCAGATGGTCGCCCGGATCTTCGCCGTCAACGCGACGGACCCCGCCCCCACCATCCGCCGCGCGCTCGGCGACGGATTTCTCAAGGACAGGAACCCGTAAGCCACACCGTTGGTTTCACCCGGCGAACGGGGACCGCAGGGGGCGGCCGAAAAAGGGGTGGCCCAAAGGGCTACAAGGACAAGACCTTGGACAAGAAAACGCTCGACCTTTTTCCGATCGGCAACTGCGCGGTCAGCGCGCTGATCGACACCGCCGGACGCTTCGTCTGGGCCTGCGCTCCACGGGTGGACTCCGATCCGGTGTTCAGCGCCCTGCTGGACGACGCCGATCCGGACGGCGAAGCGGCCAAGGGGCTGTGGGACGTTCAGGTCGACCGCCGCGCCGAGGTCCGCCAGGGCTATCTCCGCAACACCCCGATCCTGCGCACCGAGATCGCCGACCAGGACGGCGCGCGGATCGAGATCATCGACTTCGCGCCGCGCTACGAGCAGTTCGGCCGCACGTTCCGCCCGACCGCCTTCATCCGCCTGATCCGGCCGATCGTCGGGGTGGCGCGCATCACCCTGCGGCTGCGCCCGACCGCCGGCTGGGGCGCCAAGGTCGCCGAGCACACGCGCGGCTCGCACCACATTCGCTATCTGTGCTCGGACATGACGATGCGGCTGACCACCGACGCGCCGGTCTCGCACATCCTGGAGGAGCGCACGTTCCGCCTCGAAAAGCCGATCGCCATGTTCCTGGGCGCGGACGAAGGCTTCGAAGCCCCGGTCGGCCCGACCTGCGAGCGGATGCTGCGCGAGACCGAGAGCTACTGGAAGCACTGGGTGCGCGGCCTGGCCGTGCCGCTGGAATGGCAGACCGCCGTGATCCGCGCCGCCATCACCCTGAAGCTGTGCATGCATGAGGAAACGGGCGCGATCGTCGCGGCCCTGACCACCTCGATCCCCGAGCACGCCGACAGCGGTCGTAACTGGGACTACCGATACTGTTGGCTGCGCGACGCCTACTACGTGGTCCAGGCCCTGAACCGGCTGGGCGCCGTGGACGTGCTCGAGAACTATCTGGGCTACCTGCGCAACATCATCGCCCGCGCGGAGGGCGGCCATATCCAGCCCCTGTTCGGCGTCGGGTTCGAGGAGGTGCTGACCGAGAACATCGCCCCTGATCTTCCCGGCTATCGCGGCATGGGACCGGTGCGGGTGGGCAACCAGGCCTATGAGCACATCCAGAACGACGTCTACGGCCAGATCGTGCTGTCGACGGTGCAGGCGTTCTTCGACGAGCGCTTGCTGCGTCCCGCCACGATCGACGACTTCGAGGCGCTGGAGCCGGTCGGCGAACAAGCTTTCCGGCTTCACGACCAGCCGGACGCCAGCCTGTGGGAGTTCCGGGGGCGAGCCAACGTCCACACCTACTCCTCGGCCATGTGCTGGGCGGCGTGCGACCGTCTCGGCAACGCCGCCGAGAAGCTGGGCCTGACCGAGAAGGCCGCGTTCTGGAACGCCCGGGCGGCCCACGTGCGCAAGGTCATCGAGGATCGCGCCTGGAATGAAGAGCTCGGCCGCTTCGCCGCCACCTTCGAGGGCGGCGAGCTGGACGCTTCGCTGCTGCAGCTGGTCGACCTGCGCTTCCACAAGGCCGAGGACCCGCGCAACCTCGCCACGCTCAAGGCCGTGGAGGAAGGCCTGCGGCGCGGCGCCTACCTGCTGCGCTACGCCATCCCGGACGACTTCGGCTCGCCCCAGACGGCGTTCAACATCTGCACCTTCTGGTTGATCGAGGCGCTGCACCTGCAGGGGCGCTCCGACGAGGCGCGAGCGTTGTTCGAAGACATGTTGAGCCGCCGCACCGGCGCCGGCCTGCTCTCCGAGGACATCGGCTTCGCGGACGGCGAGCTGTGGGGGAACTATCCGCAGACCTATTCGCTGGTGGGACTGATCAACTGCGCGGTGCTGCTGAGCCGCCCTTGGACATCGGTCCGTTAACTCGAAGGGTAGCCGTTCTACGGATGCGTCGGACTAACTTTTATCGACAACCTTGTGTAGGGGAGGCCTCATATCGAGGTCCCCAGGAACCGTCACTCTGGCACTTTTGACAGTAAAGCGTGACACAGGAACCAGCTGTAAATCTACCACAGTAATCGTAAACGGCCCCAGGAGAAAAAGATCTTCCATTGATTACGCAAAACTTTGGATCATCAGATCTTTTTGATCTATTCGAGACTTCTAATTTTACATTTTCGCGACCATCGCGGATTACATATCGATCCATATACGGGGTTCCAAAAAATACAGAACCCGCCAGCGAAAGAATAAGTATTCTAACAAGCATTCCTGCGCCTCCACCTGACTCGATACAGCAACACTTGCGATTAACACTATCAACCCAATGGTAAACGGCGCTTACCGAAAAACTACCTCAATGCCGACAACTTATGGCCGAACGATCTACAAACGGACCAAAAGCGATCTACGCCACCACCGCCACGCCGCGATGTTGCAGTCCCGGCAAACATTGAAATCCAGACGCCACATCCGGCAGGCATCGGCGATCCTGGGACATCGAGACTTCGGAGAGTTTTCTTGACGAGCCAAAAGCTGGCCCTGGTCGGTTTCCTGGGTTGCGTCGCCGCCGGCGCGGCCCAAGCCCAAGAGACCCAGCCCACCGCCCCCGCGTCCCAGGCCGCCCCGGCCGCCCCCGCCACGGCCCCGGTGCCTCAAGCCGCGCCCCAGACGCCCCAGAAGCCCGTGACGCCCGAGGATCTCGACACCGAGGTCGAGGCCATCACCATCACCGCCAGCGGCAAGCCGTTCGGCGCGGTGCTGGGCGACATTTCTCCGGAGGAGACCTTCACCGCCGCCGACGTGCGCTCGTTCGGCGTGTCGTCGATGGAGGACCTGCTGACCGAGCTGACGCCGCAGACCACCAGCGGTCTCGGCGGCCCGCCCGTCGTGCTGTTGAACGGTCGGCGGATCTCGGGCCCGGGAGAGATGCGAGACATCCCGACCGAAGCCATCCAGCGCGTCGAGATCCTGCCCGAGGAGGTGGCTCTCAAGTACGGCTACACCGCCGATCAGAAGGTCGTGAACATCGTTCTGCGCCAGCGCTTCCGCGCCTCGACCGTGGAGGCCACGGTCGGCGGCTCGACGGCGGGCGGTCAGGCCAGCGAGCAACTGAACTGGAGCCAGCTGCGACTGAACCGCGAAGGCCGCACCAATCTGGCCATCAAGATCCAGAACAGCGACCAGCTGCTGGAGAGCGACCGCGATCTCGTCAGCCGCGGCAATAGCGGCCTCTACGATTTCACCGGCAACATCGCGCCGGCGACGGGCGCGGAGCTGACAGCGCTCAGCGCTCTGGCCGGGACGCCGGTGACGGTCGCGGGTGTCCCCGCCTCGGCCGCGACCGCCGCGCCGAGCCTGTCGGCCTTCCTGGCGACGGCGAACCAGGCCAACGCCAGCGACATCACCGACACCCGAACCCTTCTGCCGCGCAATCGGCAGGTGTCGATCAACAGCGTCACCAACCGCACGATCCGGGAGAACGTCTCGGCGACGCTGAACCTGGGCCTCACCGCCTCGCAGAGCGACTCCCTGCTGGGGCCGGCGCGCGCGCGACTGGTGATCCCGGCGGCCGATCCCTTCTCGCCGTTCGGCCAGGACGTCGCGCTGTATCGCTATCTCGGCGAGCAGGACGCTCTGGGCCAGACCACGCGGAATCTGTCGGGCCACGCCGGCTTCACCCTGAACCGCGACACCGAGGATCTGCGGCTGTCGCTGACCGGCAACTACGACCACGCGATCAGCAAGACCGAGACCGACCGCAGCGTCGACCTGACCGGCGTGCAGACGCGGCTGACCGCGCTGGACCCCACGCTCAATCCTTTCGCGCCCCTGACGGGCCTGTCGATCAACGCCGACCGCGCCCGCTCGATCACGGACAGCGGCGACCTGCAGCTCGTCGCCAACGGGGCGCTGGCCAAGCTGAAGGCGGGCGACCTGTCGACCACGCTGAAGCTGGGCGTCACGGGCTCCCGCCTGACCGCGACCTCGCGTCGTTCGGGCGTGGAGAGCGACAGCGAGTTGTCGCGCGGCGACGCCAACGCCCAGGTCAGCTTCGACCTGCCGCTGGCCAGCCGCCGCAAGGGCGTGCGCGCCGGCGTCGGCGACCTCTCGACCAACCTGAACCTGGCGGTCCGCTCGGTGTCGGACTTCGGCAGCCTGACGACCATCGGCGGCGGCCTGAACTGGTCGCCGATCAAGCCGGTCAGCTTCATCGTCTCGGCGACGCGCCAGGAGAACGCCCCCAGCATCAGCCAGCTGGGCGATCCGCTGATCACCACGCCCAACGCCCAGGTCTTCGACTATGTGCGCGGCGAGACGGTCGACGTCACCCGGATCAGCGGCGGCAACGCGGACCTTAGGGCCGAGACCCGCAACGTCCTGCGCCTGGGCGCGACCTACAAGCCCGAGCAGATCCAGGGCCTGTCGCTGACCGCCAACTACAGCCGCGTGCGCATCGACAACCCGGTCGCCAGCTTCCCGGCGGCCACGGCGGCGGTCGAGGCGGCCTTCCCCGACCGCTTCACGCGCGACGCCAATGGCGTTCTGACGCGGATCGACACCCGGCCCGTCAACTTCGCCAAGCGCGAGAGCGAGCAGATCCGCTGGGGCTTCAACTTCTCGCGCCAGATCGGCAGCGCTCCGCCGCCGCAGCCCGGAGAGTTCCGCTCGCGCTTTGGCGGCGGCCAGGCCGCTCAGGCCAGCGCGGACACGGCCGCCGATCGTCCGCAGCCGTCGCCGACCGACACGCCATCCGACCCCAACGCTCAGCAGCAGGCGCCGGCGGTCGGTGACACGGTTCCGCGCACCGGCTTCGACGGCGGCGGACGCGGTGACGGCGCACGCGGCCCTGGCGGCGGCGGGTTCGGCGGCGGGTTCGGCGGACGGGGCGGCGGCGGCGGCAACCCGCGCGCCACGCGCCTGCAGCTGGCGCTGTTCCACACGGTCCATCTGAAGGAGCGCGTGACGATCGCCGACGGCCTGCCGGTCCTCGATCTTCTGAACGGCGACGTGATCGGGTCGGGCGGCGGCCAGGCCCGCAACGAGATCGAGGCGCAGGCGGGGATCACCCGCTACGGCCTCGGCGCGCGCCTCTCGGCCAACTGGAAGAGCGGCACGCACGTCGAGGCGGGCGCGGGCGGGGCGACGACGGATCTGGACTTTTCCAGCCTCGCCACCGTCAACCTGCGCCTGTTCGCCAATCTGGGCGCGCGACGAGACCTGGTCCAAAAGCACCCGATCCTGCGCGGCACGCGCCTGACCTTGAGCGTCAACAACCTGTTCGACGCCCAGCAGACGGTCCGGGACGGCACGGGCGTGACCCCGGTGACCTACCAGCAGGACTACCTGGATCCTCGCGGCCGGGTGGTTCAGTTCAGCGTGCGGAAGCTCTTGTTCTAGCGCCGAGCGCCCCCTCCTCTCGCCCGCGCACAAACCCGTGAGCTTCAGCGTGATCGGGGATCGAACCCGGCCGTTCGGCGTTCATGCCGCATGTTGCTTACAGATGAGGGGGTTCTCGCCATGACCGCGGCTCAACCGGTCGTGCGGACGGAGTTCGCGGATCTCTCGCCCCCGCCGATCAATCTCCCACCTCGCGCGGCCCTGTTCCTGGACTTGGACGGGACCTTGGCGCCGATCATGCCACGCCCCGACGACGTCGGCCCCAATCCGCGACGCGCGCGGGTCATCGCGCGCCTGCGCCAGCGGTTCGAGGACCGCGTGGCCGTGGTCAGCGGACGATCGCTGCCGGACCTCGACCACATCCTGAGCGGCGGCGTTCCGGCGATCGCCGCGATCCATGGCCTGGTGCGGCGCACCGCGGGCGGTGGCGTGGTCGAGCTCGAGCCGCACGCCGGCCTGGAGGACGCCCGTCGCATCCTGGGCGAGCTGGCCGATTGCGAACGCGGCCTGCTGTTCGAGGACAAGACCCTCAGCGTCGCCCTGCACTATCGCAACGCTCCGAGCTGCGCCGAGGCGGTGATCGAGGCGGCCGAGCGCCTGGCCCAGTCGACGGGCCTCGTCCTGCAACTGGGCGACATGGTGGCGGAGCTGCGCACGCCGGGCGCCGACAAAGGCTCGGCCGTGACCGCCTTCCTGACCGAAGCGCCGTTCGTCGGCGCGACCCCCATCTTCCTGGGCGACGACCTCACCGACGAAGATGGCTTCGCCGCCGCGCGCCGCCTCGGCGGTTTTGGCGTGCTGGCCGGCAAGCCGCGCCCGACCCAGGCCCACTTCCACCTGGAGGGTCCGGACGCGGTTCTGGATTGGCTGGAACATCTGACGGAGAACGCGGAGGTCCACGCATGAGCCGGCTCATCGTCGTCTCCAACCGGGTCAATCCGCCCAACCCCGCCGAGGGCGGCGAAGGCAGCGTCGGCGGCCTGGCCATGGCCCTCGCCGCGGCCCTGCGCGAGTATTCCGGCATCTGGTTCGGCTGGAGCGGCAAGACCATTCCGGAGTTCACCGGTCAGCTGAACATGCAGCGGATCGAGGGCGTCACGGTCGCGACCGTCGACCTCGAGGAGACCGACTACCAGGAGTACTATAACGGCTACGCCAACAAGACGCTGTGGCCGCTGTTCCACTACCGCGTGGACCTGACTGCGTATGACCGCTCGTTCGGCGAAGGCTATGACCGCGTCAATCGTCGCTTCGCCGAGACCCTGGCGCCGCTGATCGAGCCGGACGACATCGTCTGGGTGCACGACTATCACCTGATCCCGGTGGCGCGGGAGCTGCGCCGCATGGGGATCACCAATCGGATCGGTTTCTTCCTGCACATCCCCTGGCCGGCCCATCAGCTGGTCGTGACGCTGCCCCGCCACCGCCAGCTTGTGGAGGCGCTGTTCGACTACGACCTCATCGGCTTCCAGACCGAGGAGTCGCTGCAGGCGTTCGAGGGCTATGTGTTCTCGGAGGTGCAGGGCGCGAAGAACGCCCGAGGCGAGCTGGTGGCGTTCGGCCGGCGGACCTGCGCGGCCGCCTTCCCGATCGGCGTCGACGCCCAGGACTTCGCCGAGATCGTCAAGAGCGACAACGCGCGAAAGACCTACGACCGGATGATGGCCCACAGCGTCTTCCGCAAGATGATCGTGGGCGTCGACCGCCTCGACTATTCCAAGGGCCTGGAAGAACGGCTGATCGGCTACGAGCGTTTCCTGCACGATCACCCGGATATGCGTCGCGAGGTCATGCTGCTGCAGGTCGCGCCGATCTCACGCGACGAGGTCGAGGCCTATCAGGACCTGCGCGGACGGCTGGACGGCCTGATCGGCCGGATCAACGGCGCCTATGCCGAGATGGACTTCACGCCGATCCGCTACGTGAACCGCTCCTACCGGCGGGACGAGTTGGCGGGCGTCTACCGCGCGGCGAAGGCGGCGCTGGTGACGCCGCTGCGCGACGGCATGAACCTGGTGGCGAAGGAATATGTGGCGGCCCAGAATCCGGACGATCCCGGCGTGCTGATCCTCTCCCGCTTCGCCGGGGCGGCCCGGCAGATGAAGGAAGCCCTGATCATCAACCCGAACAGCCCGGAGGAAATCTCCGACGCCTTGGAGCGCTCTCTCTCCATGAGCCAGGACGAGCGCAAGCAGCGCTGGGAGGCCTTGTTCGATAATGTCCGCCGCGAGGACGTCACCGCCTGGCGCGACAACTTCGTGGCCGCGCTGCGCGGACGGCCCGGGCCGGATGACGAGGGTCAGCAGGAAGAGCCCTCGCCGGTCCGCAGCCTGGACGTGGCGTCCAAGGCGCTCAGGGCGCAAGGGCCGGAAGCCAAGGCCATGCGCGCCTAGGATTCTCGCAGGCTGGCGGTGCGAAACGCGCGCGGGGTCACGCCCGCCGCGGCCTTGAAGGCGCGGTTGAACGGTCCGATCGATCCGAATCCGCAGTCCAGCGCGATCAGCAGGATCGATCGGTTGCGCAGGGCCGGGTCGGCCAGCATCTCCCTGGCCCGCGCGATGCGATAGGTGTTCAGCATCTGGTTGAAGTTGGCGAAGCCCAGCGAGGCGGTGACGCACCGGCTGATCTTGTAGTCCGGCTCACCCAGGCGACGGGCCAGATCGGCGACCTTGCGATGGGGCGCGGCGTGAAACGCGTCCTCGCGCAAGACGGAGGTGATGCGCCGAGCCAGATCGGCGTCTTCGGCGGCGTCCGCCGTCGGAGTCTCGCGCCGCCGCTTGGGCGCCGACAGCGGGTGACCGGCGCGGAACCACGTCGCCGCGCCGCAAAGCAGCAGCGCCAAGCCCGCGCAGATCGTCTTGACCCGTTCGGCGACATCGTGATCGATGGCCGCGCCCGCCCCGTCCGGCTGATTGACCGCCAAGACGGAACTGCCCATCAGCAGCGCGTACACGGCCACGAAGATGACGCGGAAGCGCTTCTCGGCCGCCGGCAGCTCGCGACGAAAGCCGTTGAACGGCTCGACGAAGGTCAGCAGCAGAACTGTCGAGCTTCCCAGGGCGTGCGTGTTCTGGATCATTCGCGCGGCCGGGCCTTCCAGCAGACCCAGGATCGGGAACAGCCCCGTCAGGAAGACGACCAGCGCCACGATCCGGGACCAGCGCGCGTCGTGCTCGCGAGGATCAAAGACCGCCCGCGTGAAAAGCCATGAGAACGCGCAGCCGGCTCCGCCGCCTATGGCCAGCGGCGCGGCCAGCATTCCGGCGTTCGCGCCCAGCAGTTGACCCAGCACGAAGCAGGCGAGCGATCCAGTCGTCAGCGCCCAATGCGCCGCCAATCGCCCGGGCCGCTTCGGCGGCGTGGCGGGCGCGGTGTCCAAGGTCAATGAAAGCAGCGTCGAGCTCATACGCCATCTAGCCGGTTCGCCGCCCATCATCGCGCAGCTTCGCGCGGTCTTGTCGAGCCGGCCGCCGAAGGAATCTTTGGTCGATTTCCAAATCGGCGAGACGACGCGCCGTCCGCCGCCCCATCGACTTGCCCGCGCCCGACCCGTCGTCGGCCGCCGAGGAGGTCCTATGTCGAGCAACGAAATTCCCGCGCGCGAAGCCGGCGTGGACGCGCGAAGCGTCTTGCGATGGGCGGCCAGCACCTGGTTCGCCGTCGCCGTGGCGGGCCAGGCGGCGTTCATCTATTTCATCCTGGCGTTCTACGGGACCCGCACGGCGTCCGGGCGCTTCGCCGCCTGGAACGACAAGCCTCTGATCACCGGCTACGTCCAGGGCGACCATACCGGCAACGCGATGTTCGCCGCCCACGTCCTGCTGGCCGCGGTCGTGACGCTGGCCGGGCTGGCCCAGCTCGTCCCTCCCCTGCGGCGCGCCGCCCCCGGCCTCCACCGCTGGACGGGTCGGACCTTCCTGGTCGTGGCCTGCTTCCTGGCGCTGGGCGGCGCCTGGATGGCGATCGCGCGCGGGAGCTATCTTTCGGTTATCTCCGCCGTCGCCATTCTGCTCGACGCCGCCCTGATCCTGACCTTCGCCGTCCTGGCCTGGCGCGCGGCCCTGGCCAGGCGTTTCGACCAGCATCGACGCTGGGCCATGCGGACGTTCATGGTGGTCAGCGGCGTCTGGTTCCTGCGCGTCGGCCTGATGGGCTGGATCGTCGTGAACGGGCGCCCGATCGGCATGACCAAACGGATGGACGGCCCGGCGGACATCGTGCTGACGTTCGGCAGCTATCTGATCCCGCTAGCGATCCTCGAGCTTTACTTCGCGGCCGAGCGTAGCTCCAGACCGGCCCTGAAGCTGGCCGTCAGCACGTTGATCTTCGCATCGACCGCCTATGTGGCGGCGGGGATCTACGGCGCGATCGTGATGATGTGGGGGCCGTATCTCTAGACGGCTAGCGCCGCTCTTCCAGCCCGTCGATCAGCTTCTTCAGCCGCTCGACCTCGTCGGCCTTCAGCGGGCGGTGCTGGGCGAAGTGGCTGATCAGCGGGGCCAGCTGGCCGTCGAACAGACGGTCCAGCAGACCCTGGCTCTCGGCCTGGACATAGGCGCTGCGATCGACCAGCGGCCGATAGCCGTGACGCCCCTCGGCGCGCTCGGACTTGATCGCCTTCTTCTTCAGAAGGCGGTTGATCAGCGTCTTGACGGTCGCCTCGCCCCAGTTCTGCGCGCCGCCGACCTCGGCGACCAGCTCGTCGGCGGACAGCGGGGCGCGGCGCCATAGCGCTTCCATGACATGGGCTTCGGCGGCGGTGATATGCATGGCGCTTACGTCCGTAATTCTCGGCGACGCTATACGCGCTGTCGCCAGTGTCAAGCGGCCGAGCCTCCGCTCCCCCCGACCGCCCGACGGTGAGCGCCTCATTGTCAATGACACCGGTTTCCACTAGAGACTCGGGCAAACCCGCCAAGCCGGGCTTGAGCCGAATTCTAGGGAGGATCCACGGCGTGACCGTTTCTGAGGCCGATAGCGAGGCGTTCACCCCCGCGGCCATTGCTCCCCAGTTCGTAAAGGCCCGCCAAGAGGGTGTTTCCGTCCCCGGCTATCCCGGTGACGTGATTCCCGCCACCATGGCCGACGGCTATGCGGTGCAGGATATCGCCATCGACCTGTGGCCCGACGAGCTGGTCGGCTGGAAGGTGGGGCTCGTCCCGCCGCAGCACCGCGAGCGCCTGGGCGCCGAGCGCCTGGCCGGCTGCATCTTCAAGTCCAAGGTCCAGCAGGCCAACACGAACGGTCAGCCCAACACCTTCCGCGCCATCGAGGGCGGCTTCTGCGCCGTCGAGGCCGAGTTCATCATCCGCCTGGGCAAGGACGCCCCGGCCGACAAGACCCAGTGGACCGCCGAGGAAGCCGCCGACTACGTGGGCGAGCTGCTGGTCGGCGTCGAGATCGCCGGCAGCCCGCTGAAGACCATCAACGCCCTGGGCCCCACCGTCGTGGCCTCTGACTTCGGCAATAACGATGGTCAGATCATTGGTCAGGCCATTTCCAACTGGCGCGACATCGCCTGGGAGGATATGCCCGTCGAGACCATCATCAACGGCAAGTCGTTGGGCAAGGCCACCGCGGCGACCATTCCTGGCTCGCCCCTGGCCGCGCTCGCCTTCCTGCTGGGCGCGGTCGCCGCGCGCGGCAAGCCGTTGAAGAAGGGCATGATCGTCACGACCGGCGCCACCACGGGCATTCACGACGTGGCGGCCGGCGACGTGGCCCACGTCGATTTCGGCCCGTTCGGAACCGTGGACTGCGTCGCCGTTCCGGCGAAATAAAAGAAACCAAGGGAAGGAAGGCCAAGGTCCATGGACGTTTCAAAAGCGCCCCCACCAATGCCTGAAGGGCCCTCCGAGAAGATCGGACGGTACCGCTGGGTGATCGTCACCCTGCTGTTCGCGGCGATGGTCATCAACTACGTCGATCGTCAGACGATCGGCCTGCTCAAGGCGGACCTGTCCAAGGAGTTCGGCTGGGACGAGACGCACTACGCGGACCTCGTCTTCTACTTCCAGCTGGCCTACGCCGTGGCGTACCTGGCTTGGGGCAAGATCATGGACAAGATCGGGGCCCGCTGGGGCTTCGGCATCGCCTTCCTGATCTGGCAGATCGCCCACATCGCCCACGCCGGCGCCAGTCACATCAGCGGTTTCATCGCCGCGCGCATGGGCCTGGGCATCGGTGAAGCCGGCGGCTTCCCGGGCGGCATCAAGGCCGTGGCCGAATGGTTCCCCAAGAAGGAGCGCGCCTTCGCCACGGGCCTGTTCAACGCCGGCACCAATATCGGCGCCATCGTCACGCCGCTGGTCGTGCCGGGCATCGTGCTGGCCTTCGGCTGGCAGATGGCCTTCATCGTCACCGGCGTCGCGGGCCTGATCTGGCTGCCGATCTGGCTGCTCGTCTATCGCACGCCGCGCGAGGCCAAGAACCTGTCGGCGACCGAGCTGGCTCACATTGAGCAGGACCCCGCCGATCCGGTCGAGAAGATCGCCTGGACCAAGCTGCTGACCAAGCGCGAGACCTGGGCCTACGCCCTGGGCAAGTTCCTGATCGACCCGATCTGGTGGATGTTCCTGTTCTGGCTGCCGGACTTCCTGGGCAAGCGCTACGGCCTGGATCTGAAGACCTTCGGCCCGCCGCTGATCGCCATCTACCTGCTGTCGGACGTCGGCAGCGTGGCCGGCGGCTGGATGTCGTCGACCCTGATGAAGAACGGCGCCAGCATCAACAAGGCGCGCAAGCTGACCATGCTGGTCTGCGCTCTGCTGGCCGTGCCCGTGATCTTCGCCTCGTACGCCAGCTCGGTCTGGCTGGCCGTGCTGATCATCGGCGTCGCCACCGCGGCTCACCAAGGCTTCTCCGCCAACCTCTACACCCTGCCCTCGGACGTCTTCCCGCGCGGCGCGGTCGGCTCGGTCGTCGGCATCGGCGGCATGCTGGGCGCCTTTGGCGGCATGGTGTTCTCGAAGTACATCGGCAGCGTCCTGGACAGCATCGGCACCTATGCGCCGATCTTCCTGGTCGCCGGCAGCGCCTATCTGATCGCCCTTCTGGTCGTCCACCTGCTGACGCCCAAGATGGAGCCGGTGAAGATCTAGAGCGCGTTAGGTTTAAGTGTGAGCGGTTAAACCGCCCGAACGCGCGGCAACAAACAAGTCGCGCTTCACGCGATCGCGATCCGGGCCGGGGAGCAATCCCCGGCCCTTTTCGTTTAAAGCTGCGCCATGCCCCACTCTCGCACCGTGAATGTCGCCCTGGTCGGATACGGCTATGTCGGCAAGACCTTCCACGCTCCGCTGATCGCCGCCACGCCAGGCCTCGCGCTGGCGACCGTGGTGTCGAGCGACCCGGCCAAGGTCGCCGCCGATCATCCGGACGTTCGGGTCGTCGCCGACCTGGACGCTGCCCTCGCCGATCCCGCGATCGAGCTGGTGGTCGTCGCCACGCCCAACGCCCTGCACGCGCCCCAGGCGATCGCCGCCCTGGAAGCCGGCAAGCACGTGGTGGTCGACAAGCCCTTCGCCCTGACCGTCGCCGAGGCTCGGACCATGGCCAGGGCCGCCGACCGCGCGGGCAAGCTGCTGACCGTGTTTCACAACCGCCGCTGGGACAGCGACTTCCTGACCCTCCGGCGCCTGATCGCCGAGGGCGGTCTGGGCCAGATCGTCCAATACGAGAGCCACTTCGACCGCTTCCGCCCGGTGGTCCGCGACCGCTGGCGCGAGCGGGCGGGACCTGGTGCGGGCGCGTGGATGGACCTTGGTCCACACCTGCTGGACCAGGCCCTCGCGCTGTTCGGCGAGCCGCTGGCGATCTCGGCCGACATCGGCGTCCAGCGCCCCGGCGCCGGAGCGGACGACTACTTCCACGTGGTGCTGCGCTATCCGACCTTGCGCGTGATCCTGCACGGTAGCCTGCTGACCGCCGCCAGCGATCTGCGTCTCGCCGTCCACGGGACCGGCGGCAGCTTCGTCAAGCACGGCCTCGACCCGCAGGAGGCCCAGCTGAAGGCCGGCATGGTCCCGGGCGCGCCGGGCTATGGCCGCGACAGCCGCCACGGCGTGCTGACCACGGTCGAGAACGACGTCCAGGTCCACGCCGACGTCAGCCCCGAGCCGGCCGACTACCGCGCCTTCTACGCCGGCGTCCGCGAAGCGATCGTCACCGGCGCGCCCTCGCCCGTGCCGGTGGATGAGGCCCTGCGGGTGATGGACCTGCTGGAGCTGGCGCGCGCGGCGAGCGAAGAGCGGCGGGAGTTGGCTGTCGATCCTTCGTCTCAGACCTTGAGCCGCTAGCCCCCTCCCCCGAAACCGTCTTAAGCTCCCCGCCATGCGCACCTCCCTGCTGACCGCCGCCTCCGCCCTCGCCGCCGCCCTCGTGGCCTGTGGTCCCGCACCCGCTCAGCCCGGCCCCGCGTCCGGCCAAGCCGGCGCGCCCGTCGAGACCCGGCCGCCGAACGTCCCCGAGCAGAAGCCGGCCTTCCCGAACCAGACCCGCGCGCCGGGCCTGAACTCCAACACCCAAGGCCAGTACCAGGTGCTGGCCAGCGGCCTCGATCACCCGTGGGGCCTGACCTTCCTGCCGTCGGGCGAGATCCTGGTCACCGAGCGGGCCGGACGCCTGCGGGTGCTGTCCAAGGACGGCAAGCTCTCGCCCGCCGTCGCCGGCCTGCCCGCCGTGTTCGCCGAGGGCCAGGGCGGTCTGCTGGACGTGACGACCGACCCGGCCTACGCGACCAACGGCCTGATCTACTGGAGCTACGCCGAGGCCGAGGGCGGCGTGAACGGCACGGCCGTGGCGCGCGGCAAGCTCTCGCTGGGCGCCGCCCCCAAGCTGGACAACGTCCAGGTCATCTGGCGCCAGGCGCCCAAGATGGACAGCGCCCTGCACTTCGGCGGCCGCCTGGTCTTCGCGCCCGACGGCAAGCTCTTCATCACCACCGGCGAGCGCTCGATCCTGGCGGGCCGCGTGCAATCCCAGCACCTGGACGCCACCCTGGGCAAGGTCATCCGGATCAACGCCGACGGCTCGATCCCGGCCGACAACCCGTTCGTGAAGACCGCCGGCGCCAAGCCCGACATCTGGTCGCTGGGCCACCGCAACATCCAGGCGGCCGCCCTGGATCCCGCGGGCGTTCTTTGGACCGTCGAGCACGGCGCGCGCGGCGGCGACGAGCTGAACCGTCCGGAGCCCGGCAAGAACTACGGCTGGCCTGTCGTCACCTATGGCGAGGAGTATTCCGGCAAGCCCATTCCCGACAGCGTCACCCAGAAGGAGGGCTTCACGCAGCCGGTCTATTACTGGGATCCGGTGATCGCCCCCTCGGGCATGGCCTTCTATGAGGCCAGCCTGTTCCCGGCCCTGAAGGGCAGCCTGCTGATCGGCTCGCTGCGGGAGCAGCACGTCGATCGCCTGGTGCTGAAGGACGGCAAGGTGGTCGGCGAGGAGCGCCTGTTCACCGACATCGGCGGGCGCGTCCGCGACGTCCGGGTCGGCCCCGACGGCGCGATCTACGTCGTGACCGACGAAGACGACGGCAAGGTGATCAAGATCACGCCGAAGCGCTAAGCCGAGAAAACGCGGGCGCGCCGAAACGCGCCCGCGAGGTCACGCCCTAGAACTTGTACTGCAGGCCCAGGCTGAACTGACGCCCGGTGTGGGTGTAGACGAAGGTGCTGTCCCGGTCGGAGTCGATGAACTGCCGGTTGAAGCGGTCGAAGATGTTCAGCCCTTCCAGCGACAGCTTGAAGTGGTCGTTGATCTGGTACGAGGCGGCCATGTCGACCGTCAGGTTCGGCGAGTAGCCCTCCAGGTCCTGCAGCGGATTGTTGGCCGGCAGGGCCACGATCGACTTGTCGCGGTACGAGGCCGAGACGCGGGCGCTGAACTTGCTGTCCTCGTAGTAGAGCGTGGCGTTGTAGGCGTTCTTGGACAGGCCGATCAGGTCGTTGGTGGTGACGCCGCCGGCCGCCAGGAAGTACTCGATCTGGCTGTCGACATAGGTGTAGTTCACCAGCGCCCCGGTGTGGCGCAGGAAGCCCGGCAGGAAGGTGAAGGCCTGCTGGTAGTTGATCTCGAAGCCCTTCAGCGGCCCGCCCGGCGTGTTCAGCGGCCGGGTCACGGTGATCGGGGTGTTGTCCGGATCGACGCCCGAGGAACCCAGCAACGCCATCGGCAGACCGGTCTGGCGGAAGGTCAGCTGCTGGGACTGGTTCTGAACGTAGGTCTCGATGTCCTTGTAGAAGAGCCCCACGCCCAGGATCGCGCCGGGGGCGAAGTACCATTCGGCGCCGACGTCGGCCGTCCAGGCGCGGATGGGATCCAGCGTCGGGTTGCCCGAGTTGATCGACGGCGTGCCGGTCAGGTTCAGGCTGCCGCCCGGGGTCAGGAAGTTCAGCTCGGGCCGCGAGACCGTCTTGGCGCCGGAGAAGCGCAGGACGAGGTCGGGCGTGACATCCACCGAGACGTTCAGCGACGGCAGGACGTCGTCATAGGCGTGCTCGGCCGTGACCTGCTGCGGGGTCAGGCCGATCTGGTAGCCGCGCGACTCCAGCTCGGTGCGGGCGAAGCGGAAGCCCACATCGCCCCGCACCGGCAAGCCGCCGATCTCGGTGCGCAGGTCGGCCTGCAGATAGGCCGAGGTCACCTTCTCGTCGACGCGCCGGATGCCGCCGTAGTTGGGCGCCAGGTTGTAGAGGCCGCTCTTGCTGTAGAGGTTCTGATTGGCGACGAACTTGTCGTAGTCGATCGTCGCCCAGCTGCTGGGGAAGACGCCGCTGTCGATGCCATGGCCGCCGAAGCCGGACACGACCTTGGTCAGGTTCTGCAGCTCCGCCGAGGTGAAGCTCGGGACCAGGAAGTTGTTCGGCCGCTGGAAGGTCGAGGTGTCGAACGAGAACTCGTCATAGTGCCCGCCGAACTTCACGGTCAGGGCGTCGTCGACCGCCCAGGCCAGGTTCAGGTCGACGGTGCGATAGATATTGGTCGTGAAGGTCTGGGCCAGCCGGACCTCGGCGTTCGGGGCGGCGAAGCTGTAGAGCGAGGCGTCCGTGACGTCGAAGCCGTGGGTGATGATCGGCTGGTCGCGGTTCTTGCGGAAGTCGATCGTCATGCTCGTGTTCGGACGCTGGAACATGATCGTCGTCGTCATCGGCTGGTCGTAGTCCGACTTCGAATAGCCGATCAGGCCCTTGACCGTGATCCGGTCCGTCAGCTCGTGCGTGCCCGCGAAGGTGTACTGCTGGAAGACGTTCTGGAATTCGTCGTGCTGAGTGTCTGAGCGAACGTCGACGCCGTCGAAGCGGGCGTAGTCGACGTCATAGACCGTCTGGCCGAAATTGACGCCGGCGGTGTGGCTGGTTCCAGCGTTACGCAGCACGAGCTCGCGGACGGCGGTCTGCGGCTTGCCGTTCTGGCTGATGGCGCGGGCGAACGAGAAACCCTCCAGCCAGTTCTCCTCGCGCTTGACGTCGTAGTCGGAATAGAGGGCGTCGAAGCTGAGCGAGGTGCGCGAGGTCGGCTTCCACTGCAGGGCCAGGGTCGCGCCGGTGCGCTCCTGGTCATGGTGGAACCGGCCGTAGCGCGGCAGGCGCGGGAAGAACACGGTCGAGCGGTTGGCCTGGTCGAAGACGGTGTCATTGGCTGCGGGTCGAGCGACGCCGGTGGCGCAGTTGGCCGCGTCCGTGCCGTTGGCGGCGTTGTTGGCCGGGTTCTGCGTCGCGCGGCCCACGGGCGTGCAGAAGCCGCCGTCGACTGTCGCGGGGTTCCAGCCGCCCGAGCCCCACTGGTCCTCCAGGAACTTGCGCTTGCTCCAGGCCAGCGACGCCTGCGCCCCGAACTGGCCCCAGGCCGTGTCCCAGCGGTTGCCCAGCACGGCGGTGACCTTCGGGTCGGAATTCTTGGACAGGTCGTTGTAGCCGGCGGCCGCGCCCAGCACGAAGGTCAGGCCCTTCTGATCCAGCGGCCGCGCGGTCTCCAGGTCGACCGTCGCGCCCAGCGAGCCTTCGATCACCTCGGCCTGCGCGGTCTTGCGCACCGTGATGCCGCTGAACAGCTCCGAGGCGAAGGTGTTGAAGTCGAAGCCGCGGCCAAGGTTGGCGCCGCGATCGCTGGTCGTCGCGCCACTGGTCGACTGGGCTTCCATGCCGTTGATGCGGACGCGGGTGAAGGCTGGCGGCAGGCCGCGCACGGTGATCGTCCGGCCCTCGCCGGCGACGCGAGTGATCGAGACGCCCGGCACACGCTGGATCGACTCGGCGAGGTTGGCGTCGGGGAAGTCGGCGATGTCCTCGGCCTTGATGGCGTCGACCACGCCGGAGGACTGGCGCTTCACGCTCAGCGCGCTCTGCAGGCTGGCCCGAAAGCCAGTGACGACCACCTCTTCGACGGCGTTCTCTTCAACGGTTTGCGCTTTCGCGCCCTGGGCGATCATTGCGCCCGCCATGGCCAGCGCGAGAAGCGAGCAGCCCGAATTCCAGCCGTGCTTGGACGACATACGACCCTCCTGACAGGGCCGGTTTCGCCGCGCCCCTAACGTTTCCAACCCGAGGCTCCCGGTTGATCCGGTTCAGCTCCCATTTTGCGAGAACTCCCATCTTATGGGACGATGTCTCACAAGGTAACATTATATGTCGGACAAGTTTCAGGACCGCAAGCAACGTTACCGCGTGGACGGACAATCCGCCCCGGACCGGGTCCCGCTTCGACGTGGAGCCGTCGTCTAAACGCGCCAATTGTCCCGCGAACTCTGATATCTAGGTGCCATGAAGCGGGGGCGAAGCATCCTGATCGTGGGCGGCGGAACGGCCGGTTGGCTGACGGCCGCCTACCTGGCCAAGGCCCTGCGAATCGGCGAGCAGGCGCACCTGTCGATCACCGTGCTGGAGTCGCCCGAGATCGGCGCCATCGGCGTCGGCGAGGCGACCTTCCCGACCATTCGCAACACCCTTCAGTTCCTGGGGATCGACGAGGCGCGTTTCATCCGCCAGACCTCGGCGACCTTCAAGCAGGGCATCCGCTTCGTCGACTGGGCTCACGCGCCTGGAGAAGGACGTCGCCACAGCTTCTTCCACCCATTCGAGGCGCCGTTCTCGACCGACGGGGTCAGCCTGGCGCCCTACTGGCTGCTGCAAGACGAGGCGACGCGCGCGCCGTTCGCCGAGGCCGTGACGATCCAGGCCCGTGTCGCGGACGCGGCCCGCGCGCCCAAGCGCCCGCACGAGAGCGACTTCGCCGGCCCGCTGAACTACGCCTACCACTTCGACGCGGCGAAGCTGGCGCAGGTGCTGGCCGAGCGGGCGCAAGAGCTGGGCGTGCGCCACCTGGAGGGCCATGTCGGCGAGGCCGTCCTGGACGAGACCGGCGCCATCGCCCGCATCGTCTCGCCCGAGCACGGCGAGCTGACCGCCGACCTCTATATCGACTGCAGCGGCTTTCGCGCGGAGCTGATCGGCAAGGCGCTGAACGCGCCGTTCAAGTCGGCGCGGCCGGTGTTGTTCGCCGACCGGGCCGTGGCCTGCCGTGCGCCCTACGACCGCCCCGACGCGCCGATCCAGAGCTACACCGTCGCCACCGCCCACGAGGCCGGCTGGCTCTGGGATATCGGCCTGTCGGGCGCACGCGGCGTCGGCTGCGTCTATTCCAGCGACCACATCGACGATGACCGCGCCGAGGCGATCCTGCGCGCCTACGTCGGCGGGGCCGAGGTCGAGACCCGTCGCCTGACCTTCGAGGCTGGCTATCGCCAGAAGCAGTGGATCAGCAACTGCGTGGCCGTGGGCCTGTCGGCCGGCTTCCTGGAGCCGCTGGAGTCCACCGGCGTCGTGCTGATCGAGGCGGCCGTGGCGATGATCGCCGAACTCTTCCCGCACACAGGGCCCGTCAGCGCTCCGGCCCGTCGCTTCAACGAGCTGATGGCCGCGCGCTACGAGAACATCATCGTGTTCCTGAAGCTGCACTACGCGCTCAGCCGTCGCCCCGAGCGCTTCTGGCGCGAGAACACCAACCCGGCCACGATCCCCGAGCGGCTCCAGGAACTGCTGGAGCAGTGGCGTCACCGGCCGCCGGCGCGGTTCGACTTCATCCTGGATCTCGAGACCTTCGCCTTCTTCAACTACCAGTACATTCTCTACGGCATGGGGTTTCCGACCGATCTGGCCGACGGCGCGGACGAGTTTCCGGACGCGGCCGGCGCGGCCAAGCTGTTCGCCAAGATCCGCGGCTTCGCCGATCGCGCCACCCAGGACCTGCCCGGCCATCGCGATCTGATCGCCCAGATCAATCGCTTCGGCTTCGAGGAGCGGGCGTTGGCCTGAACCCCGCCGGGATCGCTACGGCTCCGTTCGCGTTCTAGAGCGCGACACACCCAAGCTTCGGAGCCTTCTCATGACCAACCGCCTCCTCCTTCCCCTGACGATCGCCTTCGCCGTGGCGGGCCTGGCCGCCTGCGACAAGGATGCCGGCCGCAAGCAGGAGACCGTGGGCAAGATCGAGTCCGGCGCGGGCGAGATCGTCGGCGACAAGGACCTCAAGGCCGAAGGCAAGAAGGACCAGGTCGCCGGCAACGTGAAGCAGGGCGAACTGAAGGACGCCGTCAAGGAAGCCAAGAAGTAGCGCGGGAGCCTTACGCCCCCGCCCCGTCGGGAACCGCGCCCAGCTCGCCGCTGGCGCGGGCCTTCTTGCCGTAGACGACCTCGAACAGCGGGCTGGCCATCACCGTGGTGACGATGGCCATCAGCACCAGCATCGAGAACAGGGTCGGGCCGATGATGCCCTTCTGCAGGCCGATGTTGATGATGATCAGCTCCATCAGGCCGCGCGAGTTCATCAGGGCGCCGATGCCCATGGCGGTGGCGTGGTTCTCGCCGGTCAGGCGGGCGGCGGCGTAGCAGGCGCCCCACTTGGCCAGGATCGAGCAGGCCAGGACGCCCAGCGCGATCAGCAGCAGCTCCACCGAGTTGACCATGTCCATCCGGGTGTTCAGGCCCGAATAGGTGAAGAACATCGGCAGCAGCAGCACGACCGCGATCGGCTCGACCTTCTTCTTCAGCTCCTCGACGAACAGGCCGCGCGGCATGAAGACGCCCAGCAGGAAGCCGCCGAATATGGCGTGGATGCCGACGGCGTCCATCAGGAAGGCCGACAGGCAGAAGGCCATCAGGGTCAGGGCCAGGACGGTCATGCTCATCTCGCCGTCGCGCTCGACCATGCGGCCCAGCGGCGCGAGGACGCGCTTGCCGAACACGACCATGAAGACGACGTAGGTCAGACCGCCGCCGATCGCCAGGATCGCCAGGCCCGGCCCGCCGCCGAAGGTCGCCAGCACCAGGGCCAGCACGCACCACGAGACCGCGTCGTCGAAGGCGCCGGCCGTCAGCGACAGCGTGCCCAGCGAGGTCTTGGCCAGGCCCCGCTCGTTGATGATCCGGGCCAGCATCGGGAAAGCCGTCAGCGCGATGCACGCGCCCATGAACAGGGTGGCGTTGGCCTGGCTGATGCTCGGCGCGAACAGGCCGGGCACCTTCAGCAGGAACGGCGTGATGATCGCGGCGATGATGAACGGCGCGGCGATGCCGGCGAACGAGACGCTCATCGCGCTCCTGGCCTTGGCCTTGAAGTGGCCCGCCTGGAAGCTGGTCCCGACCATGAACATGTAGAGCCCGACGCCCAGCTGCGCGCCGACGTACAGGACGTTCTTGGTCTCCTTGGGGAACAGCGCCAGCTGGAAGTCCGGGAACAGGAAGCCCAGCAGCGACGGGCCCAGGATCACGCCGGCGATCATCTCGCCGACCACCTGCGGCTGGGCCAGCAGCTTCTTGCCCAGCCAGCCGACGACGCGACAGGCCAGCAGGATCACGGCCAGCTGCAGGAAGAAATGGATGGAGAAGTCGCCCGGCGCGTAGCTGTGGGCGGCGCCCGCGGTGGCCGGGCCATGCGGCGAGAGGATTTCGGACGCGGTCTTCAGCGTGTCGGCAAACAGGTCTGCCACAGGTAGCCCCCTAATAGATCGTCTTGGCTTTGCGCCTTTGCCCCATGGCGACCAGAGAACGTCCGCCGGCGCAATCCCCGGAAAGCGTTTTTGACTCGCTTGTCAGCAGATTGTTTTTGCTGGCGAATTTTCTGTTGCCGGAACAGCACTATGTAGTAACGTACCTACAGACAGCCCTGTCATTCCAGCCCCGCGAGCGCGCGATGAAGGTCCTTACCAGCCGCGAGTTCAATCAGGACGTCAGCCAGGCCAAGCGCGCGGCGCGACTCGAGCCGGTCTTCGTCACCGACCGCGGCAAGCCCACGCACGTGCTGCTCAGCATCGAGACCTACCGACGACTGACCGGCCAGACCGAGACGATCGTCGACCTCCTGGCCATGCCCGCCCTTCCCGCGCTGGACTTGCCGTCCGCCCGCGCGTCGGAGACCTGGGAGCGCTGATGCACCTCCTGGACACCGAGGTCGTCTACGCCCTCCGCGAGGCCAAGGGCGGTCGCGCGGACCCCGCCCTGACCGCGTGGGCGTCCGGGGCGGCGCGGACCAGCCTGTTCCTTTCGGCCCTGACCTTGCTGGAGCTTGAAACCGCGGTCGCTCGCGCCGAGCGCAAAGACAAGACGCAAGGTCCCGCCCTGCGCGACTGGCTGGACAACCGGGTGGGCCGCGCCTTCGACGGGCGCATTCTGCCGATCGACGCCGCCGTGGTCCGCCGCCGCGCCAGCGTGTCGCTGACCGACGGTCGTGACGCCCTGCTGGCCGCCACCGCTCTCGAACACGGCCTGACCCTGGTCACGCGCGACCCGGCCTTCGCCAAGCTTCCCAGGCTGAAGCTGCTCAATCCCTGGGCCTACAAGCCTGACCTCGTCGACGAGGACGAGGACTGGGGCCAGGCCGCCAAGGCCGGCGCGCAGTGGCTGCGCAACATCTTCGTGCGGGGCTGAGGCCTACTGGACGCCCGAGGCGTCCTCGCGGCGGTCGCGACGCGGGTGATGGTCGTGAACGGGGCCAGCGGCGCCTGCACCGGAACCGGCGGCGGGACCGGCGCGGCGGCGACCTGGACCGGGACGGCCTCGGCGGCGACCAGCGGCGGCTTCGGCGCGGCCTTGGCGGCGACGAAGACCGTGCGGTTCCCCTGACAGGTGCCGGCGTTCATCAGACCCTTCAGATAGCCGCGCCGCACGAAGCCGGCCTTGATCGCCTCGCGCACCATCTGGTCGTGGCGCTCGGCGCCGGTGAGGCGGCGCACCCATCCGCGCATCGGGATCACGTCGGTGATCGTGCTGGCCACGACGCCCAGCACGGGCCGGGACAGGCTCTCGTCCTTGTTGTCGTCCTTGGGGTCGTCGTAGTCGTCGCCCAGCACCGCATCGAGTTGCTGGATCTCCGCCTTCAGCGGCGCGCAGCCGGTCTTGGGCGGCGCGTAGGGATCGACCACGGCCTTCTTCAGCAGGTCGGGGATCTCGGACCGCACGACATTGATGTCCCGCAGCGGCGCGACGACGGCCGAGCCGAGGTTGTCGGTATTGGCCTCCGAGGAGGTCTGGGGGACTTTCGGCGCGTCTTTCTGCTTGCCCGCCAGCGCCGCGTCGGCCGCCCCCATCCCCACGCACAGCGCCAGGACGGCCGCGCCGCAGCGCTTCAGCGCGCCGACGGATGGCTTTTGAACTGGCGACGACATCCTCGTGACCTCGCACGGTTGATCCATGTCGGTTCAACCCGGAGCGGCCCCGCTCGTTCCGTCAGGCGCGCGTTCGTGATCCCTAGATCCGGGGCAAGCCGTCCATGATCGCCGTCAGCGCGATCACCGTCTGGCCCTCCATGGCGCTGTGGCCGGCGTCGGTGATGACATAGGTCGCGGGCGGCGTTCCGGTCGCCTCCAGCGCCTCGACCAGGCGCGAGGCCTGGGTCAGCGGGCAGACCTGATCGAAGCGGCCATGGACGATGTGGACCGGCACGTTTTTGAGCGCCCCGACGCCGTCGGTGATCTCGCCCTCCTTGAGGAACAGGTCGTGGGCGAAGAAGTGCGCCTCGATCTGGGCGAAGCTCAGGGCGAACTCGGCCTCGCCGAACTTGCCCGGGTCGCTGGCGGCGGGGATCATGTTCGAGATGGTCCCCTCCCACACCGACCAGGCCAGCGCCGCCTGCAGCTGACGCTGGCGCTCGGGTTCGGTGGTGGGAACGCTGTCGAAGATCGCCTTGTAGGCGCCCATCATGTCGTCGCGCAGCTCAGCCGGAATGACCTCGACGAAGGCCTTCCACTCGTCGGGATAGGCGATGTAGGCGCCCGGCTCGGTCAGGCCGTAGGGCTTGTCGGCGAAGGTCGCCGCATTGCCCTGGTACATGTAGAGCAGGTCCTCCTTCGACCCCAGGAAGATGCCGCGCAGGATCAGCGAGGCGACCTTCTCCGGATTGCGGATCGCGTAGACCAGGGCCAGCGTGCTGCCCCAGCTGCCGCCGAAGACATGCATCTTGCCGGTGATCCCCAGCGCCTCGCGCAGGGCGTTGATGTCGTCGACCAGGTCATCGGTCGTGTTGTGCGCCAGGGCCTTCTCCGGCCCATCGGCGGCCACGGTCGGGCGGCTCTTGCCGCAGCCGCGCTGGTCGAACAGGATCACGCGGTAACGATCCGGATCGAAGAAGCGCGACATCACCGGCGCGCACGCCCCGCCCGGCCCGCCATGCAAGAACATCACCGGCTCGCCGTCGGCCCGGCCGTACTCTTCCCAATAGAGCTCGTGGTCCGGCGCGGTGTCGACCCGCAGCCAGCCGGCGCGCAAAGGCTCGCCTTGCGGATAGGTCCACTCGTCCGTGACCTTGCTGGTCGTGCGAAGCCGCGAGAAATCCATCGTCGAATCCTGTCGAAAGAGGCCGCGCACTCTCGCGCTCCTCGCCCTTAGTCTCTAGACCAAATACGGCCTGAACCGGACGCGAAGACCATGAGCCTCGAAATCGAAGACCGCCACGCCGCCGCAGCGTTCCGTCGCCTGGTCGAGCATCTGCAGATGCGCGCCGACGCCCAGAACATCGACCTGATGGGCCTGGCCGGCTTCTGCCGCAACTGCCTGGGCGACTGGGTCAGCGAGGCCTCGGACGGGACGATCAGCAAGGAGGCCGCCCGCGCGGCGGTCCATGGCATGCCCGCCGCCGAGTGGAAGGCCAAACACCAGACTCCCGCCACGCCCGAGCAGTTGGCCCGCATGGAAGAAAGCCTGGCGCTGAACGCCAAACTGCGCGGCGAGGCCTAAGCGGCGCCGTTGCGCGCCTCGACCGAAGCGTGCTGATCTGCCCCCGTTCGTCCTGGGGTTTCCATGCCTGACCTTTCGCGCCTGTCCGACGCCGAGCGTCGGGCCTTGCTGCTGCTGGCCCAGGGCCACACCGCCAAGAGCGCCGCCGCCCTGCTCGACACGACCGAAGCCGCCGTGAACGAGCGGCTGCGCGAGGCGCGGCGCAAGACCGGCGTCGGCAGCAGCCGCGAGCTGGCGCGCCTGGTCTCCCGAGAAAATCGTGACGAGAAAATCGGGGTGGCCGGAGGCGTCGGTCACGCGGCAGTCGAGGGACGTGTCCTCAACCTCCGGGCCCGCTGGCCCGTGCTTCTGGGAGTTTCCGCCTTGGTTATCCTGGCCTCCGTCGTCGGCGCCGTCACCGCCCTGGCCGTATCGGGGCAAGCCGCGCCGGACCCCACCACGCCGCCGCGCGTAGTCGCCACCTACCCCAAGCCCGGCGACGTCGTCCCGGCGGGGCCGTTGACGCTGAAGGTGACGTTCGACCGGCCGATGCAGCCGAAGAGCTTCGCCTTCGTGATGCGCGACCGCGAGAGCTACCCCGACTGTTCCGGATCGCCGGCGCAATCGCCGGACGGTAGGAGCTACAGTCTGAACTGCACGGTGCAGGCCGGCAGGACGTATTTGGTTGGCTTCAACAGCCCCAGCAATCCCTTCTTCAAGTCGCTGGCTGGCGTCCCGGCGACACCGGTGACGTTGACGTTCTCGGCGAAGTAGCGCGCCAACGCTCGTAAAGGGACGGGAATAGAACCCCTCTCCCGACGGGAGAGGGCGGGGCCCGCGCCGTCAGGCGCGGGAGGGTGAGGGATTGGCGAAGCCACCCTCCAGGCCGCGCAAGCGCCTGATTGAATGGCTTTATTCAGCGAGCGCCGACGTCCCTCACCCTCCCGCGCTGCGCGCGGGTCCCACCCTCTCCCCAAGGGAGAGGGTGACATCAACGACGAGCGTTCGGCCAATCTCATCCACCCCCTCCCAAACCGGCCTTATCCTGTCTCCACCTCGAGGCACTGGGGAGGGCGCGCGGCCAGCGACCTTCGCGGCTTCGGGGGGCGGTCGAGCGGGGACAGGTTCGAGGGGGATACTCGAACGGTCCGGGGATCTGGTTGCTGGCCAGACCCGCCCGCCGTCGGCGTGGTTGGAGGCAAAAGGGCGTGTCTGGCTGCAAGCCCGTCCTCTCCGACCGTTGGGACTCTCGGAAACGGGAGGCCCAGGTCCCGGTAAGGCCTGAACAGGGCCACCTGACGGGACGCTGACGGAAAACGATCGCGCGAGGCGTCTGGCTTCGTCGAAACGGTAATTACTATTCACACTCCGGACGAACGTCCGGCGCCTCGCATCCCTCCCCGATCCCGACGTTTCCGCGTCGGGCCGATTTCGCGCGCCCTCCCCCTTGATGGGGGAGGGTTGGGTGGGGGTGAGCGCGGCGGTGGACGCCTTCGCGGCGGCTAGCGCAGCACATCACCCCCATCCCCTCCCCTTCCCCCATCCAGGGGGAAGGGAGCTTGTGGGAGAGACCGTCATGCCATTGCCCCGAAAGCCACGCCTCAAGCGCTCCACCGGCGGCACCCGCGCCAGTCGGCGCTTCATCCGCGACAAGGCTCGTCTGAAAGCCATGCTCATGGCGCGGTTCATCGCGCTCCATGAGCAGATCGAACGGCGCAAGCAATACACCTATCGCGGCGCGTACGGCGCGATCAGCTATTTCAAGCCCGGAGAGCCTATTCCACCGGGCTACCAGAAGGTCGAGTACGACGAGAACGGCAACGAAACGCCGCCCTACGTCAAAGAAAAAGTCCCCGGCCTTGCGGCCGAGGACTTCTCCTTGTTCTTCAGGGAACGAGAGCTTTAGCGGATGACCCGCGCGCCCTTGCCCTTCATCACGGCCTCGACCTCGGCGGCCTTCACCATCGAGGTGTCGCCGGGGGTGGTCATGGCCAGGGCGCCGTGAGCCGCGCCGTACTCGACGGCGGCCTGCGGGCCCTTGCCTTCCATGAAGCCGTAGGCCAGGCCCGAGGCGAAGCCGTCGCCGCCGCCGACGCGGTCGTAGATTTCCAGGTTCTCGCGCATCATCGAGGCGTAGAACTGGCCGCCGGCGTACAGGATCGCCGACCAGTCGTTGACCGAGGCGGTCTTGGCGTTGCGCAGCGTGGTCGCGGCGACCTTGAAGTTCGGGAACTCCTTCACGGCCGTCTCGATCATCTTCTTGAAGTTGGCCGGGTCGATCGAGCTGATGTGCTCGTCCAGGCCTTCCACTTCGAAGCCGAGGCAGGCGGTGAAGTCTTCCTCGTTGCCGATCATCACGTCGACGTACTTGGCGATGTGGCGGTTGACCTTCTGAGCGCCTTCCTTGCCGCCCTGCGACTTCCACAGCGAGGCGCGGTAGTTCAGGTCGTAGGAGACGATCGTGCCGTACTTGCGGGCCACTTCAACGGCCTCGATCACGGCTTCGGCGGTGTTGCTGGCCAGGGCCGCGAAGATGCCGCCGGTGTGGAACCAGCGCACGCCTTCCTCGCCGAACAGCTTTTCCCAGTTCACTTCACCCGGGCGGATCTGCGAGGCGGCCGAGTGGCCACGGTCCGAGCAGCCCAGGGCCGGACGAACGCCGAAGCCCTTTTCGGTGAAGTTCAGGCCGACGCGCGTGTTGCGGCCCAGGCCGTCGAAGTCGCGCCAGATGACGTGCGACTGGTCGACGCCGCCCTGCATCATCAGGTCCTCGACCAGCCAGCCCAGGTCGTTGTTCGGCAGGGCCGTGACGACGGTCGAGCGCTTGCCCCAGCACTTACGGAACGCGCGGGCGACGTTGTACTCGCCGCCGCCTTCCCAGACGTTGAACTGGCGGGCGTTGCGGACCCGGCCGAAGCCCGGGTCGAAACGCAGCATCACTTCGCCGAAGCTGGCGCAGTCCCACTTCGTTTCCGAAGCCGGGCGAATGTTCAGGATGTTGTCGGTCATTTGGTCTTAGGCCTTCCCACGAACCTTCTTGATCAGATCGACGGTCTCGCGGACCTTCTTGGAGATGCCCGCGTAGTCCTTGGCGTCCAGCAGCTCTTGCGTGATCAGCTTGGAGCCCATGCCGGCGGCGACGATGCCCGCGCCGAACCACTTCTTCACCGAGGCCTCGTCCGGATCGACGCCGCCCGTCGGCATGATGCGGGTCCAGGGCATCGGGCCCAGCACCGCCTTGACGAAATCGGGGCCGCCGACCGACGAGCCCGGGAACACCTTGACGATCTCGCAGCCCAGCTCTTCGGCGTACGAGATTTCCGAGGCCGAGCCGCAGCCCGGCGAGTACGGGATCTTGCGGCGGTTGCAGACCTTGGCGACGTCGGCGTTCAGGATCGGGCCGACGACGAACTTGGCGCCGTTGGCGATGTAGATGCCGGCGGTGGGCGCGTCGACGATCGAGCCGACGCCCATGATCACGCGCGGATCGGCCTTATCGAAATAGCGGGTGACTTCGTAGAAGACGTGGCTGGCGAAATCGCCGCGGTTGGTGAATTCGATGCAGGGCGCGCCGCCATCGGCGCAGGCCTGGATCACGTTCTTACAGACCTCGACGTCGGGGTGGTAGAACACCGGGATCACGCCCTGGTCCATCAGGGCGGTCAGCACCGCCATACGGTCTTTCACCATCGTAAACTCCTTCCCGAAGGCTCGTTCTTGCGCGGACCGCCGGAAAGACGACCGCGTGAGCAAAATTTCGCCGATGCCGGCTCAGGGCGTTCCCTTAGACCGCGTCGCGAACCGGCGCCAGAACTGGCTTGCCGCAACGTCAAACTAAAGGACGGATCGCAGGACCGAGCCACCGGGCTCGCCGCGTTCGCGAAAGTCACTGGTCCTCGTTTCCTTCCCCAAACCTTTTCCTCGCGGCTCCCGCGCCCCTCTCCGATCGCAAAAGTGAGGGCGCCGGTATGACCCGACGCCCCGGAGTTTGCGCAGGAGCGAGCTCAAAGAGCCGCAAACGAGACGGACCGACCACAAGGCCGAATCGAAACGTTATGACACCGGTGTCACTCCAGGGAGAGAGAATTGGCCAGGCCACTTCGCTACCGGTGTCATGCGCAGATAAACAGAAACCCGCGGAGAGCGCAAGCGGGGTGGATATCAGATTTGAGAGCGCACAAGAGTTTGAAAACGAAAGACTTTGCAGGGGTGAAAGAACGACGTTAACGCCCCGATCACCCCGTGTTGCGCAGGCCCGCCGCGATGCCGGCCACCGTCAGCTGGATCGCTAGACGCAGCTCCTCATTCTGGTCCCCCGCCCGGCGGCGTGACAGCAGTTCGAGCTGCAGGTGGTTCAGCGGATCGACGACGCGCCCGGCCAGGGCCACGGACTCGGCGAGGTCGGGCTGGTTGTCCAGCAGGCTGCTCCCGCCGCGAATGGCCAGGGCCAGCTCGGCCGCCCGCTCGTGCTCGCGCCGAATGGTCGCGAAGATGCGCTGGGCGTTGTCCTTGTCCGGCGACAGCTCGACATAGCGCGAGGCGATCGGCATGTGGCTTTGGGCCAGCGCCAGCTCCATATTGGACAGCAGCGAGGCGAAGAAGTCGAAGCTGCCCGCCAGGTCGCGCAGCTGCTCGACCGACAGGCCCGCCCGGTCGACGCCCGCGGCGAAGCCGAACCAGCCCGGCAGCATGAACCGCGACTGCGACCAGCTGAACACCCACGGAATGGCCCGCAGGTCCTCGATCTTGCGGCTGGCGGTCCGGCTGGCGGGGCGGCTGCCGATATTGAGGCCGACGATCTCGCTGATCGGCGTGACCGACCAGAAGAAGTCCTCGAAGGCCGGGTCGTCATACACCAGGGCGCGGAAGCCGTGGAACGAGGCGTCGGCCAGGGCGGTCATCGCCGCGTCGATCTTGGGGTCCAGCTTCTGGACCGGACGATCGCTGGCCATCATCACGGCGGCGGCCAGGCCATCGAGATTGCGGCGAGCGGTGGGCTGGTCGCCGAAGCGGCGGGCGATCATCTCGCCCTGCTCGGTCATGCGGATGCGCCCCTGCACGGTGCCGGCCGGCTGGGCCAGCACGGCCTCGGCGGCCGGTCCCCCGCCCCGCCCAACGCTGCCGCCGCGGCCGTGGAACAGCTGCAGGCCCACGCCCATCCGATCGGCCTCGCGGGCCAGGGCCGAGGCCCCGACCGCGACGCCGCGCCGGCTGGCGACGTACCCCCCGTCCTTATTGCTGTCGGAGTAGCCGAGCATGATCTCCTGCACCGGCCGGTCGCCCAGGATCGAGCGGGCCAGCGGCAGCTCCAGCCACTGGCGCAGGACGGCCGGGCCGTTCTCGAGGTCGCCGATGGTCTCGAACAGCGGCGCGACCTTGACCGAGGCGCGCGGCGCGGCGCCGCCCCAGACGAGGCCGACCTGCTTGAGCAAAACCAGCGGCTCGAGGATGTCGGACAGCGTCGCCGACTTCGAGATGATGTACGCCCCCAGGCACCCATGACCGTAGTCGCGCACCGCCTGGGCGGCGGCGGTCATGGTCGCCAACTCCCGGGTCGTCTCCTCGCTATAGGCCGTGAACGGCGAGACCAGCGGCCGCTGGTGCGACAGCTCCTCGATCAGCAGCTTGCAGCGGGCGTCCTCGTCGAGCTTCAGATACGCGACGCCGGAGCCGGCGCGCTCGTAGAGCTCGTGGATCGTGCGCTCGTGGACGTCGGCGTTCTGGCGCAGATCGAGGCTCATCAGGTGGAAGCCGCAGGCCTTCACCACGTCGACCAGGGTGCGCAGCGCAGTCCCACCAGCCGCTCGCCGCCGTTGCGCTCCAGGCTGTCGATGATCACCGACAGGTCCGCGACGAAGGCGTCCGGATGACCGTAGGGCTCGACGTCGGTGTCGCCGTTGGCGAAGGCGACGGGCTGGCCGGTCAGCTTCTGCGACACGGCCGTCAGGCGATCGAAGATCAGCTCCAGCGCCAGGCGGTAGGGCTCGTCGAGGCGGTGAACCGACGGGTCGCGAGTCTGGGCCGCCAGGGCCAGCAGCTCTTCGGACACCGGCGTGTAGGCCGTCGAGACGGCCAGGTTCGACCACAACTTGCGGACCTCGCCGGCGTACCAGTCGAGGATCACGCGGGATTGCGAGGCGAAGGCCAGCTTCAGGGTTTCGCCATTGACGCCGGGGTGACCGTCGCGGTCGCCGCCCAGCCACGAGCCCAGCTTCAGCAGCGGCGCGAGGTGGCCGTGCTGACCGATCTTGCCGGTCCAGTCGCCATAGAGGTCGATGATCGCCGGCAGGATCGAGGTGCGGACGATCGAGAGCGCGTTGCGGATCTCGTCCTTCACCGTGATCCGCTCGGGCCGGTAGAGGCGCGTGCGCCACATCAGGGCGATCTCGCGGAACAGGCTCTCGCGGATCTCGGCCTCGAGATCCGGCGGCAGATGGTGGCGACGCAGGGCCATCAACCGCGAGATCTCGGTCTCACGGTCGACCATGCTGCGGCGGCGCACCTCGGTGGGGTGCGCGGTCAGCACGGGCACGACATTCATCGCCGCGAAGGTCTTGGCCAGGTCCTCGTCGGTCTTGCCCTGGCGCTTCAGCAGCTTGACCGCGTCGACCAGGGTGCGGGGACGCTCGTCGCCTGGCTGGGCGTCCGCCTCGGCGTGACGGCGACGGCCGGCGACGTCCTCGCCGATGTTGGCCAGCAGCGATTGGCTGGCGAAGGCGCGGGCCAGAAAGACGGCCTCGTCGATCGAGAGGTCCGAGAACAGGCGGTCCAGCACCGGCGCGTCGCCGTTGGCGACATCCTCGTGCGAAGCCACCCTGCGCGCCCGGGCCACCAGAGCGGCCGCCTCCTCGCCTTCCAGATAGGCGATGGCCTCGACCAGCAGATCGCTCAGCAGATTGGCGTTCTTGCGGACGTGTTGGCTGGTCGGACGATCGACCTCGATCGACAGGGCCGGGTTGCGCATGCGCGGACTCCAAGGATCCCGGACGCTGGGATCCTGTGCAGGCAAGAGGTTCGAGGGCGCGTCGCGGCGGGGAGGCCTGACGCAAGGGCGCCCTCTAGCCTTGTTCACCAGGCGAGAAAACCCACCCGGCACGATGGTTGCGCTACCATCGGCCGATTGCGTGTTTTTATTTCGTCAGCGGGCCAGCCAGCCGCCGTCCACGGGCAGAGTAATCCCCTGGACGTAGTCCGAAGCCGACGAGGCGAGGAACACGGCGGCGCCGCCGATGTCCTCCGGACGGCCCCAGCGACCAGCCGGAATGCGCGCCAGGATGGCGGCGTTGCGGTCCTGGTCGGCGCGCAGGGCCTCGGTGTTATTGGTGTCGAAATAGCCCGGCGCGATGGCGTTGACGTTGATCCCCTTGGTCGCCCACTCGTTGGCGAGGATCTTGGTCAGACCGGCCAGACCCGACTTGGCGGCCGTGTACGAGGGCACACGGATGCCGCCCTGGAACGACAGCAGCGAGGCGATATTGATGACCTTGCCGCCCCCCCGCTTCAGGGCCTGCTTGGCGAAGGCCTGGGTCAGGAAGAAGACGACCTTCAGGTTGGTGTCCATCACCGCGTCCCAGTCGGCCTCGCTGAACTCGATCGAGTCCGCGCGACGGATGATGCCGGCGTTATTGACGAGGATGTCGACCTTGCCAAAGGTGGCGACGGTCTCGTCGACGACGCGCTGCACAGGCTCGGTCGAGCCGAAGTCGGCCTTGATCGACAGGAACTTGCGGCCCAGCGCCTCGACGGCGGCTTGCGTCTCGGTCGGTTCGCTGCGGCCCGCGGCGGCGATGTCCGCGCCGGCGGCGGCCAGGGCGATGGCGATCCCCTGCCCGATCCCGGTGTTGGCGCCGGTGACGAGCGCGACCTTGCCTTCGAGGCTGAACGGATTGGCCATGTCGAGTTCCTGTTCAAATTAGCTGTCATCCCGGACGACCTGAAAGGTCGATCCGGGACCCAGGGGCCGGCGGCAAGGCGACCGCCCCTGGGTCCCGGCTCTACGCTACGCTCCGGCCGGGATGACACCGGAGCACGGTGGCCGAAACCCCTACTTCAGCTGGCAGATGTCCAGCACGTTCATGTCGGTGTAGTCGAGGTTCTCGCCGCCCATCGCCCAGATGAAGGTGTAGTTGGCGGTGCCCGAGCCCATGTGGATCGACCACGGCGGGCTCATCACGGCTTCCTCGTTGGCGATCACGATGTGACGCATCTCGTCCGGCTCGCCCATGTAGTGGAAGACCCGGTCGTTCTCACCCAGGCCGAAGTAGAAATAGGCTTCCGAGCGACGGTCGTGCAGGTGGGGCGGCATGGTGTTCCAGACGCTGCCCGGCTTCAGCACCGTCATGCCCAGCAGCAGCTGGGCCGACTTGCAGGTGGTCGGCACGATGTACTGGTAGATCGTGCGCTCGTTGGAGGTCTCCAGCGCGCCGCGCTCCAGCGGGATGGCGTCGGCGAAGGCCAGCTTCTTGGTCTCGAACGCGGCGTGGGCCGGCAGGCTGACCAGGTAGAAGCGCGCGGCGCCGTCGACGCCTTCGAAGGTGACGTCCTTGGCGCCCATGGTCACGTACAGGCCGTCACGCGGAACGATCTCGTAGGCGACGCCGTCGACGGTGATCTTGCCGGTGGTCTCGCCGACATTGATCACGCCCAGCTCGCGGCGCTCCAGGAAGGGGTGGCCGGCGGCCGAGGCGGGCTCGGTCTGGTCGGGAAGCTTGATCGAGCTGGTGGCCACGACGCCGCCGACGACGAAGCGTTCGGCGTGGTTGTAGGTCAGGACGATCTGGCCGTCCTGGAACAGGTCCTGCATCAGGTAGCGGTCGCGCAGGTCGTCGTTGCTGACCGCGAACATCATGTCCGGATGGGTGGCGTGGTAGGTCTTGGCGAACATCAGGAAGTCTCCGGAAGGGTGTTCTTATTCGGCGGCGGCGCGCAGCGCGGCGGGGCGAGCCCAGTCCGGACGCTGGTCCAGCTTGTAGGCCTTCTTAGGCAGGTTGTACGTCAGATCGACGATCAGCTCCTCGGCCTCGACGAGGTCCATGCGGTGCTCGGCGACCATGCGGCCCAGGAACGCGCTGTCGACGCGGCGGGCCACGTCGTGGCGGGCCGGAATCGACAGGAAGGCGCGGGTGTCGTCGTTGAAGCCGACCGTGTTGTAGAAGCCGGCGGTCTCGGTGACCTGCTCGCGGAAGCGCATCATGCCTTCCGGGCTGTCGTGGAACCACCAGGACGGGCCCAGCTTCAGCACCGGATAGTGGCCGGCCAGCGGGGCCAGCTCGCGGCTGTAGGTCGTCTCGTCCAGCGTGAACAGGATGATCGACAGGCGCGGATCGTTGCCCAGGCGAGTCAGCAGCGGCTTCAGCGCATCCACGTACTCGGTGCGCATCGGGATGTCGGCGCCCTTATCGCGACCGTGCGAGTTCAGCAGGCCGACATTGTGGTTGCGGTGCGAGCCGGGATGGATCTGCATCACGAGCCCGTCCTCAAGGCTCATCTTGGCCATCTCGGTCAGCATCTGGGCGCGGAACAGCTCGGCCTTCTGCCGCGTCACATTGCCCTTCACCAGATCGGCGAACAGGGACTCGGCCTCGACGTCGCTGAGGTCGGCGGTGGCCGCCGTCGGGTGGCCGTGGTCGGACGAGGTCGCGCCGGCCTCGATGAAGGCCTGACGGCGCAGACGGTGCGCCTCGAGATAGGACTTCCAGCTGTAGACGTCCTTGCCGGACACCTCGGCGAAGCGTTCGAAGGCGCGCGGGCTACGCTCATCCTCGAAGTCGATGACCGCGTCGGGACGATAGGCCGTGATGACGTGGCCGCCCCACCCGCTCTCGCGGATCGCCTTGTGGTGATCGAGGCTCTCGTGCGGCCCCTCGGTCGTGGCCAGGGTCTCGATGTTGAAACGATCGAACAGGGCCCGCGGGCGATAGGCGTCGGTCGCCAGAGCCTCGGTGATCAGGTCGTAATACGCGTCCGAGTTCGAGGCTTCGAGGAACTCGGTGAAGCCAAAGACCTGGCTGAACACGTGGTTCAGCCACACCCACGAGGGCGTGCCGCGGAACAGGTGGAAGTTGCTGGCGAACACCCGCCAGGCCTCGCGCGGATCGGTGTCGGGGACGCCGGCCTTGGACCGTACCTTCAAGGCGTCAAGGCTGATCCCCTGGCTGTAGAGCATGCGGAACAGATAGTGGTCCGGCGCCAGCAGCAGGTCGGTCGCGTCCTGGAACGGTGCGTTGGTCGCGAACCAGCTGGGGTCGGTGTGGCCGTGCGGGCTGATGATCGGCAGGTCCTTGACCAGGCCGTACAGGCCGCGGGCGTAGGACCGCGTGGTAGGGTCGGCCGGAAACAGCCGGTCATCATGGAAATTCAGAGGCCTGGGCATGGCTTAAGGTCTGCTCCCTGTCTGACCGGCGACTTCGCGATGAGCCGCTTCGGCCCGCTTGGTAACCGGTGTCATGTTCCTATGCAAGCCGCGGGCGGCGCCAAGCGCTTAAGCCGGAACCGGGCCCGAGGACTCACGCACCACCAAGCTCGGTTCGGTCGTGGTGAGGTCGCGCGGCTCCGGGCGCTCGACGCCCAGCAGCTTCTCGGCGGCCATCCGGCCAATCTCCCGCGTGGGCGTGCGCACCGTGGTCAGGGGCGGCCACACGGCCTGGGCGATCTGGAAGTCGTCGAAGCCCACGACGGTCACATCCCCCGGCACCGACAGCCCGGCCTTGCGCGCCGACTGCAGCACGCCCGCGGCCATCTCGTCATTGCCGCAGAAGATCGCGGTCGGACGCGGACTGCGCGCCAGAAGAACGTCGCCGCAGGCCACGCCGGATTCGAAGGTATATCCCCCCTGGACGATGTCCTCGTCCGAAAGCTTCAGGCCAGCCTCGGCCAGGGCGTCTTCGAAGCCCCCTCGCCGCTCGTGCGACGATCGGAAGGTGGCGGGACCGGAAATGAAGGCGATCCTTCTGTGCCCCAGGGACAGGATGTGTCGCGCGGCCTGAGCGCCGCCCAGCCGGTCGTGACCGACGATCATGTGCTCAGGTTTGTCCAGCTCGACCGAGGCGATGCGGATGTACGAGCAGCCGATCTCGTTAAGCAGCTTGGCCACGCGGTCGTCTTCGGACACCGACGGCGGCAGCACCACGCCAAACAGCTTCTGCCGCTCCACGAAGGCGCGGATGTCGGCCAGGAAGGTCGGGCTGGAGCGATCGCAGGGGTGCACGACCAGCTCGAAGCCGGAACCGCGCAGGCCGTCCAGCAAGCCGAGCTGCATGTTCACGACGTACTGCGGGTTGGGGTTGTCGTAGATCATGCCGATCAGGAACGACCGGCGGAACGCCAGGCCCCGGGCCTGCGGGTCCGGCGCGTAGCCCCACTCGGCGATCACCGCCTCGATCCGTTCGCGCGTCTCGTCGCGCACGAAGGGAGACTGGTTGATGACGCGCGAGACGGTCTTCTTCGAGACCCCAGCCAGTCGCGCGATGTCGTTGATCGTAGCGCGGCGGCGGCCGCCTTCGACACCGGTCTCACTATCGTCCGGGTTCGAGGAGGGCGTATTCGAAGCGGTCACGGCGTTTCCAAGGGCTTGTTTGTTTTCTTTTGTCATACTCTAGGGAAGCAGGGATCGCCACCTACGACGAAACGTCTGCTTGCCGCCAATCTGACACCGGTTACCATGTCACTGAACTTTTCTTTTGGCGATGCCTGCCCCGACGGCGACACTTCAAGATGACCGACACGCTCCAGCCGCAACGCGAATCGATCCACCCGGTCGACCCACGAGACCATGTCGCCACGACCCTTCGCGACATCGCCGGCGGCGAGGCGCTGAGCCTGCACGGAAAGACGGTCGTCGCGCGGGCGGACATCCCCAAGGGCCACAAGATCGCCATCCGCGCCGCCAAGGCCGGCGAGTCCGTGCTGAAGTATGGCTGGCCAATTGGTCGGGCGCTGACCGACATCGCCCCAGGCGATCATGTCCATATCCATAACGTCGCCACACGGTTGGAAGGCGTCGAGGCGTTCGTTTGGACCCCGGCGGAGCCCGAGCCTCGGCGGGAGGTCGCGCCGCGCGCCTTCCAGGGGTATCGCCGCAAGAACGGCCGGGCTGGAACGCGCAACGAAATCTGGGTGCTGTGCACCGTCGGGTGCGTGGCCAACACCGCACGCCGCATCGCCGAAAAGGCCAACCAGCGCTTCGCCGGCCGGGTCGACGGGGTCTTCGCCTTCCCGCATCCGTTCGGATGCTCGCAGCTGGGCGACGACCTCGCCCACACCCGCAAGCTGATCGCCGCCCTAGCCAGCCACCCCAACGCCGGCGGCGTCCTGCTGCTGGGGCTGGGCTGCGAGAACAACCAGTTGAAGGCGCTGCTGGAGAGCGCGCCGGAGATCGACCGCGAACGCCTGCGCAGCTTCACCACCCAGATGGTCGAGGACGAGCTGGAAGATGGCCTCGCCGCTGTCGAAGCCTTGGTCGAGATCGTCGAGCGCGACCGCCGCGAGCCGATCCCGGTGTCCGAACTGGTCGTGGGCCTCAAGTGCGGCGGCTCGGATGGTTTCTCCGGCGTCACCGCCAATCCGCTGGTCGGCCGCATCGCCGACAAGGTGGCCGACGCCGGGGGCACGCCCGTGCTGACGGAGATTCCCGAGGTGTTCGGCGCCGAGGGAGTGCTGCTGGCGCGCGCCGCCAGCCGGGAGGTCTTCGACCAAGCGGTGTGCGTGATCGACGACTTCAAGCGCTACTTCATCGACAACAACCAGCCGATCTACGAGAACCCCTCGCACGGCAACATCGCCGGCGGCATCACGACGCTGGAGGAGAAGTCCCTCGGCGCGGTGCAGAAGGGCGGCCGCGCGCCGCTGGTCGAGGTGCTTCGCTATGGCGAGCGCGTCGGTCCGCACGGGCTGACCCTACTGGAAGCGCCCGGCAACGACGCGGTGTCTTCCACCGCTCTCACGGCCGCCGGCGCGACGGTGATCCTGTTCACGACGGGACGCGGCACGCCGCTCGGTTTCCCAGCGCCGACCTTGAAGATCGCCTCCAACTCGGACCTCGCCCAGCGAAAGCCCGGCTGGATCGACTTCGACGCCGGTCAGGTGCTGACGGGCGTCTCCATGGACGACGCCGCCGATGCGTTGATGGACCTGGTCGTCGAGACGGCCTCGGGCAAGGCCACCAAGGCGGAACTGAACGGCGAACGCGAAATCGCGATCTGGAAGTCCGGCGTGACGCTTTAAATTGGTCAGGCCAATTGCCAGCCTCGTCAGACTCCAGCATTTAGACGACCTGAAACTCTCATCCGTAGTTAGGCGCTCTCCCTTGACGGCTTCCTCCGACACCACCCCCGCCCTGCGTCTGAGCGCGACCAGCTATCCCGGCGCGATCCCGGGCGTCGCCCTGCCCGCCTATGATCGCGACAAGGTCCAGATTGGCGTCGTCCACTTCGGTCCCGGCGCCTTCCACCGCGCCCACCAGGCCTTCTATTTCGACCAGCTGCTGGCGTCCGATCCGCGCTGGGGCATTTGCGCGGTCTCGCTGAAAAGCCCCGGCGTCCGCGACGCGTTGGAGCCGCAGGACGGCCTCTACACCTTGGCGCAGCTAGACGCCGACACGACCTTCCGCGTCGTGGGCTCTATCCAGGAGGTCCTGGTCGCCCCGGAAGATCCGCCGTCGGTCTTCGCTCGCCTCGCCGCGCCGACAACGCGCATGGTCACCCTCACCGTGACCGAAAAGGGCTACACCCTGTCGGCCGAGGGCGGTCTCGACGAGAACCACCCCGACATCGTCCACGACCTGGCTCATCCGCGTGAGCCCCAGAGCGCCGTTGGCTACATCGTCGAGGGTCTGCGCCGTCGGCACGCGGCGGGCTTGGCGCCCTACGCCGTGGTCGCTTGCGACAACCTCGCCGACAACGGCTGGCGCCTGAAGGCGGCCGTCGTCGCCTTCGCCGCCAAGCTGGACGCCGATCTCGCCGCCTGGATCGAGCGCGAAGGCAGCTTCCCGCGCACCATGGTCGACAGCATCACGCCGGCGACGGACGACGCCCTGCGGGCCCGCGTCCTGGCCGCCACCGGCCTGGAAGACGCATGGCCGATCCAGCGCGAAGCCTTCACTCAGTGGGTCGTCGAAGACGTGCTGCCTTCGGACGCGCCGGACCTCGCGAGCGTCGGCGTCATCCTGACCGACGACGTGCGCGGCTTCGAACGCGCCAAGCTGCGCCTTCTGAATGGCGTGCATTCCACGCTCGCCTATGCCGGCATCCTGCGCGGCCACGAGACGGTGTTCGAGGCGGTCAGCGATCCGGCCCTGGAGTCGCTGGCCCGCGAACTGATGACGCAAGACATCATCCCGACCCTGACCGCGCCGCGCGGCCTCGACCTGGCGCAATACGCCGAGGCCATCCTGGCCCGCTTCCGCAATCCCGAGATCCGCCACTACCTGTCGCAGATCGCCTGGGACGGCTCGCAGAAGCTGCCTTTCCGCATCCTCGGCACGCTGACGGAGACGCTGGAAGCCGGCCGCTCGATCGACCGCCTCGCGATCCCGCTGGCGGCCTGGATGCGGTTCATCGCTTTGCGCGCCAAGGCCGGCGAAGCGATCACTGATCCCCTGGCCGAGAAGCTGTCGGCTCTGGGCGTCTCGGCGACCGGCGAGGCCAAGACCGACGTCGCGGCCTTCCTGGCGCTGGACACCGTCTTCCCGGCGGCCCTGGCGGGTAATCCGACTTTCGTCGCCGCGCTCGAGAAGGCCTACGCCGACCTCGCCTAGCGGGTCACGCCCTTGGCGGTCAGCACCGGAACGACGGTGCTGACCAGGATCTTCAGGTCGAACAGCAACGAGCGACGGCGCAGATATTCCGCGTCCAGGGCGACCTTGTCCGGAATGGCCAACTCGTCGCGGCCGTTGATCTGCGCCCAGCCCGTCACGCCAGGACGCAGGACATCGACGCCGGCCGCCTTGCGCGCGGCGATCAGGTCGTCCTGATTGAACAGCGCTGGGCGCGGCCCGACCAGGCTCATATGCCCGACCAAAACGCTCCAGAGCTGGGGCAGCTCATCCAGACTCAGCTTGCGCATAGTGGGCCCGATCGGCGTCAGCCAGCGGTCGGGATCGTCCAGCAGGTGCGTGGCCACCTCCGGCGTATCGATCCGCATGGTGCGGAACTTGGGCATCGGAAAGAGAATCGAGCCCTTCCCCACCCGCTGCGACCAATAGAGCCCCGGCCCGGGCGAGGTGATCCGCACCAGCAGCCACAGAACAAGCATCGGCGCGGCCAGCACGATCAGGCCGACCGCCGCCGCGAGCAGGTCAAAGGCGCGCTTCAAATCGAGCTTCCGAAACTAGCCCAGGTCGCCGCTGGCGGCGTCGAGCAGCAGATAGGCCCTGCCAGCGTCCGACGACAGCAGCGCCGCCATCAGGAAGCCCTCGCGGTCCTGCCCCGCGGCCTCGTCGACCATCCCGGCGTAACGCTTGAGGAAACGCTCGGCGTTGCCCTTGAGCGCGGTGTCCGAAAACAGGCGACGGACCAGACGGCGAATGGCGGCGGGCGCCAGGCGCTTGACCACCTCGCGAGCGCCGGCGGCGTCGCCGGTCTGTAGAGCGGCGGCGATCTCGTCGATGCGTGGGCGCGGTAAGAGCGCGTGCGGGTCAATGCCCATGGCCGTGATTTCGGCGGCGAGCTTCTCGCCCAGGGCGGCGTCGCCCGGCGAGCTGTTCTCGATCCCGGAGAGCAGGTTCCGCCAGCTCCAGCCGCCCTGCCCTTCGCCTTCACCGGCTGGCGGCGCGGACTTGCGGCTGTTGGCCTGCTCGAACACCGAGCGGAACTCTTCGTCGGTCGCGGTTGGCGTCAGGCGCAGCCGGCGACGGTCGCCGGGCGCATCGCCCTCGTCGTCGAACTCCGCCATCGGCAGCGGCTGAGGCGGCGACGCCTTCGCGGGTGGCGGCGGAGGAGCGGCGGCGCGCGCCTTGGAGGCCGATGACGACGCTGCTCGGGCGGCGACGGTGGACACGCCCGCCGCGGTGACGGCGCCGGCCGCTTCGCTGAGCATTTCGTAGTTGCGACGCACGCGCTCCTGGAACGCCTGGTCGATCGCCGCGGTCTCGTCGGCCGTGCGCCGCACGGCGTTCATCAGCTGCTCGACGCCCTGCTCGATCGACATGCGGACCTCCGCCGCCTTCAGCAAGGCTTCGGAAGGCAGTTCGGCGGTGCGCTTGCCGATCTCCGACAGCATCGCCTCCAATTCGTCCAGCGTCCCGCGCGCGGCCTGCACCGAGTCGGCAAGCTTCTGCGAGGTGCGGGCGCCGGCCTGTTCGACCATCTGGGCGGAGTGCTCGATGATGTCGCGCGCCTCCTCCATGCGGGACTCGAACACCGCGTCAGCCTTCTGGCCGGCGGCGAACGCGATTTCGTTCAACTGATCGACGCGGCTGCGAGCAGCCTCGACGCGGGCCTCGACGCCCTGGGCGGCCTTGAGCGCGGCGTCAGCCATCGCTTCCATCGCCGCCCTGAGTTCTTCCTCGAGCAGCGTCCGCTGGTTCTCGGCGACGTCGCCGATCGTCTCGAGGGTCTTCTTGGTGTCTTCAGCCAGAACATCCTGCCGCGCCTTGGCGGCGTCGGCCATCTCGCGGAACTGGTCGGCGGCCGTGCTGATCAAGCCGCGCAGGATTTCAGCGCCCATGGCCGCCTGATCGGACAGCTCCGTGGCGCCCACCCGGGTGTAGGCGACGAACTCGGTGAGCTGGGCGGTGCGGGTCTCGGCCTCGGCGGCGAAATCCTCCTGCTCGGAACGCAGAGCCTGGCTGACCTCGAGCAACGCCGCGCGCTGCGCCGCGAGTGTCTTCTCGACCGCCGCGACCTGATCGCTGACGCCGAGACCGGCCGACTCGAGACGCGCGACCTGACGTGAGAGGTCTTCAGCCCCAACACGCGCGGCGTCGGAGGCTTCCGCCGCAGCGGCGGCGAGGTCGGCGGCGCGAGCAGCCAGAGCGGCCTCGGCCTCGCGCAGCTGGGTTTCCGCGAGGTCGGAAGCTTCCGCCACCATCCGCGCCTGGCTGCCGATCGCATCGACCACCGCCGTGGAACGGGCGTCCAGCGACTGCGACAGGGTCTCCATGGCGGTGCGTTCGTGGCCCAGACCCTGGGCCAGCTGATTGGCCATGCGCGCCGACTCGGCGGCGGCCTCAGCCAGACGCGCGGTCTCTTCGGCGAGCGCCTCGCGCAGCGAGATGATGTGCTCACGGGCGCGATCCGCCGCCGCGGCGGCCTCATCAACTCCCTGGCGCATGGCGTCCACGGCGGTGGACGCGCCGACGGCGGCCAGGGCGGCGGGCGTCATGATGCGGTCGGTCATCGCCCGTGTCCGGCGCAGTTCGTCTGAGATCCCGGTCGCCTGCCGCAGCATATAGGCGCCCAGCAAGGTCAACAGCGCGGGGCCGATGGCCAGGCTGGCGAACACGGTGAAGGCGAAGCCCTCGACCTGGAAGGCCGGAACGCCACGGGCATAGCCGAAGGCGAACGCGATCGGGGCCAGCGCCCAAAGCGCGGCGATCGCCGAGGCCAGCGTCCAGAATAGCGCCCCGGACATGCGACGCGGAGAATCATCGGATTCCAAGGTCACCGGCGCCGGCGCGGCGGGCGAGCGCAGATCCAGCGAGGCGTCACGCTTGTCCGCCTTGGCGGGCGCGGCGCGTTCGGCTTCGACGATCGGCGCGAGCGGCTGGGACAGCGATATTTCAGTCTTCAGCTCCGGCTCGGCGAAGCTCTTCGGCGGTTCGGGCTCGGGTTCCCGCCGGCGCCGCGAGCGCACCGTGGTCGGCGGCGGCACGTCCAGATCGTCATTCAACGTCAAAGGCTCGGCCGAAGGCGGCTCGATCGCCGGATCCGAGAACGACGTCGATTCGGGAAGCTCAGGCGCGACACTGCCTTCCTCCACGGAAGGAGCCGTCGGCGTCGCGGAGAAATCGAACGGTTGTCGCTTCTTAGGCTTCATACACAGCCGGAGTCCCAGGGCGTCGGGCGGGGGGCGCTGAGACAGCCTTCGCGCGCCGGCCCCTCCTTCGCGTGTCGGATGAACCTAACGGTGAAAAGCCTTGACGAAAAGCGGCTTTGGTTGCGTTCGCACAGGTGCGACGCCTGATCGCGGCCCTAGGCGGCCTTGGGAGCGACAGCCGGCGTAGCGGCCGAGACGGGTTGCGGCTTGGCGGCGTCCGCACGCGGCGAACGCGCGACGGTCTTTACGGCATGCGCATGATTGGCCTTGTGGGCGCGCGTCTCCGTCGCCACGCCAAACTGGCATAGCGCGAAAGAAGACAGCCAAACGACCGCCACCGCCAGGATTTCCGCCAAGAAGGCCATAGCCCGCCCCACGAACCGATAGCGCCGTTATGCGAGAAACACGCGCGCGGCGCGAGTGAAACTTTGGTCATGAAAGCCGAAGCTGTCGGCGTGTGGCGCCAAGCCAACTGACAGCGCCCTCAGATTTCCGGCGGTTGCCCGCCGCGTCGCCGAAGCATAGGTCGCAGCGTAAATTCGGCGTCTTTCTCGACTAGGAGGGCGCCGGACATTTTCCCTTTGCGGAACTTCGCCTTGGCCCTTACCGAATTCGCACCCGCCGCGCTTCCGCCGGAACCGATGACGACGATGCAGATCTCGCCGGCCCGCCTGACGCACCTCCAACGCCTGGAGGCCGAGAGCATCCATATCCTGCGCGAGGTGGCGGCCGAGTGCGAGCGCCCGGTCATGCTGTACTCGATCGGCAAGGACAGCGCGGTGATGCTGCATCTGGCCGCCAAGGCCTTCTATCCCAGCAAGCCGCCTTTCCCGTTGCTGCACGTCGACACGACCTGGAAGTTCCGGGACATGTACGCCCTGCGCGACCGGGTCGCCTCGGAGCTCGGCTTCGACCTGATCGTCCAAAAGAACCCGGACGCCGAGGCGCGGGGGATCAATCCGTTCGACCATGGCAGCGCGCTGCACACCGACCTCTGGAAGACCGAGGGTCTCAAGCAGGCCCTGTCGAAATACGGCTTCGACGCGGCGTTCGGCGGCGCCCGCCGCGATGAGGAAAAGAGCCGGGCCAAGGAGCGCGTGTTCTCGTTCCGCTCGGCCGAACACCGGTGGGACCCCAAGAACCAGCGCCCCGAGCTCTGGAATCTCTACAACACCCGCAAACATCCGGGTGAAAGCCTCCGCGTCTTCCCGATCTCCAATTGGACCGAGCTGGACGTCTGGCAGTACATCCACTTGGAGAACATTCCGATCGTGCCGCTGTACTTCGCGGCCGAACGGCCGGTGGTCGAGCGCGACGGCGCACTGATCATGGTCGACGACGCGCGCTTCCGCCTGCGCGACGGCGAAGTTCCGCAGATGAAGAGCGTCCGCTTCCGCACCCTGGGCTGCTACCCGCTGACCGGCGCGGTCGAGAGCACCGCGGCCACCCTGCCCCAGGTCATCCAGGAAATGCTGCTGACCACCACCAGCGAGCGCCAGGGCCGGGTCATCGACCACGACCAGTCCGCCTCGATGGAGAAGAAGAAGCAGGAAGGGTATTTCTGAGATGGCCCACCAGTCCGCCCTGATCGCCGAGGACATCGAGGCCTATCTGCATCAGCACCAGCACAAGTCGCTGCTGCGCTTCATCACCTGCGGCAGCGTCGACGACGGCAAGTCCACCTTGATCGGCCGCCTGCTGTACGACAGCAAGATGATCTTCGAGGACCAGCTGGCGGCCCTCGAAGCCGACAGCAAGAAGGTCGGCACCCAAGGCGGCGCGATCGACTTCGCCCTGCTGGTCGACGGCCTGGCCGCCGAGCGCGAGCAAGGCATCACCATCGACGTCGCCTACCGCTTCTTCTCGACCGAGAAGCGCAAGTTCATCGTCGCCGACACCCCCGGCCACGAGCAGTATACGCGCAACATGGTCACTGGAGCCTCGACCGCCGACGCGGCCGTGATCCTGATCGACGCGCGCAAAGGCGTGCTGACCCAGACCCGCCGCCACAGCTATCTCGTCAGCTTGCTTGGCATCCGCCACGTGGTGTTGGCGGTGAACAAGATGGATCTGGTCGGCTGGGACCAGGATGTGTTCGACGCCATCGTCGCCGACTACCGCGCCTTCGCCGAGCAGATCGGCCTGACCGTCTTCACCCCCATCCCGATCTCGGGCCTGGGCGGCGACAACATCGCCACGCGCAGCGAGGCCACGCCCTGGTTTGAAGGCCCGATCCTGATGGACTGGCTGGAAGGGGTGGAGGTGGAGGACGACCTGCAGGCGGGGCCTTTCCGCATGCCGGTCCAGTGGGTGAACCGCCCGAACCTCGACTTCCGAGGGTTCTCGGGCCTGATCGCCTCGGGGACCATCAAGCCGGGCGACCGCATCCGCGCCCTGCCCTCCGGCCGCGAGAGCCGCGTGGCGCGGATCGTCACCCTGCCGGGCGACCTCGACCAGGCCGTGGCGGGCCAATCGGTCACCCTGACGCTGGAGGACGAGATCGACGTCTCGCGCGGCGATGTGATCGCCGCCGCCGACGCCCCCGCCCCGGTCGCCAACCAGTTCGAGGCGACCCTCGTCTGGATGGACGACGAGCCCCTCCCCCCAGGCCGCACCTATCTGCTGAAGATCGGCGCCCGGACCGTCGGGGCCAGCGTCACCGACATCAAGCACCGGGTGAACGTCAACACGCTGGAGCACACGGCCGCCAAGCGGCTGGAGCTGAACGAGATTGGGGTCTGCAATCTCTCGCTCGACCAGGCGATCCCGTTCGAGCGCTATGCCGACAACCGTCAGATGGGCGGTTTCATCCTGATCGACCGCTTGTCGAACCGCACCGTCGGCGCGGGGATGATCAACTTCGCCCTGCGGCGAGCCGACAACATCCACTGGCAGCACACCGACGTCAGCAAGGCCTCGCGGGCGGCGTTGAAAAGCCAGCGCGGCCAGGTCGTCTGGCTGACGGGCCTGTCGGGCGCGGGCAAGTCGACCATCGCCAACCTCGTCGAAAAGCGTCTGCACGCCCTGGGCCGCCACACCTACCTGCTGGACGGCGACAATGTCCGCCACGGCCTCAACAAGGACCTCGGCTTCACGGAAGAGGATCGGGTCGAGAACATCCGCCGGGTGGCCGAGGTCGCCAAGCTGATGGTCGACGCCGGCCTGATCGTGCTGACCGCCTTCATCTCGCCGTTCCGGGCCGAGCGCCAGTTGGCGCGCGACATCCTGCAGCCCGGCGAGTTCATCGAGGTCTTCATCGACACGCCGCTGGCCGTGGCCGAGGCGCGGGACGTCAAGGGTCTCTACAAGAAGGCCCGCTCGGGCCAGCTGAAGAACTTCACCGGCGTCGACAGTCCCTACGAGGCTCCTGAAAACCCCGAGCTTCGGATCGATACGACGGCGATCGACCCGATCGAGGCGGCGGAGCGTATCGTGGCGTGGCTGGAGGGTCGCGAGATCGACTATACGATCTGATGGCGGGACTGCCGGGCAAGGACGATCGCGCCGATCAGTCCTAGCCCAGCCATGCCGGCTGTCGCCAGATAGCCAAGCGGTCCCAGCGCGTCGAACAGCGGCCCTGCCGCCAGCGTCGCGATGCCCAGCGTGAAGCCCGACGACAGCGCCGAGTTGATCGCCTGGGCCGGCGAGGCCGCGGACGGCGGCGCCAGCTTCTCGATCAGGCGAAGCGACGCCAGGAAGGACGCGGCGAAGGTCAGGGCGTGCAGTCCCTGCAGCGGAAACAGCGCCCACAGCGGCGGCTCGAAGGCGTAGGCGGTCCAGCGGATCACCGCCGCCAGAGCGCCGAGGATCAGGAACCGCTCGGGACCCCAGCGTCGGCGCAGGGGCTCGAGGAAGAACATGAAACCGACCTCGACGGCGACGCCGACGCCCCACAGGACGCCAATCATCGGCTCTGGGATGCCCTGCTTACGCCAGAGGATGGCCGAGAAGCCGTAGTAGAACGCGTGCGCGCCCTGGATCAGTCCGGCCGTGACCACCGCCAGCACGAAGGTCCGGTTGCGCATCAGGTCGCCGAGCCCCCTCCAGCGCTCGGCTCGGCCGGGCTTGACCCCGTCGGCGTGGACCCGCTCGGGCGGCACCAGCCAAGCGGCCGCCAACGCGCCGACGAAGCAAGTCGCGACGATCCAGGAGGCGATGATTGTCGGGGCCGCAAAGGTCAGGATCGCCCCCATGGCCAGGTTGGCGGCGATGAAGGCGCTGGACCCCGTGCCGCGCGCCAGGCCGTAGTTGAACCCCTCGATCCGAGCCCGCCTCAGCGTGATCACGTCGATCAAGGGCGAGACGGTGGACATCAGGGTCTGACCGACGAACCAGGCCAGGATGAGCCAGAAGAGGTTCGCGCCGGCCAGCAGGCCCGCATAGCCCAGCCCCGCCCCGACCAGCAGCAGCACCATGGGCGTACGCCGCAGCTTGAAACCGTCGGCCCAGACCGCCAGCGCCGGCCCGGTGAAGGGCTTGAGCAGCAGGGGCACGGCCAGGATCAGGCCGATGGCGCCCCCGCTCATGCCGCGGTCGCGCAGGAACGTGCCCGCGTAAGGCAGGCTGACGCCGGAGACCAGAAACAGCGAGGCGTAGAACAGGCAGAGGCGAACGAGGGTGGGAAGCCCCTTCCCGTCCCCCCGCTTGTCCGCCCCCGCGGTCACCTAGTCCGCGCCGCCGAAACGGGCCGTCCATTCGGCGATCTGGTCGTCGTCAATCTTCTTGAAGAGGACCTCGGGGACCGTGATCGCTTGGCCAACCGCCAGCTTGGAGAGCTCTGCCGCGGCGTCGTTCGACGGCCACGCCGCCGGGAAGTCCAGGCCGAACGCCTCGCTGATCTTCTCGGCCGCGAACGGGATGAACGGCGCCGAGATCTTGGCGTAGAGGGCCGCGAGGTTCAGGGCCGTGCGCACGATGACCGCGGCGCGGTCGCGATCGGTCTTGATCGCGGTCCACGGCGCGGCCTCTTGCAGGTACTCGTTGCCGACCACCCAGAGGGCCCGCAGCGCCTGGGCGCTCTTGCGGATTTCGATAGCGTCCATCTGTTCGGCCAGGTCAGCAAGGCGCGCCGAGACGTCGGCGAACAGCTTCTCTTCCAACGGGCCCGGCTGGCCGCCCTCGGGCACGACACCGTCGAACTTGCTCTCGGTGAACTTCAGGATGCGGTTGACGAAGTTGCCCAGCACGTCGGCCAGGTCGCGGTTCACGGCGCTGGCGAACTGCTCCCAGGTGAAGGCCGTGTCGCTGCCTTCCGGCGAATTGGCCGTCAGGTACCAGCGCCACAGGTCGGGCGGCAGGATGTCCAGGGCCGCGTCCATGAAGACGCCGCGCTTGTTGCTGGTCGAGAACTTGCCGCCGTACCAGTTCAGCCAGTTGAAGGCCTTGAGCATGTCGACGCTCTTCCAAGGCTCTTCCGAACCCAGGATGGTCGCCGGGAAGCTGACGGTGTGGAACGCGACATTGTCCTTGCCCATGAACTGGACGTAGCGGACGTCCTCGGCGCCGGCGTCGGTGCGCCACCAGCGCTTCCAGTCGCGGTCGGGCGAGGCTTCGGCCCACTCCTGGGTCGCGGCGATGTATTCGATCGGCGCGTCGAACCAGACGTAGAACACCTTGTCCTCGAAGCCCGGGCGCGGGGCCCCGTCCTTGGCCACCGGGATGCCCCAGGCGAGATCCCGGGTGATGCCCCGGTCGATCAGGCCCTCGTCCAGGTGCTTGTAGGCGATCGAGCGCGCCAACTGCGGCCAGTCGGCGTGGCTGTCGACCCAGGCGCGGATCTTGTCGGCCATCTTGGTCTGCAGGAGGTAGAGGTGGCGGGTGTCGCGCACCTCGATGTTCCGCGAGCCGGAGATCACCGAGTACGGATCGATCAGGTCGGTGGGGTCCAGCAGGTTGCCGCAGTTGTCGCACTGGTCGCCGCGCGCCTTCTCGAAACCGCAGTGCGGGCAGGTCCCCTCGACATAGCGGTCGGGCAGGAAGCGCTTGTCGTCGACCGAATAGACCATCTGGTCGACCCGCTCCTCGATCAGGCCGTGGTCTTCCAAGGCCTGGCAGAAGTGCTGGGTCAGGCGATGATTTTGCGGCGACGAGGAACGGCCGAAATGGTCCCAGGACAGCCCAAAGGCCCGCCCAACATCATGCTGCAGCACGTGCTGTTCGGCGCAGTAGGTGGCGACGTCCTGGTTGGCGGCCGCGGCGGCCAGCTCGGCCGGCGTGCCGTGCTCGTCGGTGGCGCAGATGTAGAGCGTCTCGTGACCCCGAGCCCGCTGGAAGCGCGCATAGACGTCGGCCGGCAGCATCGACCCCGCCAGATTCCCCAGGTGCTTGATGCCGTTGATGTACGGCAGAGCCGAGGTGATCAGGATGCGAGCCATGCGGGCGCGGCCTTTCGGGCAAGTCGGACGAAGCAAAGAAGCGTCCGCATATAGAAGGACCGGGCGCGAAACGAAAGCTCTCGCCCGTTGACCGAACGCCGTTATCGGGCGCAGCTTTGCTCATAGGGACCAAGCAAGGTCCGCTTTCGGGGGAAAGCCCATGAAATCCGTAAATTGGATCGGCCTCGTGGCCGCGCTCGTCGCGGGGCAAGTCTTCGGTGTCGTCTGGTATGGAAACCTGTTCAGCGTCGCCTGGGCCAACGCCATGGGCCTGACCGAGGCCGACTTCGTGGGCCAGGAGTGGCGAATGGCCCTGGGCGTCGTGAACATGCTGCTGATCCTGCTGGCGCTGGACCTCGCCATGCGCCGGCTAGAAGTTCGCGGTTGGCTGGCCGGCGCCAAGCTGGGCGCCTTCATCGGCCTGTTCTTCGGCGCGACGGTCTCGGCCCTGAACTATATCTACGCGGCTGGGCCTCTCGTGCTGCTGCTGATCGACGGCGGCTATCAAGTGGTGTCCTACGCGCTGCTCGGCGCCTTGCTGAGCGGCTTAAGACGCGCGCCGAAGGCCGAGTGAGCGCTCCAGGTCTTAGAACACCATCGCCAGCGCCGCGACGCCCGCCAGACCCGCGAGGAAGGTCACCAGGAGCGGCGCGGCCGCTTTGGCGCCCGCCGAGCCCCGCGCGATCGTGAAGGCCAGGCCCGCCTTGACCAAGGTGTTGGCCAGGATCGGGGCGGCCAGGATCAGGCCGGCGAGCTTGGGGGGCAGGCTTCCCTCCGGCAAGCGGCTCATGGCGATGATGGCCGCGTCAACGTCGACCATGCCGGAAATGCCCAGCACGGTGGCTAGCCCCGCGCCGCCGAAGGCCTGCATGGCCCAACGGCCAGCCAGCGAGATCACCATGACCAGGCCCGCCAGCAGCAAGGCGGGCCCAAGGTCGAAAGGGTTGCGAACCGAAGGCGCGGGGCCGTCGCTACCCGGCGCCGACTTCACGCGCAGGGCCCAGCCGACGTAGGCCGCGCCCACCAGGCCCGCGGGAGCCGCCACGAGCGAAAAGGCCGGCAGCGCGAACGGCGCCAACACCGCGACAAGGACCAGCACCCGCACGATCATGACCGTCGAGGCCAGGGCGATCCCGGCGACCAGCACCCTCGCCTCACCGTCCGACTTACGAATCCGAGCCGCCATGGCGGCGGTGACGGCGGTCGAAGACACCACCGCCCCGACACCCGCCGTGGCCAGAACCCCCTGCTCGGCGCCCAGCCTGCGACTGGCGGCGTAGCCCAGCAGCGAAAGACCCGAGACCAGAACGACCACCATCCAGATCTCGCGCGGATTCCAGGCGTCCATCGGCCCGAATTCGCGGTTGGGCAGCAGCGGCAGGATGGCCAGCGAGATCAGGGCGAAGCGGACGATGGCCTGAAGTTCGAGCTCGCTCAGCCCCTCGACCCACTCGTGCAGCCGCTTGCGCTGGGCCAGGATCAAGGTGGTCAGCGCGGCGAGCACGCAGGCCAGGGTCCATTGGCCGGCGGCGGCCAAGGCCCCGAGGCCCAAAGTAATGATCCCAACGACGGTGGTGGTGGCGCTGAGGTCGTCCTTGGCCGCAGCGCGCGCATAGCCGATCAGCAGGGCCGCGGCCGCCGCGATCAGGATGGCCGCGCCGATAAGCGGTGAGACCCGAGCCGTCGCCTCCCCCGCCACGCCGCCGGCCAGCCCCAGCAGGGCGAAGGTGCGGATGCCCGCGACTCGCGAGCCGTCCGGCTCGAAGCGATGTGACCAGCCGCGCTCGACGCCGATCAATAGCCCCAGCGCGAAGGCCAGGCCCACGCCGGCGAAGGGCGACAGGGCCTGGATCCATTCCGACAAGGGCCAAACCTCCGCAGTTAGAGCGGGATGTTATCGTGCTTCTTCCAAGGGTTGGAGAGTTCCTTGCCCTTAAGGCTCTTCAAGCCCCGCACGATCCGGCGACGGGTGCCGTGGGGCATGATCACGTCGTCGATATAGCCGCGCGAGGCGGCGACGAACGGATTGGCGAAGCGGTCCTTGTACTCGGCCTCGCGGGCGGCCAGGGCCTCGGGGTCCTTGGCCTCCTGGCGGAAGATGATCTCCACCGCGCCCTTGGCGCCCATCACCGCGATCTCGGCCGTCGGCCAGGCGTAGTTCAGGTCGCCGCGCAGGTGCTTGGAGCTCATCACGTCATAGGCGCCGCCATAGGCCTTGCGGGTGATGACGGTGATCTTCGGCACGGTGGCCTCGGCGTAGGCGAACAAGAGCTTGGCGCCGTGCTTGATCAGGCCGCCATACTCCTGCTTGGTCCCCGGCATGAAGCCCGGCACGTCGACGAAGGTCAGGATCGGGATGTTGAAGGCGTCGCAGAAGCGCACGAAGCGCGCGGCCTTGCGGCTGCTGTCGATGTCGAGCACGCCCGCGAGCACCTGAGGCTGGTTGGCCACGACGCCGACCGTCTCGCCGTCCATCCGGGCGAAGCCGCAGATGATGTTCTTGGCCCACTCGCTGCTGATCTCGAAGAAATCGGCCTCGTCGACGACCTTCAGGATCAACTCCTTCATGTCGTAGGGCTTGGTCGGATCGGCCGGGATCAGCGTGTCGAGGCTCGGCTCCTCGCGCAGGGCTTCGTCGAAGCTCTCGCGCTCGGGCGCCGGTTCGCGGTTGGATGACGGCAGGAAGTCGACTAGGCGGCGCACCTGTGTCATGGCCTCCAGGTCGTTATCGAACGCGCCCTCGGCGACACCCGACTTGGCGGCGTGGACGCGGGCCCCGCCCAGCTCCTCGGCGGTGACGACCTCGTTGGTGACGGTCTTCACGACGTCGGGGCCAGTCACGAACATGTAGCTCGTGTCCTTCACCATGAAGATGAAGTCGGTCATGGCGGGGCTGTAGACGTCGCCGCCGGCGCAGGGGCCCATGATCACGCTGATCTGCGGCACCACGCCCGAGGCCATGACATTCTCGAGGAAGATGTCGGCGTAGCCCGCCAGGCTGTCGACGCCCTCCTGGATGCGCGCGCCGCCGGCGTCGAACAGGCCGATGATCGGCGCGCCGACCTTCATGGCCTGGCGCTGGACCTTGACGATCTTGGCCGCGTGCGCGCCCGACAGGCTGCCGCCGAACACCGTGAAGTCCTTGGAAAAGACGTAGACGACCTTGCCGTTGATCGTGCCCCAGCCGGTGACGACGCCATCGCCCGGCACCTTCTGGTCCTGCATGCCGAAATCGGCGCTGCGGTGTTCGACGAACATGTCGAACTCCTCGAAGGAGCCCTCGTCCAGCAGCAGATCGATCCGCTCGCGCGCGGTCAGCTTGCCCTTGGCGTGCTGAGCGGCGACCCGCGCCTCACCGCCGCCGGCCTTGGCCTGCTCGCGACGACGGTCGAGTTCCGTAAGAATGTGCTGCACGCGCGTACTCCCCTGCCGGACTTATTCGTTGGCGGCGTTCCGCCTTGCGAAGCAGGCGTAGCGAGGGTGAAGGCTCCGCGCAAGGCGGACCTTGCGGCAGCGCAGCATGGCTTTTCGGTTCGTTCGCGGACCGAACACGGCGCGCGCCAGATCGGGTCGCCTTCTAGCGCCTCAGCGCGGCGAACCAGCGGTCGATCATCACCGCCTCGACCGCCAGGGCCTCGGCGCGCGCCTTGGCTTCGGCGTCCTCGCCCCATTGCTCGGCCTGGAACATCTCGTCGAGGCGAGACAGGTCCAGCGCCCTCTGGCCGGTGAGGCGGCCGGCGCGGACCGCCAAGGCTAGGATCGTCGAGCCGAACAGGCCGGCGGCGAAGGCGGTCCCGGTCAGGGTGAAGTCGTCCAGCGTCAGGGCCAGGGCCTCGACCGTCGCCAGGGTGGTGTCCGGCTGGGGCTGATGGATGATCCCCGCTACGGGGGTGAACGACAGGTCATGCTCGGCCTTGACCCAGTCGAGCATCGCGCCCCACTCGCGCGACTGCCGCTCGACCAACGCCGTCGGGTGGTCGGCGCGATAGCAGAGATGATCCGATGCGGCGTAGGCGGTGATCTCCCGGGCCACGTCGGCGCGGGTCTCGGAGACCCGGTCGATGGCGGTGAAGGCCAGGCGCGAGGCCGGCATCAGGCTGTTGTCGATGAACTCGACCTGCGCGTCCCACTCGGCGGCGATCAGCTCGGCCAGGGCGAGGGTCGGCAAGACCAGCGGCTTCCTAGCGGGTGACTTCGGCGTGCGGCCATCCAACTGGACGGCGAACCCATTATCCACCGGGACGGCGGCGGCCGCTTTGTAGAAGCGCTTGGGTTTCAGCAGCAGCTCGGCTTTGTCGGACACGGGAAACTCGTTTTTTCGGATCGTCCGCGACGGAAAGGCGGCGGGTCCCGCGTTGAATGGGCAATGTCACGTCGTCGCGCAAGGGAGAGCGGTTCTTGAACCTGCCCAGCAAGGACATGATGGCCGCGATCGCCGTCACCCGCTTTGGCCTCGGCGCTCGCCCCGGCGAGATCGAGGCCGCCAAGGCCGATCCGAAGGGTTTCCTGGCGGCCCAGATCCGCCGCGAGGGCGCGGACCTGCCTGTCGACGGCGGCGAGACCTCGGCCGATCGTTTCAGGCAAATGCGCGACTTCCAGCAGCAGCGGAAGATGGAGCGCGAACAGAAGGACGGGCAAGGCGACAAGACCACCGCCAACGCTCAGACCTTCAAGGACGCTCAGCGCGACCTCCGCGACAAGGTCGGCGCCGACTTTCTGGCGCGCGCGCGGCTGGCGACCAACACAGACGCAGGCTTCCGCGAGCGCTGGGCGCTCTTCTGGGCCAACCACTTCACGGTGTCGGCGACCAAGCAGATCACGTCGGTGCTGATCGGCCCGTTCGAACGGGAGGCGATCCGCCCCCACGTGTTCGACAGGTTCGAGAACCTTTTGGTCGCGGCATCGACCCATCCGGCCATGCTGACCTATCTGGACCAGGCCCAGTCGATCGGGCCGAACAGCAGGGCCGCGGGCGCCGCCGCGCGACGGAGCAACCGCCGGGCCGGGCTCAACGAGAACCTGGCGCGCGAGATTCTGGAGCTGCACACGGTCGGCGTTGACGCCGGCTACGCCCAGGCCGACGTGACCGAGTTCGCGCGGGCCCTGACCGGCTTCTCGATCGGTCGCGACGCCGAGGATCACCCCGGTCAATTCCTGTTCCGTGAGGCGGCGCACGAGCCAGGCTCGCGGACGGTCCTTGGCCGGCATTACGGCCAGGCCGGTCTGAAGCAGGGTCTGTCGGTGCTCAGCGACCTGGCCGCCGATCCGCGCACCGCGCGCCACGTCTGCGGAAAGATCGCCCGACACTTCGTCTCCGACGCGCCGCCGCCCGCGCTGACCGAACGGCTGGAACGCCGATGGATGGAGACCGGCGGCGACCTCGCCAAGGTCGCCCAGGCGCTGATCGAGAGCCCCGAGGCCTGGGACCCGACACCGGCCAAATTCAAAACGCCGTACGAGTACACGCTGTCCACCTGGCGGCTTATCGGGGCCGAGCCGTCGGCGATCGAACGCCTGGCGCCGATCCTAACCGGACTTGGCCAAAAGCCCTTTTCCGCCCCCTCCCCCAAGGGCTGGGCCGAGGACGCCCAGACCTGGGCCGCGCCGGACGCCCTGATCAAGCGGATGCAGTGGGCGCAAGGCTTCGCCGCCGCCGTCGCCGACCGCGGCGATCCGAACGCCCTGGCCGTTGAGGCGCTGGGCGCGCGCCTGACGCCCGCCGTCGCCAAGGCCGTCTCGCGGGCCGAGACCCGTCGCGAAGCCTTCGCCCTTCTCGTGATGAGCCCGGAGTTCCAACGCCGATGAACGCTCCCCTGAACCGCCGCGCGCTGTTGGGCCTGGGCGCAAGCCTCGGCATCGGCGTCACCTTCCTAGGCAGCCAGGCCTTCGCCGCAGCCGAAGGCGATCTGGCCCGCAAGAAGCTGGTCGTCGTGATCTGTCGCGGCGGCATGGACGGCCTGTCCGTCTCCCCTCCAGTGGGCGACGCGAACTACGCCGCCTTGCGCGGTTCCATCGCCTTCAAGCCGGAAGACGTGCTGAAGCTTGACGACACCTTCGGCCTGCACCCCGAGCTTTCTGCGGTCCACGCCTTGGCGACGAAGGGCCAGGCCCGTATCGCCCCGGCCATCGCCAGCCCCGACCGCGCCCGCTCACACTTCGAGGCCCAAGACGTGCTGGAGACCGGCGCTTCGGGCGTCTACGGCGCCGAGACCGGCTGGCTGAACCGGACGTTGGAGGCCCTCGCGCCGGTCCGGAAGGTCGAAGGCCTGTCAGTCGGGACCACCGCGCCGCTGATCCTGCGCGGCAAGGTGCAGGCGGCCAGCTGGTCCCCCGGCAAGGGCGTCGACGAGACGGCGCGCCTGCCCACCTTGCTGCAGGATCTCTACAAGACCGATCCGCTGCTGGGCCCAGCCTTCGCGCGCGGATTGGAGACGGAGACCATGGCTCAACAGGCCATGACCGCCATGGCCGCGACTCCGGCCATGAACATGGCGGCCGCCTCCACGCCTTCGATGGCCGGTCCGGCGCCGATGTCAGCCACCATGGCCAACGACCGCCGCAATCGGCAAGGCGGCGAGGCGGCCCGCAAGCTCGGATCGACGCTTAGCGGCTTCATGATCCAGCCGGCCGGCCCCCAGATCGCGGCCATCTCGCTGGACGGCTTCGACACCCACGCGGGCCAGTCCGGCCAGATCGCCACGCGCCTGTCCTATCTGGACGCGGTGTTGGACGGCTTGCACACCGGTCTCGGGACGGAATGGAAGAACACGGTGGTGATCGTCGTCACCGAGTTCGGGCGCACGGCGCGGGTCAATGGCACGGGCGGCACGGACCACGGCACAGCATCGACCGGCCTGATCCTTGGCGGCGCCCTCAAGCCCGGCGGCATCGTCGGTGATTGGCCGGGCCTAGCCCAGAACGCCCTTTTCGAGAACCGCGACACCGCCCCGACGCTGGACATGCGCGCGCTTTTCAAGGGCGTGCTGGCCGAGCACATGGGCGTCGACCGCGCCCTGCTGGAGAACAAGGTGTTTCCGGACAGCAAGACCGCCCAGCCCTTGACCGGCTTGGTCTGAAGAACCCGCCCGCGAAGGCGGAGAGGCCGCGCGCGCCCCCCCCATGGCGCGGCCGGTGGGGGACCAAGCGGCGCGGCGTTTAGCGCCGCTTGGTCTGACGCCGGGCGAACGGCTCGGCGTCCGCTTCGTCTTCCGAGAAGCCGAACTTGCGGAAGCCTTCCTTCATCTCGGGGCTCAGCGGCGCTTCGATATGCAGCATGCCGGCCGACGGGTGCGGCAGCAGGATCGAGCGGGCGTGCAGTTGCAGCTTCAGCCCCTCCGACAGGGGCGCGGACTTTTCGTCGCCGTACTTGGGATCGCCCAGGATGGGGTGCCCCATGGCCTTCATGTGGGCGCGCAGCTGGTGGGTGCGGCCGGTGTGCGGACGCAGCGCCATCCAGGTCACGCGCGGGCCGGCGCGGCTGATGGTGACGAATTCGGTCTCGGCCGGCTGGGCGTCCGCATCCTTGGGCTGGGCGGGCACCACCAATTCGCGATCCCCTACTCCGCGCTTGGCCAGGTGCAGCTCCATCACGCCCTCGGTCGGGTGCGGATTGCCGGCGACGATGGCCCAATAGGTCTTCTGAGCCTTGCGCTTGGCGAAGGCGCCCGACAGGCGCGCCGCGGCGCTGGGCGTCTTGCCCAGCAGCAGCACGCCGGAGGTGTCGCGGTCCAGGCGGTGGACTAGGCGCGGACGATCCACGCCCTCGCCCCAAGCGCTCAGCAGCTTGTCGATGTGCTTGGTGGTCTTGGTACCGCCCTGCACGGCCAGGCCCGCGGGCTTGTTGAGGGCCAGGACCTCCTCGTCCTCGTACAGCACCAGCGACTTGGCGTAGGCGACGTCCCGCGCCGACAGCTTGTTCTTGTCGGCCGGATCGGGCGCGTCGGGCAGCGGCGGCACCCGGATCTGGCTGCCGGCCGCCAGCTTCGTGTCGGCCTTGGCTCGCGAGCCATCGACCCGAACCTGGCCCGAGCGGAAAAGCTTGTTGAGTTGGATGTGGTTTAGGTGCGGCCAACGCCGCTTGAACCAGCGATCCAGGCGCACCCCGTCCTCGCCGGCGTCGACGTAAAGGGTGCGGACTTCCTTGGTGGTGCTCATGCGAAGATCCTGCGGGCGATCAGAAGGCCCGCGAACAGGGCCGCAACGGACAGAAGCACGCTGGCGGCGGAATAAGAAAAGGCCTGCAGATAGGCGCGCTTCTGGATCATCAGCGCCGTCTCCAGGGAGAAGGACGAAAAGGTGGTGAAGCCGCCCATGACGCCAACGCCGAGCAGCACCCGCCACGGCTCGCTCGAAGCGGCCCCGCGATGCGCCAGCCAAGACGCCAGGCAACCCATCAGAAAACCGCCCACGACGTTGACGGTGAAGGTTCCATACGGCCAACCCGAACCGAAGGCCCGTAAAGCGCCCACCCCCACAAGATAACGCGCGACCGAGCCAACGGCCCCGCCGGCGGCCACGAGAAGCAGTTTGTTCATGAAAGTCTTATGCTCCGGGCCGGCCGTAACGCCAAGCTCTCAAGAAAGTTCCCTTGATTTTAGGCGATTTCTTTCAAGGTAAACAACTCTGGAAACCCTATTTGATCACCACTCGTTAAACGCGCGGACGGCAATTTGTCGCGGTAGTTGTAAAGCGCAGAGCCATGTCCCGCCCACCCCATTCCTCAGACGCGACCGAACGCGTGGCCCTTCCCGGGCCGGTGCTTCAGCGCCTCGCCGGGACGGATCTGGTCGCTCGCGGCTCGGTCAACGTCATCAGCGTCAAAACCATCCGCATGTGGGCGGGCGATTGGTGGGCTCAAAAGCGCTCCGACGTCTGGACCTATGTCGAGCGCAAGCTGGCCGAGCATCTGGACCGCAACGATCTGCGCGCTCGCATCTCGGAAAGCGAATTCCTGATCGCCACGAACCACGAGCATGGCCTGGCCGCGCAAGCGACCAGCGTCCGCATCCTCGAGGACGTGCTGACCCATCTGCTCGGCGCGGCTGATCCGGCCGACCTCGGCATCCGCTCGGTGATCGGCGTCGAGGGCGGCCAGGCCGTCTGCAAGCGCATCGATCCGACGGTGATCCTGGCGGCCCGGGCGCGTCGCGACTCGGAACGCTCGCCCGTTCGTATCGCCGTCGACCCCGCTGACGAAGCCCGCCGCACCCCAGTGGCCTTCACCACCGCCGCCGGCGCGGCGTTGCGCGTGGACTTCACGCTAGAGCACGTGGTCAACCTTCGCCGCAACATCACCACGGCGGTCCGCATCGAGCCGATGGTCACCCATCTGGCCAGCGGTCGCCAAGCCTCGGCGCGGGCCCTAACCAAGCTGTCCGACCGCGACATCGCCTTCATCGACGAGTCGACCCTGAAGTACGCGGCGGTCTTCGCCCGCTCGGCCCAGGGGCGCGCACACGCCCGAACTGATCCTGCCCGCCTCGTTCCGCACGCTGGGCACCCAGCGCGGTCGCGACCTCCTCACCGGAACGGCCGGCCTGTCGCTGGGCCTTCTGCGTGGCGGCGTGATGATCGAGCTGGTTGACGTGACGCGCGGAACGCCCGCGGGTCGACTGCTGGAAGTGGTCGGCTTGCTGCGGGCTCTAACCCGCGGCGTCATCGCCCGCGTGCCCCCGGACCGTGAAGCCCTGCGCGTGCTGCGCGACGCGCGTCTGGCCGGCTTGGCGCTCGACGCCTCGGACCTGACCGGCGAAGCCGCCAAGATCGCCATGGACATCATGGCTTTCGGACGCGACGCCCGCGGCCTTGCGGCCACCACGATCCTGCAAGGGCTACCCGCCGAGGGCTTCTTCGCGGCGGCCGAGACCGCCGGCCTCAGCCACGCTTCGCTGCGCGCCACCTATCCCCTAGGCAAGCAGGCGGCGGCCTAAGGCCTAAACTCGTCCGCGCCCGTAGCCGACCGTCTTGACGATCTCGCGGGCGTCATAGGCGTCGCGATCGCGCGGCGTCGGCCCTTTGCCGAACACCACTTCGATCGATTGCGCGACCGATGGTCCTGGTCCGAGGTCAAAGCTGGTTCCCAGCCCCAGTCCAAAACTCGTGCGGCGTCCGAAGCTGGCCGATCCGCCGCCGACCGACATCCTGGGACCTCGGTCGTAGCCGGAAGCCGAGGTCGAACGATCGGCGATCCTGAACCAGTCGTAGCCGTCGCGTAACGCCAGTTCGGCCGCGCGCAGCAAGGCGTAGTCGGCCACCTTGGCCTGGGGCGCGCCGGGCCCGCCCTGGAAGGTGACGCGATAGCGACCAGCCTCGAGGCGGTATTCGGAGTAGCCGACATCGTTGGGCGCGCCGGCCTGGGCGCGATAGACGGTGGGCGTGCTGGCGCAAGCCGTCAGCATCAGGCCCGACAGGACGGCGGCGATCAGGGGTTTGGCGATCTTCATGGGGTTGCCTCTTCAGACCTGATCAACGGCGTCCGACGCCGGCTGTTCCGGAATCGGCAGGTCCAAGGCCTTCAACATGGCGACGAAATCGGACGGAAGCGGGGCCATGACCTTGCGCTCGCCGCCTAGCGGATGCGGGAAGGTCAGCTTGGCGGCGTGCAGCATCAGGCGCGGCACGGCGACGCCGCCCAGCATCAACGCCCCGCCGTAGCGACTGTCGCCCGCCAGCGGTCGGCCGATCGAGGCCATGTGGACGCGCAATTGATGCATGCGGCCGGTGTCGGGCGACAGCTCGACCAGGGCCGCCGTGGCGTTGGCCGCCAGGGTGCGATAGCGGCTGCGCGCGGTCTCGGCCTCGGGATGATCGGGGGCGCAGACGCGCATATAGGCCTCGCGGCCGATCGACTCCCGCCGCAGCGGACTGTCGATCATGCCGCCCTTGGGCTCCGGCGCGCCCGGCGCGACGATGGCCAGGTAGCTCTTGCGGAACCGCTTGGCCATCATGGCCTCGCCCAGAAAGGCCGCGCCCGGCTTGGTCTTGGCCGTCAGGATCACGCCCGAGGTGTCGCGGTCCAGCCGGTGGATCAGGCGGGGACGCGCCTTGCCCGGCTTGGCGAACGCCCAAAGCAGATCATCCAGCGTATGGGCTTTGATCCGGCCGCCCTGGCTGGACAGACCCGCGGGCTTGTCCAGAACGATGATCGCCTCGTCCTCATAAAGCACCCAGGACTGAGCCGTCGCGATCTCGTCCGGCGTCAGGGTGATCGGACACTCGACGGCCTTGGGCTTGGCGACACCAGGAGGACGGCGGAATTTCGGACTGCTCATTTGCCGTCCTTACGCACCTTGCCCCAGGCTTCCAAGCGCTCACGCACCTTGGCCTCGGCGCCGACCGGTTTAGGCTCATAGAAGCGCCTGCGCTCCATGCCGTCCGGAAAGTAGTTCTGGCCGGACACGCCGCCCTCGACGTCGTGGTCGTAGGCGTAGCCGTCGCCATAGCCGAGCGACTTCATCAGCTTGGTCGGGGCGTTGAGGATATGCGAGGGCGGCGTCAGACTGCCGGTCTCCTTGGCGGCGCGGCGCGCGGCCTTGTAGGCCACGTAGACGGCGTTGGACTTGGGCGCGCTGGCCATATGAACCACGGCCTGGGCCAGGGCGAGCTCGCCTTCCGGGCTCCCCAGGAAGTCGTAGGCGTCCTTGGCCGCCGTGGTCAGCAGCAGGGACAGAGGGTCGGCCGCGCCGATGTCCTCCGACGCCATCCGCACCAGGCGGCGGGCGATGAACAGCGGGTCCTCGCCGCCTTCCAGCATCCGCGCCAGCCAGTACAGCGCCGCGTCCGGGTCGCTGCCGCGCACCGACTTATGCAGGGCCGAGATGAGGTTGTAGTGCTCCTCACGGTCCTTGTCGTAGGCCGGGCGACGCTTCTGCAGAAACTGGCCAAGCTGGGTCGGATTCAGCGGACTGTCGGTCCCGATCGAGAACAGCGTCTCGGCCAAGGTCAGAAGGTAGCGGCCATCGCCGTCAGCCATGGCCACCAATGACGAACGCGCCTCGGCGTCGACCGGCAGCAGCCGGTTCTCGGCGGCCTCGGCGCGCTGGAGAAGCTGCTCCAGCGAGTCCTCGGTCAGCCGCTTGAGCACGAAGACCTGGCAGCGCGACAACAGAGCGCCGTTCAGTTCGAACGAGGGGTTCTCGGTTGTCGCCCCAACCAGGGTGACGATCCCCTCCTCCACGAACGGCAGAAAGCCGTCCTGCTGGGCGCGGTTGAAGCGGTGGATCTCGTCGACGAAAAGCAAGGTGCTCTGCCCTGCCATCCGGCGCGCCCGCGCCTGCTCGAAGGCCTTCTTGAGATCGGCGACGCCGGAGAACACCGCCGAGATTTGCTGGAACTCGTAGCCGCCAGCCTTGGCCAGCAAGCGGGCGATCGTGGTCTTGCCCGTGCCCGGCGGCCCCCACAGGATCATCGAGGCCAAGCGATGGGCCGCGGCCATGCGGCCAATCGGGCCCTCGGGACCCAGCAGATGCTGCTGGCCCACCACCTCATCGAGGCTCTGAGGTCGCAACCGGTCGGCCAACGGCGCCGGCGCGTGAGGCGTCAGGCCGGCGGCCTGGAAGAGATCGGACATGAGTCCTTATCTAGCAGGCCGCCGGAGCCAAGTCGCGTCAGGTCACCAAGCGGGCGGCGATCCGCTGCCCCTGACGCTCGATCGTCACGGTCCAGGCCCGCCCCTGAGCGGCGACGGCCGCATTCAGGTCCGCGACGCTGTTGATCGGCCGGCCATTGATCTCGCGAACGAAGTCGCCAGGACGCAGGCCCGCGTTGAGGGCGTAGCCCTGGCCGACGCGAGTGATCAGTACGCCCCGGCCGGCGAACGGATCGACGCCCAGGTCCTGAGCCGCCGCCGGCGAAAGATTGACCACGGTGGCGCCGTCGAACGGGTTGCGGCCCTTGATGACGCGCTCGTCGCGGGCGGGCGTATCGGGGGCGGCTTCCGCGCGGACGGTCAGGGTCTGGTCGCGCTCGTTGCGGCGAATTTGCATTGTCACGCGGTCGCCGACCTTATGCGTTCCGATGGCGAAGGCCCCGCCGCCCTCGTCGTTCACCGCCTGGCCATCGATGGACAGGATGACGTCGCCTTCCTTCAGGCCGGCGCGGTCGGCGGAAGATCCCGGATACACTTGCGCCACCAGCACGCCGCGCGGGGCGCTCATGCCCAGGCTGCGAGCGATCTCGGCGGTCACGGACTGGCCCTTCACGCCCAGCCAGGGACGCACAACGCTGTGCCCGCCGCCGAGCGCGGCGTTGACCACCTGCTTGACCACGGCGGCCGGGATGGCGAAGCCCACCCCGCTGGACGAGCCCGAACGCGAAATGATGAAGGTGTTGATGCCGACAAGGTCGCCATCCATGTCGACCAGCGGACCGCCGGAGTTGCCGGGATTGATGGCCGCGTCGGTCTGGATGTAGCTGCCGAAATCCGCCGCGCCGACATCGGTGCGCGCCAAGGCCGAGACGATGCCGTTGGTCACCGTCTGGCCAACGCCGAACGGATTGCCCAGAGCCAGCACCAGGTCGCCGACCTCCAGCTGCTCCTGATCGTCGATCGCCATGACCGGCAGGCGCTCGCCCTTGGTGTCGATCTTAAGCACGGCGAGGTCGGCGCGCGGATCGTCCAGCAGGACGGTGGCCGGGAACTCACGACGGTCGGCGAGCTGCACGGTGATGTCGCCGTTCCCCTCGACGATGCCCTCGATGTTGTGGTGGTTGGTGATGATCACCCCGTCGGCGCGGACAACCGCGCCCGAGCCCAGCGAGCCTTGCACCTGCTCGCGCGGCGCGCCGCCGCCCATGAAGAAATCCCAGAACGGATCAACGCGCTGGCGGACCACGCGGCGGCTGGCGACGTTGACGACGGCTGGCGCCGCCTTCTTCACGACGGGCGAGAACGACGCCTTCATCGAAGCCGGATCGCTGGGCGCTCGGCGGGTCGGCTGGGCCAGGTCGGGAATGGACTGGGCGTTCGACTGCCCGGTCGGATTCGAGCAGGCGGTCAGCAGGACGACGACAGGCAGCAGGGCGCGAAGGTTGCGCATGGTCTTCAAGAATAGCTCCTCACGGTTCCTCGCGAACTCACCGGAGGTTTCTGGCGAGTCTAAGGCGGCGAAAGGTCAAGGTTTCGGCGTTGGGTTAAGCCCTCATGCGCTCTGAGGTTCCAGGGTGGGCGCCGGCCGCGCCTTGGCCCAGGCCAGCAGGGTGGCCAGCAGCATCAAACTCGCGGCGATCAGCACCGGCAGGCCGGGCATGTGCAGGGTCGCGTCATGACGCACAGCGAAGGCGAACGGCAGCAGGAACAGCGACGGGCCGATGATCGAGGCCACGCCCATCAGGGCGGAGTTAGCGCCCTGAAGCTGCCCTTGTTCATTCGGCGCCACACGGCGGGTCATCAAACCTTGCAGCCCGGGCATGATCAGCCCCGACAGCGCAAATAGCGGCAGGCCGCACAGATAAAGCACGCCCGTCGGCGCCAGGGCGTAGACCATGAAGCCGGCGAAGCCCGAAAACAGGCCGATCAGCAGTGCGCCGCGCTCGCCCAGGGCCTTGACCACCCGCCCGACGACCAAGGCTTGAACAATGATGCTGGAGATCCCGCTGGCCATCATGGTCAGGCCGATCACCTGCGGGCTCCAGCCATAGCGGAAGCCCATATAGAGCACGAAGACGCTGGGCAGCACGTTGTGCGCCAGCTGGAACAGGAACCCGACTCCGGCCAGGCCCAGCAGGCCCGGGCGGCTGTTCAGCAAGCGCAGCGATCCCACCGGATTCGCCTTCTTCCAGTCAAAGCGCGTCTGGCGACGCTCGGGCGGCAGAGACTCAGGCAAGACGAAGAAGCCGTAAAGCCAGTTGCACAGCGCCAGGGCCGCGCAGACCAGGAACGGTGCGCGATGATCAAACGTCCACAGCCAGCCGCCCAACGCCGGACCCAAGGTGAAGCCGATGCCAAAGGCCGCGCCCATCAGGCCAAAGCCCTTGGCGCGGGTCTCGGGCGTGGTGACATCGGCGACATAGGCGCTGGCGGTCGAGAAGCTGGCCGCCGTCATGCCGTTGAAGATCCGTCCGACGAACAGCCACCACAGGCTGGGCGCGAAGGCCATGAACAGGAAGTCGACGCCCAGCCCGAAGATCGAGGTCAGGATCACCGGCCGCCGGCCGAACCGGTCCGACAGCAGGCCCAGAACCGGCGAGCAGAAGAACTGCATCACGCCCCAGGTGGTGGCGAACAGCACGTTCCAGTCCGCCGCCGCGGCCGTGTCGCCGCCGCCGAACGCCTTCACCAGATTGGGCAGGACGGGGATCATCACCCCCAGGGACAGAACGTCCAGGATCGCGGTGACGAAGATGAAGCCCAACGCCGCCTGGCGCCGACCTCCCGTGATCTGACCTTTGGTGTTGGATGTACTCATGCCTCGCCCTCCCCGGCGGCTCCTAGTTGGCGGCTGCCGGCGCGCATCGCAAGGGCGGACAGCAGCCCGCGCCACCATTCACCGTGCCTGTGCAGGAACACCGCATTGGGAAAGCCATGGCGCGCGACGCTTTCGGCGTGAACGGCGTCCCAGCCGCGGTGCTCGACGGTGACGCGGGTCCCGGTGTCCACAGCTTCGAAGCGCACCTCGACTTCGGTCTCGACGCCCGGCGCGAAGCTGGCCTGACGCCAGCCGAAGACGAGGCGCTCTCCACGGTTCCAGACCCGCACCGTCCCGACCTCGAACACCTTGCCCGACGCCAGCCGCTCGACGAGCCGCCCCGCCTCGAAGGCCATCACCCCAGGCGAGCGGGGCGTGAACGAAAACAGCGGGTTGGGCCGCCACCACAGGGCGATGTCGTCGACGAACGCGTCAAACACCGCTTCGGGCGAAGCGTCGATCCGTAAGGCGACGAGTATCTTGGAGCTCACCGGGTCTTGGCCTCGACATGGGCTTTCAGCGCCGTGAGCTGGTCGGCCCAATGGTCCTCGGCCGCATCCAGCCAGGCCTTCAGCTGCGCCATGGGTTCGGGTCGCAGGCGATAGACCCTGACGCGGGCGTCGAACTCAGGATGACTCTCCTCGACGAGACCCGACTGGCGCAGCGCACGCAGATGACGGCTCATGGCCGGCGGCGACAGCCCCAGGCTTTCGGCCAGCTCGCCCGCACGGCGAGGCTTCTCTCGCAGCAGGTCGACCGCCCGTCGGCGATGCGGGTCGGCCAGGGCCGCCAGCGTGCGATCCAGCGCCTCGCTCACACGTTCGCCCCGAGCAGTTTCTTCGGCGCGACATTGCGCCAGGCGTCCAGCAGCGCGCCCCGCGCCGTGGCTTCGTCGCAAGCGGCAAGGCGCAGCCTTGTCGCCCCGCCCCTCCCCCAGCCCCCTGGGACCGGCGTAAAGATCTCTGGCTCCGCGGCCACGCGCATCTCCTGCTGGTCGGGCGTCAGCTTGACCATCGCCCAGGCCCCGTCGGGATTGCCCAAGGTCGCGAAGATCTTTCCGCAGCGGAAGTCGACAGTGCCCATGTGCGCGCCCTCGACCGCCTGGGGCAGCGCCAGCGCGAGCCGGCGGAAGTCGTCGGGGGTGATCATGCCGATGGCGTGGTGATCTTGTGGCCGCTGCGCGCCTCCATCTCGGCGATCGACACCGCCTCCACCGGCGCGGAGACGGTCCAGATATGGCCTTCGAGATCGTAGCAGCGGTAGGTGCGGTCGCCGTAAAACTGATCCTCGGGCTCGGCGAAGATCTCCGCCCCGGCCGCGCGCGCCCGCGCGCAGTGGGCGTCGACATCGGCGCCGAGCTGGATGTGCACGGTCTGGGTGGTCTTGCCGCCGACCATGCCCGGGCTGGCGATCCGCTCGTGCCAGGGCGAGCCGATCATGATCGTGGACTCGCCATACGTCATTTCGCAGTGGGCCAGCCGCCCCTCGTCGTCCTCGACCAACAGGGCGACTTCGAATCCGAACGCCTTCTCCAGCCACGCCACGGCGGCCTTGGGATCGTCATAGGCGAGAGCGGAGATGAGCCCGGGACGAGGCATCGCAATGCTCCTTTCGATAAGGAGCAATATTTAACGCATATCGAAATTAATTCGACAAGAGCTTGATGAAACGCGCGTCCGGGAAAGGGCCGGACGCGCGCCAATCGCCCAGTCCGTCAGGCTGGCTCGAGCGTCTTGTTCTGCGCGCTGAGCTGTTTGACGTATTCGTCCTCGCTGGTGAACGGGATCTCCTTCACGTCGATCAGGAGCCGCTGGTTCGAGCCGACGATCAGGATCTTCGGCAGGTACATGCCATTGAACGTGCCCTGGACGGTGTAGGGGGTCGCGCCCTTGCCCAGCGGGCCCGTCCAGCCCATGACGTCGATCGCCATGCCGCCGACGAAGTCCGGATCGCGCACCAGCTTGATGCCAGTGGTGAAGTTCGGCGCATTGCCCTTCACGGTGACGGAAAAGAACCCCGGCGTCCGCAGACCGGTCCACACGTAGGTGGCTTCAGCGGTGTCGAAAGGTTCGGGACCATAGAAACCCATAGCGTTCTCCCTAAGCTGGTTGAACCGCTCCCCGGGGCGAGGAGCGCGGGCGTCGCCGACGGTCAGTGGCGCCTGGCCCCTTAATACACCCAGAACTTGCCGATTACATGCCTTGGTTGCATTTATTGACCACAATCTCGTAAAACGAGAACCGACGACCGCCGCTACTTCAAGGCGCGCTCGAAGGTCTTCAGCGAGCCGTCGCCCGCCTCGGGTTTCACGCCGGTGATCTTGGCCAACAGCGGATAGACGTCGACATTGTCGAACACCGGCAGCACCACGCCCGGCTTGAACGAGGGCCCATGGGCCACGAAGACGGCGCGCATTCTGGGATCGTAGGGATCGAAGCCATGAGCGCCGCCATCCTTGCCGTCCCACTTGCCTGGCTTAGCCTTGGCGGCGCGCGTCGTGGTGTACCACCCTGTCTCCGACAGGCAGACGATCGCGGGCACGCGCGGGTTCTTGCCATAATGGAAGCGCGCCGGGATCTTGCCCTTCTTCCAGCAGGTCATGTGCGGGAGAGGCCTGGCGAGGAAGACCTTATCGACCGCCCTCTCCTGCCCCTTCTCTGGCGAAAAGCTGGTCACCGCGCCCCGGGTCACCAGGCGAATTTTCGAGAGGTCGATCAGGTCGTCCAGCACAATGCGGTTGGCGGCGGGCAGCGGAGCCATGCCGTGGTCGGCGACGATGACGATGTCGGTGGCGCCGAACCGCCCGCGCGACTTCAGTCCTTCCACCAGCCGTCCTATGGCCCGATCGACCTCGACCAACGCCGCGCGCAGTTCCGGCGAGTCCGGACCGTAGTGGTGGCCCTCGGTGTCGACGATATCGAAATAGAGCGTGGTGAAGGCCAGCGGCGGACCGTCGCCGGCGTCCGCCCAGGCCAACACCTGGTCGACGCGGGCGTCGTGCGGAAACTTGGCGTCGTACTTGACCCAATGGGTCGGGCGCGCCCCGTCGATCTCGACCTCGGAGCCCGGCCAGAACATGGCGGCCGCAGGCTTGCCCTGCTGGACGGCCGAGATCCAGAACGGCTTGGCCTGGTTCCACCAGCGCGGATCGCTGGCCGTCGGCGCGTTCATCGTGAACTTCGGGCCGCCGATGACGGCGTCCTCCATCTCGTTGCCCACCACGCCGTTGCGGTCGGGCCGCTTGCCGGTCACCAGCGTGTAGTGGTTCGGATAGGTCAGGGTCGGAAACGACGGCCGCATCGCCCCGCGAGCGCCGTCGTCGGCCAAGGCCTTGATCGCCGGCGTGACGCCGCGATCGAGATATTCAGCGCGAAAGCCGTCCAGCGAGACCAGGATCGTCAGATGCGGGGCGGTCTCACGGGCTTGTGCGCCTCCGGCCAGCATCACGCTGGCGATCAGAACGAGGGACAGCAGGCGGCGGAAGACCATTGAGGCGAGCTCGAGCAGAAACGCGGATTTCACGCCTGATCAGTCATTCATGTTGCCGCCGTATGACGACCTGCGTTCGCGCAGCCCATGACGGGGACTTAACTTGGCGATCCAACGGCGGCTGGCCATAGTCACCGCCGTCGAGCCGAGTCGTTCGGCGTCCGGGATTCGCCGCATGTCGATCGCCCTCGAGGCCGACCGCCTCACCAAGACCTATGGGGCGGTGCGCGCCCTCGACGAGTTCTCCATCGCCATACCCGCCGGCGGCGTGTTCGGGATCCTTGGTCCCAACGGCGCGGGCAAGAGCACCCTCTTCCGCATAGCGCTTGGCTTGGTGCGTCCTAGCAGCGGCGTAGCGAGACTGTTCGGCGCGGCGCCCGGCGACATCACGGCTCTGCGCAAGGTCGGAGCGATGATCGAGACGCCGCGCTATCCGCCCTATCTGACCGCGCGCGACACCCTGACCATGCTGGCGCTGGAAAGCGGCAGGAAGGACGCCGACATCGGCGGCTGGCTGGAGCGGGTCAGCCTGACCCACGCCGCCGATCGCGCCACCAGCGGCTTCTCGGTCGGCATGAAGCAGCGCCTGGGCCTGGCGGCGGCCTTCCTGACCAAGCCTGAACTGGTGATCCTGGACGAACCGACCAGCGGCATGGACCCGGCCGGAATCCAGGAGATCCGCGCCCTCATCGTAGACCTCGCCAAGCGTGAGGGCGTCACGGTCATCCTGGCCAGCCACCAGCTGGATGAGGTCAAGCGCGTCTGCGACCGCGTCGCCATCCTCTCGCGCGGCAAGGTCGTGGCCGAGGGCGGCGTGGCCGAGCTGACCGCCGGCGAAGCCCGCCTGCGCCTGACCCTGACCTCTCCCCTCGCCCCGGCCCTGGCGGTCTTGGGCGATCGCGGCGAAGCCGACGGCGCCGACGCCGTGCTGGCCGACATTCCGCGGGCCGAGGCGCCCGCCGTCATCCGCGCCCTGGTCGAAGCCGGCGCCGAGATCGTCGAGGCCCGCTGGCGCGAGGTCGATCTCGAAGGGGTCTATCTGAAATCGCTTGGCCAGACGCCCACGGCCGCCACCTCGGAAGGAGCCGCCTGATGCTCGCCGACGCCATCGCCGCCGAACGCTTCCGCCTACTGCGCGACCGCTCGACCCTGTTCTGGGGCTTCTGCTTCGCCCCTTTGGTCGGCTTCCTGCTCAGCTTGGGAGGAGACCTCGTTCTGCGCTTCGTGATCAAGAAGCCGATGCCGGGCCTGGCGGTCGGTCTGGTCGACCAAGTGATCAAGACTCTGTCGAACGGCGCCTCGACGTTCGGCGCGCTGTTCCTGATGATCGGCGCGGCGGCGGTGCTGGCTGGGGACTACCGCTGGGAAACCTGGCGACTGCTGACCCCGCGCAACACACGCCAGAACCTGCTGCTGGCCAAGCTGGTCGTCGTCGGCGAGGCGGTGTTCTGGAGCTTGCTGCTGTCTGCCGTGCTGTCGGCGCTCGCGGCGGTGATCGGCTCGGCCATCAATGGCAAGGCGCTGGCGATCTCCCTGCTTGATCGCAATCCCTTCGATATCGTGGGCGTGCTGGCCATCACCTGGCTGGAGGCCATGACCCTGGCCGCGCTGGCGGCCTGCGTCGGGGTGCTGTCGCGTTCGACCATGGGCGTGGTGATCGCCTGCCTGGGCGTCCGCTTCGTCCAGACGATCCTGGCCGGCGCTCTTCGCGCGCTAGAACAAGGCCCGCCCAGCTGGAAACTACTATCCATGCCGGTGTTCGACGCCGACCTTCTGCGCGCGGCGCTATTGGCGCCGGACCAACTGGGAGACGCCGGCGGCTCGGCGGGCGCGGCGCTGGCGGTCTTGGCCGTCTGGACTGCGGGTCTGACGGCGGCCGCGGTGTGGCTGTTCCGGCGTCAGGACCTGACGAAGGAGTAAGGGCAAGACATAGAAGCAAGCCATGCTGGCCGCCGAACCCTATCACGCCGGCGACGCCGAAATTTAGGTCCGCCGTCCAAGCGTGGATGGCCGTTACAAGGCATCCCCTCGACGAGCGCGCCACGCTCTTGAAAGAAGGCCCGAGCGAGGTGCGCCAGAACGTGGCCATCCGTGATCGTGGCTCCAGGCGCCGCCGTGGTCGACAGCCCAGCGCTGCATGCTTCTTCGAAAGGCTAAAGGCTTTCGCGTCGATTTTCGTCAGGGCCGCGTCGGCTCCAAAGGCCGCACCGGCGCTAAAAGCGTTCGCGCGTCATAGGCTCGCGCCAAATCCCCTGGCTTTACGCCCTTGTGGAATACGATCACGGCCGCCGCGATCACCAGGTCGGTTGCCTTGACCCGGGCGCGGTTCGCAAAAGTGGGTTCGCCCTGAAACGGATCCCAATCCCGCCATCCTCCCCCCCAGCGCGGTCCGGTGTCACGCCAAGACTTAGGGAGGAAGCCCTCGCCACCGCCCCACATAAACCCCGGCTGCATGTACGGGCTGGGGCTGGCGACCAATTCAGACTGAACGCGCACGCCTTGCTCCGTGGCCTCGAACCAGTCGTAGCCCTCTCGCACGGCCAGTTCGGCGGCGCGCTTCAACAGCTCTCGCTGAACGGTCTCCGGCGCCTCCTGGCGCTGCCCGACGAGCATGACGCGATAGCGATCAGCATCGAGCCTGACCTCGGAGAAAGCTCCGGGCTGGTTCTGGGCGGCTGGCGGGGGCGACGAAGGGGTAGCGCAGGCGGTCAGGACCGCGGCGACGGCAATCACCGCCAGGACGGTCTTGCCGCGCTCCTTGCCCGAAGAGCGCTTGGCGGATGTTTCGATCAGATAGGCCATCACCGGGATACCTCCTGCATCCGAACCTAGAGGTCAATGCGTGAAGGCCCCAGCCCTCGCGCTCTGGGCCTCGAGGAGCAAGGTCTCGCGACTATTCCCCGCAGACCCGCGGGAGCTCGTCGCCACGAAAAAGGCCCCGGATCGCTCCGGGGCCTTCTCGTCTCAGCCTAGGCTGAAAATCTTAGTCTTCGGCTTCGTTCGTGTAGACCGGACCCGAGTCCTTGCCCTTCTCCGAGACGTCGCGGTCGACGAACTCGATGACGGCCAGCGGGGCGTTGTCGCCGTAGCGGAAGCCGGCCTTCAGGACGCGGATGTAGCCGCCCTGACGGTCCTTGTAGCGCGGGCCGAGGACCGCGAAGAGCTTGCCGACTTGCTCGACGTCGCGGACCGAGCTGATGGCCTGACGACGCGCGTGCAGGTCGCCGCGCTTGGCCAGGGTGACCAGCTTTTCGACGATCGGACGCAGTTCCTTGGCCTTCGGCAGGGTGGTGACGATCTGCTCGTGCTTGATCAGCGAGGCCGACATGTTGGCGAACATGGCGGTGCGGTGAGCCGAGGTGCGGCCCAGTTTGCGGTGGGCGTAGCCGTGACGCATTTTCTTCTCTCCTGGGCATGAAGCCCGAGCGGCGCGAAACTCGTAAGCGCCTGATGATCACCAATCCTGGTCTTTCCCGACCGGGTCAGAGCGAAGCGCCGGGGCCCTCCACCGCGGTTGCGGCTTCAAAAGGCCCAGGCCGCCTTCCCTTCCGAAGAGAGGAGAAGCGGCCCGGATTAAGCGCGGATGGCTTCGAGGTTCTTAGATTTGGTCTTCGAACTTCTTGGCCAGGTCTTCGATGTTCTCCGGCGGCCAGTTCGGCACGTCCATGCCGAGGTGCAGACCCATGCCGGCGAGCACTTCCTTGATCTCGTTCAGCGACTTGCGGCCGAAGTTCGGGGTGCGGAGCATCTCGGCTTCGGTCTTCTGGATCAGGTCGCCGATGTAGACGATGTTGTCGTTCTTCAAGCAGTTGGCCGAACGGACCGACAGTTCCAGCTCGTCCACCTTCTTCAGCAGGGCCGGGTTGAACGGCAGTTCCGGCTTGGACTCGTCGGCCGACTTGGCCTTCGGCTCCTCGAAGGTGATGAAGATCTGCAGTTGGTCCTGCAGGATCCGGGCGGCGTAGGCCACGGCGTCCACCGGAGTGACGGCGCCGTTGGTTTCCACTTCCAGGATCAGCTTGTCGTAGTCCAGCGACTGGCCCTGACGGGTCGGCTCGACGCGGTACGCGACGCGCTTGACCGGCGAGTACAGAGCGTCGACGGCGATGAGGCCGATCGGCGCGTCTTCCGGACGGTTGCGGTCGGCCGGGACATAGCCCTTGCCGGTGTTGACCGTGAACTCCATGCGCACCGAAGCGCCGTCGTCCAGCGTGCAGAGCACGTGGTCGGGGTTCAGGATTTCGATGTCAGCCGGGGTTTCGATCTGGCCGGCGGTGACCGGTCCGGGGCCCGTGGCGCGCAGGGTCATGCGCTTCGGACCTTCGGCGTGCATGCGCACGGCCAGTTGCTTGATATTCAGAACGATGTCGACGACGTCTTCACGGACGCCTTCGAGCGAGGAGAATTCGTGCACCACGCCATCGATCTGGATGGCGGTGACGGCTGCGCCTTGCAGCGACGAGAGAAGAACGCGACGCAGGGCGTTGCCGAGCGTCACACCGAAACCGCGCTCGAGCGGTTCAGCGACGATGCGAGCCTTGCGGCTGGCGTCGGCCCCGGTTTCGATCTGCGGCTTCTCAGGACGGATCAGCTCGTTCCAGTTTCTTTCGATCACGTGGTCGGTCCCTTGAACGCGGCTCGCCGGCCGCGTTTTGCGCAGCCGGCGAAGGAAGATTGTGGTCTAAAAAGTACTAGACGCGACGACGCTTGGGCGGACGGCAGCCGTTGTGCGGGATCGGCGTGACGTCGCGGATGGTCGTGATGGTCATGCCCGCGGCTTGCAGAGCGCGCAGGGCCGACTCACGGCCGGAACCCGGGCCCGAAACGTTGACTTCCAGGGTCTTCACGCCGTGTTCCGCAGCCTTCTTGCCCGCGTCTTCGGCGGCCATCTGAGCGGCGTACGGGGTCGACTTGCGCGAGCCCTTGAAGCCCATCATGCCGGCCGAGGACCACGAGATCGTGTTGCCCTGGGCGTCGGTGATGGTGATCATAGTGTTGTTGAACGAGGCGTTCACGTGCGCCACGCCCGAGGTGATGTTCTTACGTTCGCGGCGTTTAACGCGACCCGGTTCCTTGGCCATCGGTCAGGCTACCTTACTTCTTCTTGCCGGCGATCGGCTTGGCCGGACCCTTGCGGGTACGAGCGTTCGTGTGAGTGCGCTGACCGCGGACCGGCAGGCCCTTACGGTGACGCAGGCCGCGATAGCAGGCCAGGTCCATCAGGCGCTTGATGTTCATCGAGTTCTCGCGACGCAGGTCGCCCTCGACGGTGTAGTCACGGTCGATCGTCTCGCGGATGGCGAGGACTTCGGCGTCGGTCAGTTGATTGACGCGACGCGCATCCTCGATGCCCACCTTCGTGATGATTTCACGAGCGGACTTTTGGCCGATGCCGTGAATGTACTGAAGCGCGATCAAAACGCGCTTGTTCGTCGGGATGTTGACGCCTGCGATACGGGCCACGTCTAATGTTCTCCTAGTCACGCACTAAAGACGCGAACGGCGCGCCCGGCTCGATCCAGAAGACCAAGACCGGCGCGCACGGATCGCGCCCTTTCGCGGAAGCGCCCCGTTATAGGGATCGTTTCGCTTCCGTCAACAACTGAATCCACCGGACGTCCAGTGAATTCGGGGTTTCTCAAGCCTCTCCCGAGAGAGCGGCGTCGATGGACGTGGCCACGGCTTCGACCGAACCCATCCCGTCCAGTTCCTTCAGCTTCCCCTGCCCTTGGTAATACGGCAGAAGCGGCGCGGTCTGGGCGTTGTAGGCGGCCAGGCGAGTCACGAAGACTTCCGGATTGTCGTCGGGCCGTCCCTGTTCTTCGAACCGTTTCTTGATCCGTTCGATCAGGGCTGGCTCGTCTACCTTGAGTCGGAGAACGACGTCGATCTTCTGGCCACGGCTGGCCAGGATTTTATCCAGCGCCTCGGCCTGGGCGACCGTGCGCGGGAAACCGTCGAAGATCGCGCCACCGGCCGCTTCGGCCTCGGGCAGGCGCTCCTCGATCAGAGCGATGACGATCTCGTCGGTGACCAGTTCGCCGCGATCCAGCACGCCCTTGACGCGCTGGCCCAGCTCCGACCCCGAGGCGATGGCGGCCCGCAGCATATCGCCGGTCGAGAGCTGGACCATGCCACGCTCGCTGACCAGGCGCTTGGCCTGAGTGCCCTTCCCCGCCGCCGGCGGACCGAACAGGATCAAGTTCATGAAAGCCCCTTCGCGCGTCACCGAGTCTGCGCCCGGCTATCTCCCGGAGCAGACCTAGAGCCCCGGCAATAAAAACGGAAGCCGGTTTTGTGACAAACCGGCTTCCGACGCTTGTAATTAAATTGAAGCCGGACCTAGCGGTTGCGACCGCCCCGCAACTTCGACTTCTTGATAAGCCCCTCGTACTGGTGGGCCAGCAAGTGCGACTGGATCTGGGCCACGGTGTCCATGGTCACCGTAACGACGATCAGGATCGAGGTGCCGCCCAGAGCGAACTGGTTCGACTTGATCGCCATCATCGCCAGCTCCGGCGCCACGCAGACGGCCGTGATGTAGGCCGCGCCGATGACGGTCAGGCGGGTCAGCACGTAGTCCAGGTACTCGGCGGTGCGCTTGCCCGGACGGATGCCCGGCAGGAAGCCGCCGTACTTGCGCAGGTTCTCGGCCGTCTCCTCGGGGTTGAACACGACCGAGGTGTAGAAGAACGAGAAGAAGATGATCAGCAGGGCGTAGAAGATCAGGAACGCCGGGTGACCGTGCTGCAGCGCGCCCACCACGCCGGGCAGCCACGAGGCCCACGCCGGCAGGTTGGTGGTCTGCACGAACTGCATGGCCGTGGTCGGCAGCAGAAGCAGGCTCGAGGCGAAGATCGGCGGGATCACGCCCGCGGTGTTGATCTTCAGCGGCATGAACGAGCTTTCGCCGCCGATCATGCGGTTGCCCTGCTGGCGCTTGGGATAGTGGACCAGCAGGCGGCGCTGCGAGCGCTCCATGAAGACGATGGCCAGGATGGCGGCCACGCAGCCGATCACGATCAGGAACAGCGGGGTATAGTTGCCCGAGGTCTGACCCTGGACCAGCATCTGGCCCAGCACGATCGGCAGACGGGCGACGATGCCCGCGAAGATGATCAAGCTGACGCCGTTACCCACGCCGCGGCTGGTGATCTGCTCGCCCAGCCACATCAGGAACAGCGTGCCGCCCGTCAGGGCCACGACGGTGGAGGCGACGAAGAAGACCGTGCCGACGCCTTGCACCACGACGCCCGGCTGGGCCGCCAGGCCCATGGCGATCGAGGCCGACTGCACGACGGCCAGAACGACGGCCAGATAGCGGGTGTATTGGTTCAGCGTCTTGCGGCCCGCCTCCCCGCCTTCCTTCTTCAGCTTTTCCCACGGCGGATAAACCGAGCCCATCAGCTGCACGATGATCGAGGCGCTGATGTAGGGCATCACGTTCAACGAGAAGATCGCCATCCGCTCGACGGCGCCGCCCGAGAACATGTTGAACATGCCCAGGATGCCTTCGGAGTTGTTGTTGAACAACCGGGCGAAGGCGTTGACGTCGATGCCGGGGATCGGAACGTAGGAGCCCAGGCGATAGACGATCAGGGCGATGATCGTGAACCAGATACGCTTGTGAAGTTCGCTCGCCTTTTGGAACGACGCGAAATTCATATTGGCTGCGAGTTGTTCGGCGGCCGAGGCCATACAGATCCCCACGACTCAGGAGCGCGATAGCCGAAAGCAGATACCGCTTCGGCGGCGACCGCGCTCTGAAATTAGGTTTCCCGGACCAGGCTGGCCCGAGGAGAGCGCCACAAATAGGTGAGGCTCGCCGCGATGTCACGGCGAGCCTCGTAATTCTGTCATCCCGGTCGAAACGGTGTCCCGGAGCGCGGAGCGCTCAGCGGGATGACATCAGCCTTTTTAGGCTTCGGCTTGCGCCTTGGCCTTCTTGGTCACGGTGACCGAACCACCCGCGGCCTCGACGGCCTTGATGGCGGCTTCGGTGGCCGAGTAGACGGTCAGCTTCAGCGCGGTCTTGATCTCGCCCTTGCCCAGCAGCTTCACGCCGTCCAGTTCGCGACGGATCACGCCGGCGGCGACCAGTTCGGCAGCGCCCAGTTCGGCGCCCTTCTTGAACTTGCCAGCGGCCACGGCCTGTTCCAGGCGCCACAGGTTCACTTCAGCGAACTCCAGGCGGAAGGGGTTGTTGAAGCCGCGCTTCGGCATGCGCATGTGCAGCGGCATTTGACCGCCTTCGAAGCCGTTGATGGCGACGCCCGAGCGCGCCTTCTGGCCCTTCACACCGCGACCGGCGGTCTTGCCCTTGCCCGAACCCGGGCCGCGGCCAACGCGCATGCGGTTCTTGGTCGAGCCTTCTTGCGGGGCGAGTTCGTTCAGCTTGGTCATATGTGCCTCTCCTTGGAGATCTGCGCCCAGCCAGCGGCTGGACTCGGCTTTTGAAAACAGAGCGCGCTTAAAACCCTAAAACGACCGAAAAATCAAATAGGGATTTCAAACGAAAACCACCCCGGCTTTCACCGGGGTGGCGTATTTCGCGTCTTGTAGAGGACTACTCGACGATTTCCAGCAGGTGCTGGACCTTGCGGATCATGCCGCGGACCGACGGGGTGTCTTCCAGCGTGGACACGCGGCCCAGCTTGTTCAGACCCAGACCGGCGAGCGTGGCGCGCTGGTCCTTTTCACGACGGATCGGGCTGCCGGTTTGGCGCACCGTGACTTGCTTAGCTTCAGCCATGACTTAGCCCTCGATGGCTTCCGGCGCCGAGGCGCCGTCGGCGCGGCGGCCGAGGATGTCACCAACCTTCTTGCCGCGCTTGGCGGCGATCTGGCGGGGCGACGACTGCACCTTCAGGGCTTCGAACGTAGCGCGCACCATGTTGTACGGGTTCGAGGAACCCGTCGACTTGGCCACGACGTCCTGGACGCCCAGGGTTTCGAGAACCGCGCGCATCGGGCCGCCGGCGATGACGCCGGTGCCGGGAGGCGCCGCGCGCATCATCACCTTGCCAGCGCCCCAACGGCCAGCGCCGTCGTGGTGCAGGGTGCGGGATTCGCGCAGCGGAACGCGGATCATCGTCTTCTTGGCTTCTTCGGTCGCCTTGCGGATGGCTTCCGGCACTTCACGCGCCTTGCCATGACCGAAGCCGACGCGGCCCTTTTGGTCGCCAACGACCATCAGAGCAGCGAAGCTGAAGCGACGACCACCCTTCACGGTGGCGGCGACGCGGTTGATGTGGACGAGCTTTTCGACGATGTCGCTGTCGACCCGCTCTTCGGGGGCGTTGCGGTCGCGACGGTCCCGGCGTTGACCGCCTTCACCGCGCTGTTGTTCACCACGAGCCATTTTCGTTCCCTTAGAAGTTCAGGCCGGCTTCGCGCGCGGCGTCAGCCAGGGCTTTCACCCGGCCGTGGAAGATGTAACCACCACGGTCGAAAACGACGTCCTTGACGCCCTTTTCGATGGCGCGCTCGGCGACGAGCTTGCCCACAGCGGCAGCGGCATCCTTGTCCGCGCCCTTGCCTTCGGCTTCCAGAGTGGAAGCCGACGCCAGGGTCACGCCGCGTTCATCATCGATGACCTGGGCGTAGATGTTCTTCGACGAACGGAAGACCGACAGACGCGGACGACCGTTGGCGAGGCTCTTGAGGCGGGTGCGAACGCGCTGAGCGCGCTTGGCCGCCGATTCACGAGGAGAGAGCGCCATGGCTTACTTCTTCTTGCCTTCCTTGCGGCGAACGGTTTCGCCAGCATAACGCACGCCCTTGCCCTTGTAGGGCTCAGGCGGACGAATGCGGCGGATCTTCGCGGCAATCTCGCCGACCGCCTGCTTGTCGATGCCGGCGATCTTGATTTCGGTTTGCTTCGGAGTGGCGAACGTGATGCCGGCCGGGGCCGCAACGTCCACATCGTGGCTGAAACCGAGTTGGAGGCTCAGGGCGGTGCCCTTCATGGCCGCGCGGTAACCGACGCCGACGAGTTCGAGGTTTTCCTCGAAGCCGGTGGTCACACCTTGCACCATGTTGGCGACCAGCGTGCGGGACAGGCCCCACATGCCCTTGGCGCGCTTCGTGTCGACGCGAGGCGTCAGCGAGAGCTCATTGCCCTCTTGCTTCAGCTCGATCTCGTCGGCGATCGTCCACGAGAGTTGACCCTTGGGGCCCTTCACCGTGACCGTCTGACCCGAGAGCGTCAGGGTGACGCCCGAGGGGATTGCGACGGCTTTCTTACCGATACGTGACATGCTCTTTCCCTCCCGCGCCTAGTAGACGCGGCAGAGGACTTCGCCACCGACGTTAGCGTCGCGTGCGGCGGTGTCCGACATGACGCCCTTCGGCGTCGAAAGGATCGAGATGCCCAGGCCGTTCTTGATCGGCTTCAGGTCCTTGATCGACGAATAGACGCGACGGCCAGGCTTGGACACGCGGCTGATCTCGGCGATCACGGGCTCACCGTCAAAGTACTTGAGCTCGATCTCGAATTCGGGGAACGCACCGGGCTTCTCGACCAGCGAGTAGCCGCGGATGTAGCCTTCGTCGGCCAGCACGTCGAGGACGCGAGCGCGCAGCTTGGAAGCCGGCGTCGACACCTTCGAGCGCTTGCGCGTGGCGGCGTTCTTGATGCGAGCGATCATATCGCTCAGGGGATCGTTCATCGACATCTGATCGTCCTCACCAGCTCGACTTGACGAGGCCGGGGATCTGCCCCTGCGAACCCAGTTCGCGGAGCGCGATACGGCTCATCTTCAGCTTGCGGTAATAGGCGCGCGGGCGGCCGGTGACTTCGCAGCGATTGCGGATGCGGATCGCGGCGCTGTTACGCGGCAGCTTGGCGAGCTTGAGGCGAGCTTCGAAGCGCTCCTCGAGCGGCAGGCTTTCGTCATTGGCGATCGCCTTCAGCGCGGCGCGCTTTTCGGCGAACTTCTTGACGAGAGCCCGGACGGCTTCGTTGCGGTTGACGGCGCTTTTCTTGGCCATGGTTTCTTTCCCTTCCCGCTCTCTTAGTTCACGAACGGGAACTGGAATTCCTTCAGGAGAGCCTTGGCCTCCTGGTCGGACTTCGCAGTGGTGCAGACGATGATGTCCATGCCCCAGATCTGTTCGATCTGGTCATAGTTGATTTCCGGGAACACCAGGTGCTCCTTCAGGCCCATGGCGTAGTTGCCACGGCCGTCGAAGCTCTTGCCGTTCAGGCCGCGGAAGTCCTTCACGCGCGGCAGCGCGATCGTGACCAGGCGGTCGAGGAACTCGTACATCCGGTCCTTGCGGAGGGTGACCTTGGCGCCGACCACCATGCCTTCGCGCAGCTTGAAGCCGGCGATCGACTTGCGGGCGCGGGTCGCGACGGGCTTTTGGCCGGCGATCGCTTCCAGGTCCTTCAGGGCGGTCTGAGCCTTCTTGGAGTCGGCCACCGCTTCGCCGATGCCCATGTTCAGGACGATCTTGTCCAGCTTGGGGATCTGCATTTCGTTGGTGTAGCCGAACTGCTCCTTCATCGCGGCGCGGATGCGCTCGCGATAAACGGTCTTCAGCCGGGGCTCGTAAGCTTGATCAGCCATTGATCACCTCGCCGGTCGTCTTGGCGACGCGCACCTTCTTGTCGCCTTCGATCTTGAAGCCGACGCGGGTGGGCTTGCCCTTGGAATCCACGACGGCGACGTTCGAGACGTGCAGCGCGGCTTCCTTTTGCTTGATGCCGCCTTGCGGGTCGGCTTGGGTCGCCTTGGTGTGACGCGAAACCATGTTCACGCCTTCCACGACAACGCGGTTGTCCTTCGGCAGGACTTGCAGGACCGAGCCTTGCTTGCCCTTGTCCTTGCCGGCCAGAACGACGACGCGGTCGCCCTTCTTGATCTTAGCGGCCATTACAGCACCTCCGGAGCGAGGGAGATGATCTTCATGTGGTTCTTGGCGCGCAGTTCACGAGGAACCGGGCCGAAGATCCGCGTGCCGACCGGCTCGCTCTGCTTGTTCACGATCACCGCGGCGTTCTTATCGAAGCGGATGACCGAGCCATCCTTGCGCTTCAGATTTTGATTCACCCGAACGACGACGGCGCGAAGCACGTCACCCTTCTTCACGCGACCGCGCGGAATGGCTTCCTTCACGGAGACGACGATGACGTCGCCCACGCTGGCGTAGCGACGGCCTGCGCCGCCCAACACCTTGATGCACATGACCCGGCGAGCGCCAGAATTGTCAGCGACTTCCAGGTTAGTTTGCATCTGGATCATGGTCTAAACCTTCCAGATTAAGCCGAAGCCTTGGGAAGTGCTTCCCAGGTCTTCAGCTTGGACTTCGGAGCGCACTCGATGATGCGGATAGCTTCACCGGCCTTGTACGCGTTGGCTTCGTCGTGCGCGTGGTACTTTTTGGACTGACGCACGATCTTCTTCAGAACGGGGTGGACGATGGTCCGTTCGACCTTCACCACCACGGTCTTGTCGCCCTTATCGGAGACGACGACCCCTTCGAGGATACGCTTGGGCATATCGTTCTCCTTAAGCCGCGGCCTTGGCGCGCAGCACGGTCTTGATCCGCGCGATATCCTTGCGGATCTCGTTGACGCGGTGGGTCTTCTCGACCTGACCCGTGGCGGCCTGGAAGCGCAGGTTGAACTGCTCCTTCTTCAGGCTGATCAGCGTGTCGGCCAGCTGGTCGGGGGTCATGCCCCGGATGTCAGCGATTTTCATGAGCCTCAGGCCTCCTGAGCCACGCCCGCATCGATGCGGGTCACAACACGGGTGCGGATCGGCAGCTTGGCGGCGCCCAGGCGCAGAGCTTCACGCGCGATATCGTCCGGCACGCCGTCGATTTCGAACATGATGCGGCCCGGAGCCACGCGAGCGGCCCAGTAATCCACCGCGCCCTTACCCTTACCCATCCGGACTTCAGCGGGCTTGCCGGTGACCGGCACGTCCGGGAAGATACGGATCCAGACGCGGCCTTGACGCTTCATCTGGCGGGTGATGGCGCGACGAGCGGCTTCGATTTGGCGAGCCGTGATGCGCTCCGGCTCGACGGCCTTCAGGCCGTACGAACCGAAGTTCAGCAGGGTGCCGCCCTTCGAAGCGCCGTGGATGCGGCCCTTGAACTGCTTGCGGAATTTGGTCTTCTTCGGAGACAGCATGGCGATCTAATCCTTAGGCGCGATCGCGACGGTCACGACGGTCGCCCCGGTCGGGACGATCGCCGCGCTCACGGCCGCCACCTTCGCCGGCGGGGCCGGACTCGGTGGCCAGGCGCTTGTCGAGCGCCATCGGATCATGCTCCAGCACCTCGCCTTTGAAGATCCAGGTCTTCACGCCGATGATGCCGTAGGTGGTCTTGGCTTCGGCGAAACCGAAGTCGATGTCGGCGCGCAGGGTGTGCAGCGGCACGCGACCTTCGCGGTACCACTCCATCCGAGCGATTTCAGCGCCGCCGAGGCGACCCGAGACGTTGATCCGGATGCCCTTGGCGCCGAGGCGCACGGCCGACTGGATCGAACGCTTCATGGCGCGACGGAAGGCGATACGACGCTCGAGTTGTTGAGCGATCGACTCGGCCACCAGCTGAGCGTCGGTTTCCGGCTTGCGGATCTCGACGATGTTCAGGTGGACTTCGCCCTCGGTCTGAACCGACAAGTCCTTGCGGAGCTTGTCGATGTCAGCGCCCTTCTTGCCGATGATGACGCCCGGACGAGCGGCATAGATCGTGATGCGGCACTTCTTGTGCGGACGCTCGATGATGATGCGCGAGACACCAGCTTGGTACAGGCGCTTCTTCAGGGCGGCGCGGACCGCGAGGTCCTGATGCAGCATCTTGCCGTACTGGGCGCCGTCGGCGAACCAACGGCTGTCCCAGGTGCGGTTCACGCCGAGCCGCAGCCCGACCGGATTGACTTTCTGACCCATTAGGCGGCCTCACCCAGTTCGCGGACCACGATCGTGATCTCGGAGAACGGCTTCTCAACGCGCGTCGCGCGACCGCGAGCGCGGGGCGAGAAACGCTTCATGATCAGGTTCTTGCCCACATAGGCCTCGGCGACGACCAGGGAGTCGATGTCGAGGTTGTGGTTGTTCTCGGCGTTGGAGATCGCCGAGTACAGCGCCTTGCGGACGTCCTGAGCGATACGCTTGTGGCTGAACTCGAGCTCGTTGAGAGCGCGCTGGACGTTCAGGCCACGGATGGACTGAGCGACCAGGTTCAGCTTGCGGGCGCTGGTGCGCAGGGTGCGAACCTTGGCCATCGCTTCGGCGCCGTCGAGGCGGCGAGCTTGCTTTTGCTTGGCCATGATTACTTCCTCTTGGCCTTCTTGTCGGCGGCGTGACCCGGGAAGTTCCGGGTCGGCGCGAATTCGCCGAACTTCATGCCGACCATGTCTTCCGACACCAGCACGGGAACGTGCTTGTGGCCGTTGTGCACGCCGAAGGTCAGGCCGACAAATTGCGGCATGATCGTCGAGCGACGCGACCAGGTCTTGATGACGTCCTTGCGGCCCGACGACAGAGCGGCATCGGCCTTCTTCAGGAGGTACCCGTCGACAAACGGGCCTTTCCAGACGGAGCGGGTCATGGCTTAGCGGCCCTTCTTCGCTTTGTGGCGCGAACGGATAATGAACTTGTCCGTGGCCTTGTTGACGCGGGTCTTGGCGCCCTTGGTCGGCTTACCAGCCGGGGTCACCGGGTGACGACCGCCCGAAGTCCGGCCTTCACCACCACCGTGGGGGTGGTCGACCGGGTTCATGGCGACACCGCGGACGTGCGGGCGACGGCCCATGTGACGAGAACGACCGGCCTTGCCGAGGTTCTGGTTCATGTGGTCGGGGTTCGAAACGGCGCCGACGGTGGCCATGCACGTATCGAGCACCATGCGCAGCTCGCCCGAGTTCAGGCGGATCTGGGCGTAGCCGGCGTCACGACCGACCAGCTGGGCGTAGGCGCCAGCCGAACGGGCGATCTGACCGCCCTTGGCGGGCTTCAGCTCGATGTTGTGGATGATCGTGCCGATCGGCAGCGTGCGCAGCGGCGAGGCGTTGCCCGGCTTCACGTCGACCTTCTCGCCGGTGACGACTTCGTCGCCGGCCTTCAGGCGTTGCGGGGCCAGGATGTAGGCCAGCTCGCCGTCGGCCTGATACTTGATCAGGGCGATGAAGGCGGTGCGGTTGGGGTCGTACTCGAGACGAACGACCGTGGCCACGCCTTGCTTGCGACGCTTGAAGTCGACCAGACGGTAGAGGCGCTTGGCGCCGCCGCCGCGGAAACGGACCGCGATACGGCCATTGCCGCCGCGACCGCCCGACTTGGTCAGGCCTTCAACGAGCTTCTTCTCGGGCTTGCCCTTGTGAAGTTCGCTGCGGTCGATCAGCACCAGGCCGCGCTGGCCGGGGCTGGTCGGGTTAAATTGCTTCAAGGCCATCTGATTAGAGCCCCGTCGTGATGTCGATCGACTGGCCTTCGGCCAGCGTCACGATCGCTTTTTTGACGTCGTTGCGACGACCCACGATGCCGCGGAAGCGCTTGGTCTTGCCCTTGGTCACGATGGTGTTGACCTTGGTCACCTTGACCTTGAACAGCTCTTCGACGGCGGCGGCGATTTCGTCCTTGGTCGCGTCGTTGGCCACCTTGAAGACAACCTTGTTCTGCTCGCTGAGCAGGGTCGTCTTTTCGGTGATCACCGGCGACAGGATCGTGTCGTAGTGGCGAGCGGTGGCGGCCATTAGGCGGCTTCCTTCTCAGCGAAACGGGCCGAGATCGCTTCGACCGCGTCCTTGGTCAGGACGAGGGTTTGGCGACGCAGCACGTCGTAGACGTTCAGGCCGGCGTTCGGCAGGACATCCACGTTCGGGATGTTGCGGGCGGCGAGCTTGAAGTTCGCGTCCACTTCCGGACCGGCGATGACCAGGGCGTTCTTCAGACCGATCTTGTCGAAGTTGGCGCGCAGGGCGGCCGTCTTCGGATCCGTCAGAACGGCGCTGTCCAGGACGACCAGCGAGCCCGACTTGGCCTTCGACGACAGAGCGTGCTTCAGGGCCAGGGCGCGGATCTTCTTGGGCAGGTCGAAGGCGTGGCTGCGGACCACGGGACCATGGGCCTTGGCGCCGCCGACGAACTGGGCCGCACGGCGCGAGCCGTGACGGGCGCCGCCGGTGCCCTTCTGCTTGTACATCTTCTTGCTCGTACGAGAGACCTCGTTACGAACCTGAATCTTGTGGTTACCCGAGCGGCGCTTGGCCAGCTGCCAGGTCACGACGCGCTGCAGGATGTCGCCGCGGATGTCGTCGATGCCGAAGATGGCGTCGTCGAGATCAACGGAGCCGGCCTTGCCGCCGTCCAGTTTGATGACGTCGAGTTTCATTAGCCTTCGCCCTCTTCGGTCGCAGCCGCGGGGGCCTCTTCAGCGGGGGTTTCAGCAGCAGCCGGAGCCTCGCCAGCCTTGCGGAAGGCGCCCGGACGCGGAGCGTCGGCAGGCAGAGCCTTCTTCACGGCGTCGCGAACCTTCACGTAGCTGCCTTCGTGGCCGGGGACAGCGCCCTTGACCAGGATCAGGCCGCGCTCGACGTCGACCTTCCAGACGGTGACGTTGAGGGTGGTGACGGTTTCTTGACCCAGGTGACCAGCCATCTTCTTGCCCGGGAACGTACGGCCCGGATCCTGGCGGTTACCGGTCGAACCGTGCGAACGGTGCGAGACCGAAACACCGTGGGTGGCGCGAAGACCACCGAAGTTCCAGCGCTTCATGGCGCCGGCGAAACCCTTACCGACGGTCACGCCTTGGATGTCGACCTTCTGGCCGGCGACGAAGTGGTCGGCCGTCAGTTCGGCGCCGACTTCGATCAGGGCGTTTTCCTCGACGCGGAATTCGGCGACGACGCGCTTCGGCTCGACGGCCGCCTTCGCGAAGTGGCCGCGCAGGGCCTTGGAGGTGTTCTTGGCTTTCTTGGCGCCGGCGCCGAGTTGCAGGGCGGTGTAACCGTCCTTCTCAACGGTGCGCACGCCCGTGACCTGGCAACCGTCGAGCGAAAGGACGGTGACCGGCACGTGCTGACCGGCTTCGTCGAAGAAGCGGGTCATGCCGAGCTTCTTGGCGAGAACGCCAGTGCGTTGGGTGGGGAGAGTCATAAGCGGGCCCTCCTTACAGCTTGATTTCGACGTCAACGCCGGCCGACAGGTCGAGCTTCATCAGCGCGTCCACGGTCTGCGGAGTCGGGTCAACGATGTCGAGGACGCGCTTGTGCGTACGGATCTCGAACTGCTCGCGCGACTTCTTGTCGACGTGCGGCGAGCGGTTGACGGTGAATTTCTCGATAAGCGTGGGCAGGGGGATGGGGCCCCGCACCGTCGCGCCCGTGCGCTTGGCCGTATTGACGATCTCGCGCGTGGAATGATCCAACACGCGGTGATCGAAGGCCTTGAGCCGGATGCGGATGTTCTGACGATCCATATCGCTCGGTTTCCTAGTGGGCTGCGCCCGCGTCTCGAACCATTTCAAAGACCAACTCGGAACCCGGAAGGGTCCCGTACGCAGCGTCCGCAAAACAAAATCCCCAACAGTCGCCTGTCGGGGGTGATGACCAGATATTGCGCCCCTCCCGAGAGAGGTTGCGGCGCTATGTCCGGGCGTCTCGCGAACCGCGTTTGAGCCCTAGAGCTCACAGCCGGTCCAACAGAGGCGCGCTTGTACGTTCCAGAATCGGTTTCGTCAAGCGCTCTGTCCGGTTCGTCTCGTCCGCAAGGACTCGAGTCGTCGGGCGGGACCTGGATAGGCGCCCGAGGCGCCTCGCGCAAGACCCCAGCAAACATAACGTCGGTCGACTTTTAACACATTCAGGTCAAAGCGAGGAATGAACGTGCGCCCGCGAGCACGTAGTCGGAATTCTCGCCTCCGCAAGTGTCACAAAAATGCATTATTCGCCTCTCAAGCGTCGCTGCTGGTCTTGAGCGACCACCCAAACCTCCATAGATGCCGCCCCTCCCCGGCGGACTGGGCGGCCCCTCCCCCAACAACGACCGCCCCGCCAGCCGGAGGAGCCACAGTCACTAAGGGGATAGACCCAATGCGTACCAAGCTCTTCGCCACCGCCGCCCTGATCGCCGCCGCCGTCTCGGCCCCGGCCTTCGCCCAGAACGTGGGTTCGGTCGGCGCGGCCGTGAACTATACCGACATCAACACCAAGCTCGGCGGCGGCCACGGCTCGTCGGCCGTGATCGACGGCTCGGTCGCGATCCCGCTGCAAGGCGCCTGGACCGTGACCGCCAACGGCGACGTCTCGATCTCGGACAACGACCTGTCGGACGACACCATCGCCTCGGGCGCCGCCCACCTGACCACCAAGATCGGCGACAGCTGGCGCGTCGGCGGCTTCACCGCCCTCTCCCGCCCGGCCAATGACACCGTCTGGGCCGTCGGTGGCGAAGCCCACAAGTACCTGTCGAACGTCACCCTGTCGGGCGTCGCGGCCTACGGTCAGTCGAACGACCTGGACGCCGACCTCTACACCGTGCGCGGCGACGCCCGTTACTTCGTGACGGACAACTTCCGCCTGGACGCCGGCGCGGCCTGGTCGCGCATCGACACCAACGTCAATGCTGACCTGTGGGACGTGAACCTCGGCGGTGAGTACAAGTTCACCAACTCGGGTTGGTCGACCTTCGCCAAGTACACCCACAGCGAGTCGGACGATCTGGCCGACCTGAACGCCGACGCCATCAAGGTGGGCCTGCGCTACACCTTCGGCGGCAGCCTGAAGGATCGCGACCGCGCCGGCGCCGACCTGATCTCGGCCGGCGACCTGTTCGGCTTCGGCGTCCGCTAAACCCGGAACGCTGGACCAAGGGTCCGGACATGAAGAAGGCCCCGGGAGCGATCCCGGGGCCTTCACTCTATATATATGTGTGTGTGGCGCGGCCTACTGGCCGATGATCACGTCGCCCGAGCCGGCCACGTGCTTCTTCACCGGGCCGTTGACCTTGGCGATCTTGACGTCGCCCGAGCCCATCACGCTGACCTCGACCGCGTCGGCCTCGCCATTGAACGTCACGTCGCCCGAGCCCATCACGCTGACTTCGATGGCGCGACTACGACCGCCCGCGACGGTGATGTCGCCGGAGCCGGCGATGTTGCCCTCGAGCTTGCCCGAAATGCTCGCCGCCCGGACATCGCCCGAACCCGCGATATTGGCCTCCAGGTCGCCGGCGATCGCTTGGGTGCTGACGCTGCCCGAACCGGCGATGCTGATTTCAGCCGATCCCGCCGAACCCGTCCGGGTGTCGCCCGAGCCGGCCTGGCTGACCTCCAGCTTTCCCTTGGTGTTGGCGACCGTCCAGTTGCCGCAACCGGCGTTGCCCAGTTCGACGCTGTCGGAGCGACCGATGTCGCCGAACACGGCGCCGGCGGCCCCCACCTTCACGTTCAGCGGCGTACGGATGGCGATTTGAGGGATGTTGTCGTAGGCCACCTCGCCCAAGTTCCGCACCCGGACAGACGCCTTGCCGTTGTAGTTGTTGCAGCCGTTGATCCGGTTCATCCGCAGATCGCCGTCGATGATCACGTCGTCCCCGTCGGTCTTCAAGGTCAGCGGCAGACTGGCGTTGGTGGTCAGGAACTCGACCTTAATGTCGGACCGGTTCTCCGGAATGATCACGACACGGGCGACGGCGTCCTTGATCTTCACCTCCGGCGCGGCCTGGGCGACGCCCCCAAAGGCCGCGGCGGCGGAAACGGTGGCGGCCAGCATGGCCAGGGTGGTCATAGCGCGCATCGGTTTGCTCCCCATCGGATGCGTGTATCTCGATGGGGCCAAACTAACGACGCTTCGTTCGGACCACGACTTAATTCGCGGTCATGACCTGGAAGTCATGGAAAGCCAGTCGGCCTGATGTTTCCGAAGCCGCACCGGCGCGGACTTGTAGGCCGGCGTGCCGGAGCGTTGGTCATGGTCGTCGAGCGCGATCACGACATTGGTCTCGGGATAGTAGGCCGCCAGGCAGCCCGGAGGGATGTCGCGCGCCACAACGGTGAACGCCCGCGCCACGCGATCGCCGCTCTCGTCGAAGGCCGCACCGACATCGATCAGGTCGCCCTCGGAGAGCCCCATGCGCGCCATGTCCTCGGGATTGGCGAAGACAACGTCGCGCCGGCCGAACACCCCGCGATAGCGGTCGTTATTCCCGTAGATGGTCGTGTTGTACTGGTCGTGGCTGCGCAAGGTCGTCAGGATCAGCACGTCCGGATCGCCTCGCCGCGGATCGCCGCCCTTGGGATCGAAGACCAGGAAGTTGGCCTTGCCGGTCGCGGTCTTCCACACGCGATCCGACGGCCCGACCGGCAGGCGGAAGCCGCCCGGAACACGGACCTTCTCATTGTAGCCTTCGAAAGCGGCCGGGAACACGCGGGCGATCAGATCGCGGATGGCGTCATAGTCGTTGGAAAGGCCGCTCCAATCGATCAGCGGATCCTCGCCGAAGGTCGCCGTCGCGATCCCCGCGACGATCGCGGGCTCTGACAGCAGATGCTCCGACGCCGGCGGATTGAGACCGCGCGAGGCGTGGACCATGGACATGGAGTCCTCGACCGTCACCGACTGGCGCACGCCGGCCCGCACGTCCAGCTCGGTCCGCCCCAGGCACGGCAGCAGCAGCGCCGCTTTGCCCACCAGAAGGTGGGTGCGGTTAGGCTTGGTGGCGACATGCACCGCCATATCCAGCTTGCGCATGGCGGCGAAGGTGCGCACCGGGTCCGGGGCGGCGACGGCGAAGTTTCCCCCCAGGCCGACGAAAACCTTGGCCTCGCCCTGCTCCATCGCGGCGATCGTCTCGATCACCGTGTGGCCGTGGGCGCGAGGCGGTTCGAAGCCGAAGACGTCACGGATCGAGTTGGACAGCGCTTCCGAAGGCTTTTCCCAGATGCCGACCGTACGGTTGCCCTGGACGTTTGAGTGGCCCCGCAGCGGACAGATCCCCGCGCCCGGCCGGCCCATATTGCCCTTCAGCAGCAGCAGGTTGACCAGCTGCTGCACCGTTTGGGAGCTGTCGCGATGCTGGGTCAGGCCCATGCCGTAGCAGAGGATCGTCGACTTGGCCCGAGCGTAGGTCGCCGCCGCCTCCTCGATCCGAGCGCGTGGCAGGCCGCAGCCAGCCTCGATGGTCGGCCAGTCCAGCGCTTCGAGGTGGGCGACCAGGGCCTCGAAACCGGTGGTGTGCTCGGCGATGAACGCGCGATCCAGCACGTCGCCGTCGCGGGCCTCCAGGGCCAGGACCGCCTTCATCATCCCCTGCACCAGCAGCGCGTCGCCGCCGATGGTCAGCTGGTAGTAGGCCGAGGCGATCGGGGTCGAGGACAGCGTCGCCATCTCGACCGGATCCTGCGGCGAGGCGAACTTCTCCAGCGCCCGCTCGCGCAGCGGATTGAAGGCCAGGATCGTCGCGCCGCGCCGGCTGGCCTCGCGCAGGGTCGCCATCATCCGCGGGTGATTGGTCCCGGGATTGTGCCCGAAGCACAGGATCAGGTCGGCGTTGTCGAAATCCTCGAGCGTCACCGAGCCCTTGCCCAGGCCGATCGAGTCCGGGAGGCCGACGCTGGTCGGCTCGTGGCACATGTTCGAGCAGTCGGGGAAATTGTTGGTGCCGAAGCGCCGACCCAGCAGCTGATAGAGAAAGGCCGCCTCGTTGGAGGCCCGACCCGAAGCGTAGAACTGCGCCTGGTTCGGATCGTCCAGCGCCTTCAGCGCCGCGCCGCTTCGCGCGAAGGCTTCGTCCCAGGTGATGGCCTTGTAACGGTCGTCGGCCGAGTCATAGGCCATCGGCTCGGTCAGCCGGCCCAGGTCCTCGATCGCGTGATCGCTCCAGGTCAGCAGCTCGCTGACCGTATGCCGGGCGAAGACCTCGGGCGTCGCGCGCTTGCTGGTCGCCTCCCAGGCCACGGCCTTGGCGCCGTTCTCGCAGAACTCGAACGACGAGGTGTGCTTGGGATCCGGCCACGCGCAGCCGGGGCAGTCAAAGCCCTCGGGCTGGTTGGCGCGCATCAGGGTCTTGCCACCCTCGATCACCGTTTCCTGGTCGACCAGAGCGCCGGCCACGGCCTTCAACGCGTCCCAGCCACCGGCCGGATGGCGATAGGGGCGAACGCCCGGGGTCTTTTCGTTCGCCATCAGGCCGGCTCCGGCTGGGTTTCGATCAGGCGCTCGCCGCCGGCGAACACCGCGTGGCCGTCGGCGCGAGCTAGGGCGACGAGCGTAATTCCCGCCTCTTCGGCCTTGGCGATGGCAAGGTCCGTCGGCGCCGAGACCGCGACGAGGATCGGGCAACCCATTCGCGCGGCCTTCTCGACCATCTCGAACGAGCAACGGCTGGTGACGACCACGAAACCCGTCGCCGCATCGACACCATCGCGCGCCAGGGCGCCGGCCAGCTTGTCGAGCGCGTTGTGACGGCCGACGTCTTCGCGCACCTGAACCAGCTCGCCCTTCGGCGTGAAGAAGGCGGCCGCGTGGGTGGCGCGGGTCAGCAGGCCAAGCGCCTGCTGCGCCTCCAGCGCCGCGAGCGCCACGGGGATCGCCTCGTGCCGGATACGCGCGCCCTCCCCCACCCGCGGCAGCGGCCGCACAGCGTCGGCCAAGCGCTGGACGCCGCACAGCCCGCAGCTTGACCGGCCCTCGAGATTGCGCGGCCGCGCCTTACGGGCCAGGGCGCCAGGCGCGAAAGCCACGTCGACCAGGACGCCCTGAGCTTCTTCCTTCAGGGTGATGGCGGTGACGTCGCTCGCCTTGGCGACGCCCTCGGTCACGACGAAACCAAGAGCCAGTTCCTCCAGAGCCTCCGGGGTCGCCATCAGCACCGTGTGCGGGCGGCCATCGAAGGACAGGCCCACCGCGGTCTCGCGCGGCGTGATCCGCTCGAAGGGTCGCGCGGCCTGATCGGCGCGCCACTGGACGGCGGAACGAGGAGCGACGGAGGAACGCGACATGCCGGGAAGCCTACTCTGCGGGCGCCGCACGGTATAGCCGATGACGTAATGGCGCGATTGTTCAAAACCGTCATGGATCCGCCGATGACCAAACGTCATTCCTGGCGCAATCTAGAGCCATGACCGGCACCACCTTCGAAACCCGTCGCGCCCAAATGTTTCCCCGGCTGGAGCCGGATGAGATCGACCGCCTGCGCCGCTTCGGCCAGTTCGTCCGGGCCCAGCCTGGAGAGGCCCTGGCCACCGCCGGCGTCGCTTCGCCCGGCCTGTTCGTGGTGCTGGCGGGCCGCGTGGCGATCAGCCGCCGCGACGCCAACCGCGAAAGCCAGCCGATCGTCGAGCATGACGCGGGCCAGTTCATCGGCGAGATCGCTCAGCTCTCAGGCCGGCCTTCGCTGGTCGACGTCACCGCCCTGACCGAGGTCGAGGCGCTGCTGATTCCCCCCGACCGCCTGCGCGCCGTGCTGGTGGCCGAGGCCGAGCTCGGCGAGCGGATCATGCGGGCCCTCATCCTGCGCCGGGTCAGCCTGATCGAGACCGGGGCCGGCGGCCCCATCATCATCGGCCGCGCCGGCGACGCCGAGGTCATCCGCCTCGCCGGCTTCCTGGCGCGCAATGGTCATCCCTATCAGCACCTCGATCCGGACCAGATGGACTGCGCCAAGGTGCTGATCCAACGCTTCGAGGTCGACGAGAGCGAGCTGCCGATCGTGCTGTGCCCCAACGGCCAGATCCTACGCCAGCCAACCAACCATAAGCTGGGCCGCTGCATCGGCTTGGTCGGACCGATCGACGAAGCCAGGGTCTACGACGTGGCCGTGGTCGGCGCCGGGCCCGCGGGCCTGGCCACCGCCGTCTACGCCGCGTCCGAGGGCCTGTCGGTTCTGGTGCTGGACACCCGCGCCTTCGGCGGCCAGGCCGGCGCCTCGGCGCGGATCGAGAACTATCTCGGCTTCCCGACGGGGATCTCGGGCATGGCCCTGATGGGCCGCGCCCACGGCCAGGCGCAGAAGTTCGGCGCCGAGCTGGCCATCCCCGACGAGGTCGCCTCGCTGGCCTGCGAGGATGACGGCCTGCACCGCTATCGCCTGGCCCTGGTCAGCGGCGAAAGCGCCCAGGCCAAGACGGTCGTGATCGCCAGCGGCGCGCGCTACCGCCGCCTCGACGTCGACAATCTCGACCAGTTCGAAGGCTCCAGCGTCCACTATTGGGCCTCTCCCCTGGAAGCCAAGCTCTGCGCCGGCCACGAGGTCGCCCTCGTCGGCGCGGGCAACTCGGCCGGCCAGGCGGCCGTCTATCTCGCCAGCCAGGTCAAGAAGGTCTGGATGATCGTGCGCGGCGAGAGCTTGGCGGCGACGATGTCCCGCTACCTGATCGACCGCATCGAGAGCACGCCCAACATCGAGGTTCTCGTCCGCAGCGAAGTGGTCGCGCTGGAGGGCGAAGGCGGGCAGTTGTCGGCCGTGCGCTGGCGCGGTCCGGGCGACATCGAGACGACCCGCCCCGTCACCCACCTCTTCCTGTTCATCGGCGCCGCGCCGAACACCAGCTGGCTCTCGCAGTGCCAGGTGGAGTTGGACAACCACGGCTTCGTGCGCACCGGCGCCGATCTCGCACCGGGCCACCCGCTGCTGCAGACCAGCCGCAAGGGCGTGTTCGCGATCGGCGACGTGCGGGCGGGCTCCGTCAAGCGCGTCGCCGCCGCCGTCGGCGAAGGCGCCCAGGCCGTCGCCGCCATCCACGCCTATCTCGCCAACGCCTAGGAGCGGCTGATGACCTGTACCCATGGCGACGCGATCCGTCTTGTCACCCCCAGCGCCAAGGGGTGCGAAGAGTGCCTGAAGACCGGCGGCTGGTGGGTGCACCTGCGCCTGTGCCGGACCTGCGGCCACGTCGGCTGCTGCGACGACAGCCCCAGCAAGCACGCCTCGGCCCATTTCCGCGCGACCCGCCACCCGATCATCGAGGGCTATGATCCGCCGGAGGGCTGGGGCTGGTGCTACGTCGACGAGGAGTTCGTCGAGCTGCCGGAGCAGACGCCCCAGCTCGGCCCCATTCCGAGGTTCGTCTAGGGCTAGCCCTCGCCGGTCTCGCGCGGCGCGGCGCCGCGCGATGACATTTGGATGACGCCCGTGACCTCAAAAGCACAAATCTCGCCGCGATAATTGCAATCTTCCTGAAAAGTTTCCCCCCTTCCGGGACGCCGAATATCAATTCATATCGGCGGCGTCGCCGAGACGGCGATTTATTGCCTTAGCTATCAAGCCGTCGCCGCCGCCAAATGGAGCGTCAGCTGGCGGCTAATAAACCCCCACAATCGGGACACAGACGCCTCCTAGCCCTCTGCGCATCGCGAACACCTTTTCGCTGATTTTTGGCCGTCTTTCTCCAAGGGCGGCGCGTTAGGGGACAGTCCTATGCTCAAGATCCAGTATCTTGGGGGCGCATCCGCCCTCGTGCTTCTATTGAACGCCACCCCGGTGATCGCCCACGCCCAGACCGATACGGCGGCCAGCGCCACGGCGGTCGAGGAAATCGTCGTGACGGGTTCGCGCATCGCGCGCCGCGACTACACCTCCGAAAGCCCGATCGTCACGGTGGGCAAGGCGGATATCGAGAAGGTGGGCTCGGTCACCGTCGACACCATCCTGAACCAGATGCCGCAATTCGTGCCGTCGGTGAGCAGCACGTCGAACAACCCGTCGAACGGCGGCCAAGCCAACATCGACCTGCGGGGCCTGGGCACCGCGCGCACGATGATCCTGCTGGACGGCCACCGCGTCGTGCCGTCGAACTCGGACGGCACCGTCGACGTCAACGTCATCCCGGCCGCGCTGATCCAGAACATCGAGGTGATCTCGGGCGGCGCCTCGGCGACCTACGGCTCGGACGCCCTGGCCGGCGTGGTCAACTTCAAGCTCAACAACAACTTCACCGGCCTGCAGCTGGACGCCCAGTACGGCGTCACCGAGGAGGGCGACGGCCGCGAGAAGTCCCTGGCCCTGACCGCCGGCGGCAAGTACGCCGAGGACCGCGGCCACGCCGTCTTCTCGCTGAGCTATTCGGAACGCGGCGCGGTTTATAACGCCTCGCGCGACTTCTCGGCGGTGTCGGGCGCGTCCTCGACCACGCCCTATGGTCGCTACGACGCCACCGGCACCAACCTGCCGACCCAAGCCGCCGTGGACGCCGTCTTCGCCCAGTACGGCGTCGCCGCCGGCACGGTGAAGGCCAGCGCCAACCTCGGCTTCAACGACGACGGCACGCTGTTCTACAACGGCCAGAACTACAAGGGCTCGACGGCGATCGACTATTCGACGATCCCGGTCAACGGCACCTACAACACCGGCCCGCTGAACCTGCTGCAACTACCGCTGAAGCGCTACACCGCCTATGCGGCGACCGACTATCAGATCAACGAGCACGCCCAGTTCTACGGCTCGTTCAACTTCACCCACTACGATTCCACGACGATCCTGGCGCCGGCGCCCGCCGCCGGCTCGACCGGCTTCAGCGTGCCGGTCACCAACCCTTTCATCCCGGATGATCTGGCCACCCTGCTCGCCAGCCGCGCCAATCCGGACGCGAGCTTCCTGCTGCGCAAGCGCTTCACCGACGTCGGGCCGCGCCAGTCCGACACCACCTTCAACGTGTTCCAGATCGCCGGCGGCGTGCGGGGCGACATCGGCTTCAAGGATTGGACGTACGACGTCTTCGCCTCGTACGGCCGGTCCGAGCAGAACGAGACCCAGTCGGGCAATGTCAGCCACTCCGCGGTCCAGACCCTGCTCAACGCCTCCGACGGCGGCGCCAGCATCTGCGAGGGCGGCTACGATCCGTTCGGCCTGAACGCCCTGTCGTCGGCCTGCCGCTCGTACATCACCCGCCAGACCAAGAACCGCACCGTCGCCGAGCAGCAAGTGGTCGAAGCCAACCTGCAGGGCGGTCTCTTCAACCTGCCGGCGGGCGAGGTCCGCGCCGCCATCGGCGCCAGCTACAAGCGCGACACCTATCTGTTCGAGCCCGACAGCCTGCTGTCGACCGGCGACGTCGTCGGCTTCAACGCCCAGGACGCGATCGACGCCGCGACAAACGTCAAGGAACTGTACGGCGAGCTGCTGGTCCCGGTCCTGAAGGACCTGCCGTTCATCAAGGCCCTGGACCTGACCGCCGGCTATCGCCTGTCGGACTACAACACCGTGGGCAAGGTCGACGCCTACAAGCTGAATGGCGACTGGGAAGTGGTCGAGGGCTTCCGTCTTCGCGGCGGCTATCAGCGCGCGGTGCGGGCGCCGTCGATCGGCGAACTCTACTCGCCGCAGAACCAGGGCTATCCGTCGATCAGCGAAGACCCCTGCGCCTACAACAGCACCTATCGCGCCGGCTCGAACGCCTCGACCGTCCGCACCCTCTGCCTGGCCCAGGGCGTTCCGTCGGCGATCATCGACAGCTACACCTACACCAACAGCCAGGTGAACGCCCTGAGCGGCGGCAACCCGGACCTGCGCGAGGAGACCGCCGACACCTACAGCGTCGGCGCCGTGTGGACCCCGCGCATCGCCCATCCGCTGCTGGAGCGTCTGTCGCTGTCGGTCGACTACTATTCGATCGACATCAAGAACGCGATCGGCACGATCGACGCCGCAACGGCGCTGGACAAGTGCTATTCGGCCGAGGGCAACCCGACCGGCTCGACCAGCAACTACTATTGCGGCCTGTTCAAGCGGAACAGCGCGACGGGTGAGATCGACACCCTGACCCTGACCAACCTGAACCTGGCCGAGTACAAGACCTCGGGCGTCGACTTCCAGGTGGACTGGGGCTTTGGCCTCGGCGCCGTGAGTCTCGACGACCGCTACGGCGCGATCAAGGTCAATGTGATCGGCACGTACCTCGACAGCTTCAAGGTCCAGAGCCTGCCGGGCGAGGGCTTCACCGAGCTGAAGGGCACGATCGGCAACACCCAGATCAGCTCGACCGCCGTCTCCCACCCCGAGTGGAAGTACAACACCTCGATCAGCTACCTGATCGGCCCGGTCGAGGTCGGCGCGCGCTGGCGCTACATCGGCGACATGGTCGACGCGGCCGACGCCAGCGAGAAGATCGGCGCGGTGAACTACTACGACCTGAACGCGTCGTGGAAGGTCAACGACACCTACGCGATCCGCGGCGGCGTCACCAACCTGACCAACAAGCAGCCGCCCTACTTCTCGTCCTACGTCCAGGCCAACACCGACCCGTCGACCTACGACGTGCTGGGCCGTCGCTTCTTCGTGGCGGTGAAGGCCAAGTTCTAGGACCTTCGAAACATCCAACCCAACTTGACGGGCGGGCTCCTCGCGGGGCCCGCCTTTTTCTTTTGAGATTTGGACACGGGGCGGCGCCCTTCCGCCGGCGGCGGGCTTGGGGAGGCGGCGGAGCGTCCGGGCGGGGCCCGGATCAGTGTTTGATGGAGTACCGTTTCGGCCGAGGCCGGAGCGCTCCGCGTGACCTGTGCTCCGGAGCCCTCGACGCGCGGGGTTTTAACCCGCTTCCGAAAGAGGCCCCGGGCGGGCGGAGGAAGTTGCGTTCCCTCCGGACCGCGCGGACGATTTCAGCCCGCGCCTGCCGCGCCTGTCTCCCTCGCCGCCCGGCTTTCGTCCCGATGTTTCAGGGAGCCCGTCCGGATCCGTCGCGAAGGCGGCCCGAAGGCCAAGACCAGCGCTTCCCGCTCGATCACCCCCGCCGCTCGTTCGGTCGCCAGCTGAACGCCCTCCCCCGCGACGGGGCGAGGACAAGTATGGGCGAGGTTTTGGGGGTGATGCGTCGATTTTGGATGGGCTCGTGGTTGGCGGACGTAAGCGGTTGAGCTTGTTGGGGCGGGGCCCGCTGGACGCTCGCGCCCGGACGAGGATTGGCGCCCTACTCCCACCTCTCCCGCCCATTCTCGTGTCATCCCGGAAGCCTCGCAGAGGCTATCCGGGACCCCGGGAGCGACGAAGCGCCCCGCGTGCCGCCCCCGGGTCCCGGCTCTCCGCGCTACGCGCCGCGGCCGGGATGACACGTGTTTTGGGCAATTTAGGTCGAAGCCCCTCTCCCGTGAGAAGGAGCCATCCTTACATCTCACGGCGAGACGATCGCCGGGCTGTCCAGGTCACTCAAGGACGACGCTACGCGTCGCCGCGAAGCGGCCGGCGGAGCCGGTCCTTGACTGACCTGGTCAGTCCGGCACGCTGCAGCCTCCAAGAGATGTAAGGCTCACACCGACCTTTAGGTCGGCTTACGACCCATTGCGGATTTTGAAGCGCTGGAAGCTTCAATAGATTCCGTCCAAACCTACGAGCTAGAGTCGAGGATTGCTCCATGTCGATTTCGCGCTCGCGAGGTACCCTTCGTGTTGCTTCATTGAGGTGGACGGCGGCATTGCCGCCGCTTCTCGCAGCCGCCCTGGTGGTCTTCAGCGGCCTCATGGATCTACGCGGCGGCAGCACACCCCGCCTATTTTGGATCTGGTTCCCGTTGGCGAGCCTTTGCCTGGCCTACCTCTTGATCGTGCTCGGCGCGGTAGCGATCAACGGCGGCATTGCGATCTATCTTCGCGGCGAGAGCGCCACTTTTCTTTTCCCATACCCGAAGCGCTTAAAGCTTTCGAAGTTTCAGAAAATCGAACTGATTGAAACTGCTAAGCCTTTCCCTCGACAAGCATTGCTATTCCTGGGCCCAAACGGAACGTGCGACACAACGATCGTGTCGGCAATGGTCGAGGGGTCAGACGTGATCCGGGAACGTTTGTTGGTCCACGTCACGGGTGCGGGCCAATAGGGACGGTCTGGTCGCAAATGTCCGCAATCCACCCATCTCGGACCTTCGATCCGCCCCCTCCGCCCGCATAGCAAAAGGCCCCGCAGATCGCTCTCCGGGGCCTTCGCTTAGATCAGTTCAGCTGTCGCTGAGACCGTTCGATTACTCGACGATCTTGGCGACGACGCCGGCGCCGACGGTGCGGCCGCCTTCACGGATGGCGAAGCGCAGCTTCTCTTCCATGGCGATCGGGGTGATCAGCTCGACGTCCAGCTCGGCGTTGTCGCCCGGCATGATCATTTCCACGCCTTCGCGCAGCTTGATGATGCCCGTCACGTCCGTCGTGCGGAAGTAGAACTGCGGACGGTAGTTGGTGAAGAACGGGGTGTGACGGCCGCCTTCTTCCTTGGTCAGGATGTAGGCTTCGGCCACGAACTTCGTGTGCGGGGTGATCGAACCCGGCTTGCAGAGCACTTGGCCGCGCTCGACGTCTTCACGCTTGGTGCCGCGCAGCAGCACGCCCACGTTGTCGCCGGCTTGACCTTGGTCCAGCAGCTTGCGGAACATTTCGACGCCCGTGCAGGTGGTCTTTTGGACCGGACGGATGCCGACGATTTCGACTTCTTCACCGACCTTCACGATGCCGCGCTCGACGCGACCGGTCACCACGGTGCCGCGGCCCGAGATCGAGAACACGTCTTCGACCGGCATCAGGAAGGGCAGGTCGACCGGACGTTCCGGCTGCGGGATGTACTCGTCGACCGAGGCCATCAGGGCCAGGATGGCGTCTTCGCCGATCTTGGCGTCACGGCCTTCGACCGCGGCCAGGGCCGAACCCTTGGTGATCGGGATATCGTCGCCCGGGAACTGGTAGGACGACAGCAGCTCACGAACTTCCATTTCGACGAGCTCGAGCAGCTCTTCGTCGTCGACCATGTCGACCTTGTTCATGAACACGACCAGGGCGGGCACGCCGACCTGACGGGCCAGCAGGATGTGCTCGCGGGTCTGCGGCATCGGGCCGTCGGCGGCCGACACGACCAGGATCGCGCCGTCCATCTGGGCGGCGCCGGTGATCATGTTCTTCACGTAGTCGGCGTGGCCGGGGCAGTCGACGTGAGCGTAGTGACGGTTGGCCGTCTCGTACTCGACGTGGGCGGTGTTGATCGTGATGCCGCGGGCCTTTTCTTCCGGCGCGGCGTCGATGTCGGCGTAGTTCTTGGCGGTCGCGCCGCCCGACTTCGCCAGCGTGATCGTGATCGCGGCCGTCAGCGTGGTCTTGCCATGGTCAACGTGACCGATGGTGCCGATGTTGCAGTGCGGCTTAGTACGTTCGAACTTTTCCTTGGCCATCGTCTCTACCTTCGCGCCGGCGGCTGGGTTGTTGGGAATAACTCTCGGGGAGCTGGAGCGGGTAGCGGGAATCGAACCCGCATCCTCAGCTTGGAAGGCTGCTGCACTACCATTGTGCTATACCCGCCAAGCTGCGGGGTCGCGTCGGCTCCCGGTCTCTGGCTCTGGAGCGCCCACGCCTGTCTTCGAAACTCACCGCGCGCATGGTGGGGGAAGTAGGACTCGAACCTACGAAGGCTTACGCCAGGGGATTTACAGTCCCCCCCCTTTGCCACTCGGGACATTCCCCCAAGCACGCGATGGAGTTCCGAAGCCGGCGGCCTTTATCCGCTTCGACGAGCGACGGCAAGCCGTCAAACGCCGATGCGAAACAAAAGCTTCTTGGACCGGTGACGGACGATGCTAAGAGCAGCGCCGGCTGGCCGAGAAGCCCTCGGGGCCCCAAATCGGAGCGCGTCTTATAGTGTCCTCTCATTCCGAACGCAACGACCGGAAACGCCCTTCTGCACAAGGACGCGATTTTCGTTCCAAGCCCCGGAAACCAAACGATTTTTCCAAGGGCCAAGGCGACGCCAAGGACTGGATTTGGGGGACTCACGCCGTCGAGGCGGCGCTTTCCAACCCTCATCGGCCCGCTCCGAAGCGGCTTCTGGCGACCCCGGATCGGGCCAAGCGACTCGCCCCCGCCCTCCAGAAACTTTCCTGCCTGCAGGTGATGGAAGGCCAGGAGATCGCCAAGCATCTGCCGCAGGGCGCGGTGCACCAGGGCCTGGCTTTGAAGATCGACGAGCCCGAGTCGCTGTCGATCGCCGAACTGGCCGCCTCGAACGACGGCTTCCTGGTGATGCTGGACCAGATCACCGACCCGCAGAACATCGGCGCGATCTTCCGCTCGGCCGCGGCGTTCGGCGCCAAGGGCGTCATCCTGCAGGACCGCCACGCCCCCGTTCTCTCCGGCGTGCTGGCCAAGACCGCAGTCGGCGCCGTGGACAAGGTGCCCTACGCGCGCGTGGTCAATCTCTCGCGGGCTCTGGAGGAGCTGGCCGATCTGGGCTGGCGCGCCGTGGCGCTGGCCGGCGAGGCCGAGCAGACCCTGGACGAGGTGCTGGACGGCGCCCCCACCGTGCTCGTCCTCGGCTCGGAGGGCGAAGGCGTGCGGCGGCTGGTGGCCGAGCATTGCGACGTGCTGGGCAAGATCCCGATGCCCGGCGGCTTCGAGAGCCTGAACGTCTCGGCCGCCGCGGCGATCGCGCTCTATGAAGCGTCCAAGCCGCGCGGCAAGGCGACGGCCTAGGCGCGGATGCGCAAGCGTCTCGCCCTCCTGGCGGCGCTTGCTGTCGGAACTTCCGGCGGCGGCGCCCAGGCGTCCACGGCCGATACCCAGGCGCGGCTGGCGGCGGCGCGCCCCGTCGCGACCCAGGCGGTGACCCCGCCTCCCCCGCCGGTCGCCCCGCACAAGGCGAGCGGAAGTCGCGAGCCCATGGCCGCGCCGCCGAAGACCAATCTCGCCGCGCCGGAAGCGCCGCCGCCCAGGGCCGCGCCGCCTCGCGAGCTCGGCCTGATTCTGCTCGCGCCCGCCCTGATCGCGCTCGTCGCGGTCGTGCGATGGTTTGCACGGCGCCGCCGATCGGGATCGAAGCGCGTTTAGGTCCGGCGCGGCCGTTTTGCGTCTTGCATCCCTCGGCGCGTCATCCCATTGAGGGCGCATGTTCGACACGTTGATGGCCCACTTGGATGGCTTTCAGGGACCGCTGACGGCCTTCCTGCAAGTCCTGATGATCGACCTCGTCCTGGCGGGCGACAACGCCGTGGCCGTCGGCCTGGCGGCGGGCGGCCTGCCGCCCAAGGAGCGCAAGAAGGTCATTCTGTATGGCCTGGGCGCGGCCGTGGTGCTGCGGATCAGCTTCGCCCTGATCACCACCTGGCTGCTGGGCGTCATCGGCCTCTTGCTAGCCGGCGGCTTCCTGCTGCTGTGGGTGTGCTGGAAGATGTGGCGCGAGCTGCGCGAGCAGGCCTCGCACGATCAGGCCGACGCCGTGGCCATGGTCGATTCCGATCCCAACACCGAGCCCCGCGCTCGCCCGCCCAAGTCGTTCAAGGCCGCCTTTATCCAGGTCCTGATCGCCGACGTCTCGATGTCGCTGGACAACGTGCTGGCCGTCGCCGGCGCGGCCCGCGAGCATCCGGCCATCCTCGTCTTCGGCCTGCTGCTGTCGATCGCCCTGATGGGCCTGGCGGCCAGCGCCATCGCCAACCTGCTGCACAAGCACCGCTGGATCGGCTTCGTCGGCCTGGCCATCGTGCTCTACGTCGCGGTCCACATGATCTGGGAGGGCCACCGCAGCGTGGTGATGGACCTCCACCAGACCGGCGCCTACAACGCCGCCGTTCCCGCGCCCCTCGACATCAGCCCCGAGGACGTGGCCCAGCACAACCGACACAAATAGCGGTTCAGCGCCCCGGCAGCGGCGGCATGTCCAGTCGCCGCAGCTCGGCCATCCTGGCGTACAGCCGCAGGATCGCATGATGCCGGGCGGCGTCGCCGCTCTCCTCCACCGCCTCGTGCAGGCGGATCAAGGCCTGGCGCAGCCGCGCGTTCGCCGCGTCCAGCGCCGTCAGCGACAGATCTTCGGTCCCGGCGACCGCTTCGAGCGCGTAGTCGCCCGACGCTTCGCTCAACACCGCCTGGATCGCCGCGTTCTCGGCGACGCGCGCGGCGATCCCGCGCTCGGCCTCCTGGGCGGCCAGAAGCGACAGCAGCGCCACCACCGCCACCTTGCCGGCCATGAACTCGCCCTGCTGTTCGGGCGGCGGCGGATCGATCATGCACAGGAAGTTGCCGACCAGGATGTCGGGTAGGCTGGGCGTCATGCCAATGTCTCCAAGGCCTGGCTCTCCCACCGCAGCAAGGCCGCCGCCAGGATTTCGTCGTGACGGCGGGCGGTGTACCAACCCGAGATCGCCAGCACCGGATCCTTGAAGCCGCCGTCGCGGTATTCCTTGGCCGCCGAGGTCCAGATCGCCTGGCCCTTCACGGCGTTGAACAGGCTCCACCAGGCCAGGGCCGTCTCGTCGACCTCCAGCCCGCTCGTCGTCTTCCAGATCGCCAGGGCCTCGTCGCGCGGCAGCATCCCCGAGACCTTGTCGGCCTCGAAGTGGCCCCACAGCGGATCGAGCGCCCAGCCCAGGTCCTCCAGCGGGTCGCCCAGGTGGACCATCTCCCAGTCGAGGATCGCGATGATCTTCCCCGCCCCGTCGTGCAGGAAGTTGCCGGTGCGGTAGTCGCCATGCACCACGCGGATGGCCTGGGCCGGCGGCGGCGGACGGCGGCGCAGGGCCCTGATCGCGGCCCAGACGATCGGCTGCGGATGCTGCTGGTCGGCCGCGATCACCCCTGCCCAGTGATCCAGCGCGATCTTCCAACAGGTCTCCGGCGCGGGCGCCTCGGCGGCCTTGGCGAGCGGCAAGCCGGCGGGATCGGCGGCGGCGATCGTCCCGAGGATCGAGAAGAACTGCTCCCCGATCGTCCGGGCGTGTTCGCCATAGGGGATGACGGTGAACGGCGAGGCCGCGGCCCCGCCCTCGACCCGCTCCATGATGAAGAACGGCCGCTCAAGCTCCGCGCCCTCGGGCTCCATCGCCACCGGACGCGGGACGGGCAGCCGGTCGTGGAAGCTCTCGAACGCCAGATATTCCAGGCCCCGGTCGGTCTCGATCAGGCTGCCGGGCGGATCTCGGCGCAGGATCAGCGGCCGCTCGCCCTTGGCCGTGCGCGCGCTGAACCGGTAGGTCTCCCGGCTGGCCCCGCCGGTGATGCGCGAGAGGTCGATGACAGCGACGGGCTCGTTCCAGACCCGCGAGAGATACGCCTCCAGGCGTTCGGCGAGGTTCATGGGGCCATGTCCAGGATCGAGGCGAAGCCGGACGGCGCGTGCGGGCCGATCGCCAGCTGCTCGAAGACCCCCCGCCCCTTCCGCGACCGCCCGGCGCCGTCGACATAGGTCACGTCGCTAAGGGCCTGGACATGCAGGTGCTGGGGAACGGCGCGGTCGAGGTCGGCGGCGACGAAGTCCTCGCGCTCGACCTTGAGCTTGCCCTGATTGAAGCCGTGACCCCAGGTCGGGTGCGTGTAGCCCAGGCCCAGCATGAAGAACTCGCGCTTGGGCTCCACCGTCATTGTCCCGTCGGCGCCGAAGTCCAGCGTGGCGGCGCGGGCGTGACGCGTGCCGCTCTTCCACTGAATGGCGTAGGAGGCCTCGGCGAATCCGCCGAATTCGCGCTCGCGCTCGCCGTCGGCCAGCCACAGCGCGCGGCGGTTCCAGGCCCTACCGAGCTCATCGTCATTGGTGTGGAAGAAGAGCCCCCCGTCCTCGAAATTGCACGGCGCCCACAGCCAGAAGAACTGCGGAAGGACCGGCGGCGCCAGCTCCTGCGGATCGCGCGCGCCGACCGGGCGAACGCCCCAGGAACGGTCCCGCGTGCCGACGAAGCCGTCGACGCTGGAGCGGACGCCATCGACCTCGATCCAGCCCGAATAGCGGCCGTTCTGGGTCAGGCGGGTGTAGTCCATGAAGGCGCGCGGGCCATTGCGGCGGATGAAGCGGGGCTCCTCGATCGGAAAGGCGCGGCCCTCGAAGACGATCTCGGCGGCGATGCCCTGCTCGGGCGCGGTCACCGTCAGCTTCAGGCGCTTGAGCGGCTCGATCACGGTGATGGCGACCGGCCCCACCGTCAGGTCCATCCGCTCCATCTCCAGCCAGCGGCTGGCGTGCAGGTTCACCTGCTTGCCGCCCTTCATCACGCAGAAGGCGGCGTCGGCGATGTTGAGATGCGGATAGACGCCGAAGGCCGCGGCGAAGAACAGGTCGTCGCCCCCTCCTTGTTCTTGGGCGGGCGCGTAGCCGTTGAAGAAGTAGCGATCGTAGAAATTCCGATCCGTGCCGGCGTAGGCCACCGGCTCGGGGGTCTGATGGATCGGATAATCGTCGCCCCAGGTGAGCGCCATGCCGTCCTCCCCTGTTCGTGGCCGGCCTCTGACGGACCGGCTTTACGTCCAGATGAACGACGTTAAGGTCGCGCCGCGCGATTGCAACGTTTCCGGAGCGTCAAGGCGATGAACGGGTGGACACCCAGGACCTGGACGGGTCTGGCGGCGGTGAGCGGCCTGCTGGCGGTGGCGTTCGGCGCCTTCGCGGCGCATGGAGTGACCGATCCCAAGCCGGTGGCGTGGTTGCACACTGGCTCGCAGTATCAGATGGCGCACGCCCTGGCGGTGTTCGCCGCCTTCGGCCTGCATCGGGCCGGCGCGCGCGGCATGGGTCTGGTCGCGGGACTCTTCCTGTTCGGAACCCTGATCTTCGCCGGCTCGCTCTACGCCATGGCGTTGGGCGCACCGCGCATTCTGGGCGCGATCACGCCGATCGGCGGGCTGTCGTTCATGATCGGTTGGGCGCTGCTGGCCTGGCGCGCCTTCACCCTGCGCGATCAGGCCTGAACCTTCTTCCCGCCTGGCAGGGCCAGGAAGAAGATCGCCAGCGACGAGCCGACCAGGCAGGCGAACATCACCGCCGCCACCGGACGAGCCGTGCCGTCGTGCAGAAGCCCCCCGACCCAGGACGCCAGGGCGCCGGACCCGAACGACGCCGACCCCATCAGGGCCGAGATCGATCCGGCGCGGCGGGGATCCACGCTGAGCGCGCCCGCCATGGTGTTGCCGCCCATCAGGCCATAGACCGACAGGGCGGCGAACAGCAGCGGCAGCACCGTCCACTGACCGCCCCAACCGGTCCAGGCCGCCAGCGTCAACAGCAGGGCCGCGACGATCGAGGCGATGCTGGCCTTGCGCAGCACCTGGTCGGGCGTCGAGCGCCGCAGCAGCCAGCGATTGATCTGGCTGGCGCCGATGATCCCCACGGCGTTGACGGCGAAGATCAGGTTGAAGGCCATCGGCGTGTGGCCATAGGTCCCCATCACCAGATCCGGCGCGGTCGAGATGTATGTGAACAGCACCGCCCCGTTCAGCGCTCCGGCCAGGGCGTAGCCCATCAGCCGCCGCATGCCGAACAGCGCGACATAGGCGCGGAGCGGGTTTTCGGAACGGGCCTGGGCGGCGGTTTCGGCGGACCGTGACTCCGGCAAGCCAAACAGGATCCACACCCCGATGATCACGGCGAAGACCACGAGGGTCCAGAACACGCCCCGCCAGCCGGCGATCAGTTGCACCACGCCGCCCAGTTGCGGCGCCAGCACGGGCGCCAAGCCCATGATCAGCATCATCAACGACAGCACCCGCGCGGTGTCGGTCTGGCTGAACCGATCCCGGACCACCGCCCGGGCGACCACCGCGCCCGCGCAGCCGCCCAAGGCCTGGACGAAGCGCGCGACGATCAGGGTCTCGATATTGGGCGCCAGAGCGCAGGCCGCCGAGGCCGCGAGGAAGACAGCGACGCCGATGAGCAACGGGAGGCGACGGCCAAAGCGGTCCGACGCCGGCCCGTAGATGACCTGGCCGATCGCCATGCCCGCGAAGAAGGCGGCCAGCGTGGCCTGAGTCTGTTCGGGTCCCGCATGCAATGTCCGGCCGATCGCCGGCAGGCTCGACAGATACATGTCGATCGACATCGGCGCGAAGGCTGTCAGCGCGCCGAGGAGCAGGACAAGACGCCAAGGAACGACGGCGGGTGGCGAAGCGGGATCGGTCATCGGCGCTTTTTACGCGCGTTCGCCTAACAGGAAATACTCCACGGCGAATTCAGCGTCCTGCTTGCGCGCTTCCTGTCGGCGCTCCAAGGTGAACATCAATCATATAAGAAGCCTAGGGAGACGCTTGCTCATGACGGCCCCGCCCCTGCCCGCGCCCCAGTTCGCCGACGTCAACGGCATACGCCTGGCCTATTATGAGGCTGGTCCCCGCGGCGGCGTTCCGATCGTCTTCTGCCACGGCTTTCCAGAGTTGGCCTTCTCTTGGCGCCACCAGGTCGCCGCCCTGGCCGCCGCCGGCCGCTGGGTGATCGCGCCCGACCAACGCGGCTATGGCCTGACGCCAGGCCCCGACGCCGTCGAAGCCTATGACATGGACCATCTGACCGGCGACCTGGTCGGGCTGCTGGACCACCTGGGCGCCGACAAGGCGATCTTCGTCGGCCACGACTGGGGCGGCATCGTCGTCTGGGCCATGCCGCTGCTGCATCCGGGCCGCGTCGCCGGCGTGGTCGGGCTGAACACCCCCTTCGTGCCGCGCCTGCCGCTCGACCCGATCGAGATGTTCCGCAACGCCTATGGCGACGACATGTACATCGTCCACTTCCAGAAGCCGGGCGTCGCCGACGCGCAGCTCGGCGCGGACGCCGAGAAGACCATCCGCTTCTTCATGCGGCTGCCCAAGGGCACGCAGGAGGACTTCACCTCCCGCCCCGCCGAGCAGCGCAGTCTGGCGCTCCAGGACGCCCTGGCCCACTACGACCCAGCCACCGACCAGCACCAGTTCCTGTCGCCCGAGGAGTTGGCGGTGTTCGTGGAGGCTTTCCAGCGCACCGGCTTCACCGGCGGCATCAACTGGTACCGCAACTTCAGCCGCAACTGGCGCAAGGCCGAAGGCCTGCCGAACCGGATCGACGGTGTTCCCTGCCTGATGCTGATGGCCGAGAACGACGTCGTGCTGCCGCCCTCGATGGCCGATCGCATGGGCGATCAGATCAGCGACCTCGAGAAGGTGCTGATCCGTGGCAGCGGGCACTGGACGCAGCAAGAGAAGCCCGCCGAGGTCAACGCGGCCCTGCTCGACTGGCTGAACCGAAAGTTCCCGCTGGGGGATTAGTTGGTGGCGTTCAGCAGCGCCTCGGCCCGGCGGCGCATGGCCGCCGCCAGCTGAAGCATGGCGAGCGCCGTGACCTCGTCGCGTTCGGCGGCGCGAATAGAATAAACATTGGCCATCGCGAACAAGGCTTCGACCCGATCCACGCCCTCGGCGCCGAACATCTGACCGATCTGGCGGTCAAGCTCCGCCAACTGCCGAGGGTTGAGCATCTCGAGCAGTTCTTCGTCGGTGTAGTCTTCAGGGGCCGGCTGAATCATGCGCGCAGAATACAGGAGCCGCGGAAACGCGCGAGCCCATGGCGATCCTCCGTTCACAGGCCAACCTAAAGCGCGTTAGGGTTAGCGCCATGGATCGTCATGCTTCCGCCGCCGCCATGAGCCCCGTTGGCCGTCGCGGCCTATACCGCGAGGTCGAACCCTTCTCGTTCGGCTGGATGCCGACCGGCGGCCCGCACGAGATCTACTACGAGGAATGCGGCAATCCGCGCGGCAAGCCCTGCGTGATCCTGCATGGCGGCCCGGGGGGCGCGGTCAATCCGACCATGCGGCGGTTCTTCGATCCGACCAAGTGGCGGATGGCGCTGTTCGACCAGCGCGGCTGCGGCCGCTCGCGTCCGAACGCCAGCCTGGACGACAACACCACCTGGAGCCTGATCGCCGACATCGAGCGCCTGCGCGAACACCTGGGCGTCGAAAAGTGGACCGTGTTCGGCGGTTCATGGGGTTCGACCCTGGCCCTGGCCTACGCCATCACTCATCCCGATCGCGTCGACGGCCTCGTCCTGCGCGGCATCTTCCTGCTGACGCAGAAGGAGCTGGACTGGTTCTATCAGGACGGCGCCTCGATGCTGTTCCCCGACGCCTGGGAGCGGTTCCTGGCGCCGATTCCGCCCGAGGAGCGCGGCAACCTGATGACGGCCTATCATCACCGCCTCACCTCGACCGACCGCCGGGTGCAGGCCCGGGCCGCGGCCGCCTGGAGCCAATGGGAGGGCGACACCATCTCGCTGCGCGGACCCGAGGCGCGGCCGCCCAAGTTCAACGAAGAGGACTTCGCGATCGCCTTCGCGCGGATCGAGTGCCACTTCTTCACCCACAAGGGGTTCTTCGACGAGGACGGCTGGATCCTGAAGAACATCGACAAGATCCGCCATATCCCCGGCTGGATCGTCCAGGGCCGGTTCGACGTGGTCACGCCGCTGGAAAGCGCCTGGAGGCTGCACAAGGCCTGGCCCGAGGCGCGCTTCGACATCATCTGGGACGCCGGTCACGCCTCGACGGAGCCCGGCGTCATCGACGGCCTCGTGCGAGCCACGGACGCGGCGCTCAGCCTCTAGCGCTTAGACCAGCGAGCCCTTGCCGCTGGTCACTTCGGTGTAGCGGTGCACGCGCACGGCCTGGACCAGGCCAAAGCCGATCATCACCGTGCCCATGACGGTGCCGCCGTAGGACAGCATCGGCATCGGCACGCCGACGACGGGCGCCATGCCCATGACCATCGCGCCGTTGATCAGCACATAGAGCGAGAAGGTCGCGGTCACGCCCGCGGCCGCCAGCCGGCCGAAGTGGCTGTGGCTGATCGAGGCGATCCGCAGCGCCATGAAGATCGCCGCGCCGTACAGGAACAGCACGCCGAAACAGCCGACGAAGCCGAACTCCTCGGCCAGGGTGGCGAAGATGAAGTCGGTCTGCTTTTCGGGCAGGAAGTTCAGCTGGCTCTGCGAGCCCAGGCCAAAGCCCTTGCCCAGCAGGCCGCCCGACCCGAGGGCGATCTTGGACTGCAGGATGTGATAGCCGTCGCCCGAAGGATCCTGCTCCGGGTTCAGGAAGGTCAGGATCCGGTTGCGCTGGTAGTCGTGCAGGCCGAACATGATGAAGGGCGGGATCGCGACCAGCGCGGCGCCGGCGCCGGCCGCCATGACCCGCCAATCCAGGCCCGCCAGCACCATGATCGCGCCGCCGGTGGCGGCCAGCAGAATGCCGGTGCCCAGATCGGGCTGCTTGGCGACCAGCAGGAACGGCACGACGATCATCGCGGCCGGGACCAGCAGTCGCCAGGACAGCCGCGCCGAGTCCGCCGACAGGCCGTGATAGTAGCGCGCCAGGGCCAGGACGAGGCCGATCTTCATCACCTCGGACGGCTGGAAGCGCACGGGCCCGAGTTGCAGCCAGCGCTGCGCGCCCAGCGAGATGTCGCCGACCAGATCGACGGCCACCAGCAGCACGAGGCCCACGGCGTAGACCGGATAGGCGATCGCGAACCACCAGCGCAGGTCGCACATGGCCAGGATGATCATGACCACGAAATAGACGCCGAAGCGCAGCAGGTGCTTGTCGGCCCAAGGCTCCCAAGAGGCGCCGGCGATCGAGAACAGCATCAGGCTGCCGATCCCCGCGATCAGGGCCAGCACCAGGCAGAAGGTCCAGTCGACCTCCATGAACTTGATGATCGGCCGGTCGCGTTCGCCGGGCCGGGTCAGGCCGCCGCTCAAGGTCATCGGGGCGCTCCCTGCGGAGAAGTGGGCGGAGGAACCTCGGCGGGCGAGCCTGGCGCGGGCGGCGGCGTCTCGACCGGATCCTCCGGCGCGGCGCCTTCCATGACGTCTTCCGGCGCCGCCTCGGGCAGAGGCGCGGGACGCTCGATGCGGGCGCGGATCTCGGGATCCTTCAGCAGAGCCACCCGCATGACTTCGCGCGCGCGCGGGGCGCCGGCCGTGGCGCCGCCCATGCCGCCATGTTCCACGATGACGGCGACGGCGTAGCGCGGATCATCATAGGGCGCGAAGGCCACGAACAGGTTGTGGTCCTTCAGCCGCCAGATCGTGCCGGTCCCCTTGCGGTTGGCGACCCCGTCGTAGCTGCGCACCTGCGCGGTGCCGGTCTTGCCGGCCATCTGCACGTCGCCCAGGCCCAATTGGCTCTGCCTGTAGGCGGTGCCGCGCACGTCGTTGGCCACGGCCGCCATGCCGCCACGGACATAGGCCAGGTGCTCGGGAGAGAACGGCAGGTCCGGCACCTCAGCGCCGCTGGGTTGCTCGACGCCGCCGACCGACTTGATCAGGCGAGGCGTCAGCGCCTTCTTGGCGTTGGCCAGGCGCGAGGTCATCACCGCCAGCTGCAGGGCGTTGACGGTCAGAGCCCCCTGCCCGATCCCGTAGCTGGGCGTCTCGCCCGGAAACCAGGTCTGATTGGCCGGATTCTTCTTGAAGGCCCGCTTCTTCCAGGCCCGGTCGGGCACGTTGCCCTTCTTCTGACCGGGGATGCCGATGTCGAACAGCTGCCCAAAGCCCATCGCCCGCGCGGCGGTGGCGATGGCGTCCGGGCCGATCTTCAGCGATGTCTGATAGAAGTAGATGTCGCACGAGTTCTTGATGGCGTCGTGCATGTTCTGGGGGCCGTGGCCGCCCTTTTCCCAGCAGCGCCAGACCCGACCGCCGTAGTACCAGCTGCCGGGGCAGTTGATCCGGATCTCGGGATCGATCCCCGCCGTCAGCGCCGCCAGGCCCACCGTGGGCTTGAACGTGGAGCCCGGCGGGAACAGGCCCGTCATCGACTTGTCCAGCAGCGGCTTGCGCTCGTACTCGGCCAGCGCCTTGTACTCGGCGCCGGACAGGCCCTTCACGAACCGGTTGGCGTCGAAGCTGGGGGCCGAGACCATGGCCAGGAGGTCGCCGTTGCGGACGTCCATCACGACGATCGCGCCGCTTTCGTCGCCCATCACCTCCAGCGCGCGGTTCTGGATGTCGGCGTCGAGGGTGAGACGGATTTCCTTGCCGGGCGTCGGAGGGATGTCGCCCTCGGGGTCCAGGCGGACAACGCGCCCCTGGGCGTCGACCTCGGTCTTGGTGGCGCCCGCGCGTCCCCGAAGCGGTCTGTCGAAAGCCTTCTCGACCCCCTGCTTGCCGATCCGGAAGCCCGGATGGTGCAGCAGTTCCTGGTCCTGGGTCGTGTCGCCCTCGGCGGCCTTGAGGTCGCGGTCCGAGACCTTGGCGACGTAGCCGATCACGTGGGCGAAGGCGCCGCCGAACGGATAGACCCGCACCTCGCCCATGTCGGCGGTGACGTTGGGCAGCTCCGGCGCGCGGATGTTGACGCGCGAGAACTCCTCCCATGAGAGGTCCTCCATCACCACCACCGGCGCGCGGCGGGGCGCGCGGTCCAGCTCCTTGAGCACCCGGGCGCGGCGCGATCCGTCGATCGGGACCAGCTTGGCCAGGTCGTCCAGGACGCCCTCGGCGTCGAGGTCCTTGTCCTTGTTGATCATCAGCCGGAAGTTCGGCCGGTTCGAGGCCAGGGAGACGCCGTTGCGGTCCAGGATCAGGCCGCGCGGCGGAGGCACCAGGCGGTAGTTGAACTGGTTACCGGCCGAAAGCTTCTGGTAGCGCTGGGCCTCGACCAGTTGCAGTTGCGCCAGCCGCCCGCCCAGCGCCAGCAGCCCGGCGCCCGTCAGGCCGCCCAGCAGGAACGCACGCCGGTGGAAGACGCCCTGGCGCTCGTTGACCTCGAAGAAGAAGATTGAGGGCTCGCTCATGACCTCACCGGAACCGCACGTCGGCGTCCTCGAAGCGATCGATCAGGCGATAGGCGAACGGGAACAGCAGGATCGTGGCCAGGAACTGCCAGAACACCGCCAGCAGGCTGGGCATGGCCAGGCTGTCCAGCATGGTGAAGAGGTACCCGCCCGCCATGCTGACGGCGGTGATGGCCGCGAACCAGCCCCACAGGATCGGCTGGCTCTGGCCGGTCATCATGTTCCGAAACAGCAGCACGACCGCATAGCCCAGCAGCAGCGACAGGCCCCAAAGGCCCGTCGGTCCGCCCCAGAACACGTCGAGGAACAGGCCCAGGAGCAGGATCGCGAACGGCGCCAGGATCGAGGGGCGGATCAGCGCCCAGGCGAAGGCCGGCGCCATGGCGAAGATCGGCTCCGGCAGCTGCAGCCCCCAGACGCGGAGCGGCGCCGAGAACAGAACCGTCGCGGCGACGCAAACCGCCATCGGCAGGCCCAGCCAGACTGTCGGGTTCAGAGGGCGCGCGCCGCTCATCGCGGCGGTTCCGTCGGCGTGGCCGGCTTGGCCGGAGGGGGCGTCGGCTTCGCGGCGGCGGTTGGCGCGGCCGTGGCGGGCTTTGGAGCGGCTGGCGGCGCGGCGGGCGCCTGCGGGGTCTGGTTGGGGGTCGGGATCGACAGGATCGAGCCCTGCGGATCCTCGGTCGTCACCGGCGGCAGACTGTGGGTCTGCAACTCCTTCTGGTCGGCCAGCTGGGCGAAGTCCTTGAACAGCAGGATGCGGACATAGTCGATCGACGACTGGTCGGCGAACAGCACGACGCGCCAGCGACCATCCAGCCCCTTCACCGCCGCGCCCACCGGCAGGCCGCGCGGCACGACGCCGCCGTCGCCCGAGGTGACGACGCGATCGCCCTGCTGGATCGGATCGACGCCGCGCAGGTAGTCGAGCTTGGGATTGGGTCCGCCGTCGCCGGTCAGGATAGCGCGGGCGTTGGTGCGGTCGATCATCACCGGCGTGCGCGAGGCGATGTCGGTGAGCAGCAGCACCCGGCTGGCGTTTCTGGACACCCCGACCACGCGGCCCACGAGGCCGCGCTCGTTCAGGACCGGATTGCCGACCTCGACGCCACGCTCCGAGCCCGCGTCGGCCAGGCGCGTGTTGGCGAAGGGCCCGCGGCTGTCGCTGACGACGCGCGCGGCGGTCATCGGGATCGGCGGATCGGTGCGAAGCCCCAGCAGCGACCGGAAGCGATCGTTCTGGTCCTGCAGAGCCAGGGCGCGGTCCCGCCACTGCCGCATCTCGGCCATTTCGGCCTTCAGGCGACGGTTCTCCGAGGCCGTGAAGAAGTAGCTGCGCACATAGTCGACGCCCAGTCCGGTCCAGCGCCCCGGTGCGGCGATGGCGCCGCTGACCGGCTTGGCCACGGTGTCCATCGTCTGGCGGGTGACGCCGTAGGCCTGCTCCTGGAGGGTCTCGCGCCGGTCCGCCAGCAGGAAGGCGACGGCGATGACGACCGCGACCACCAGGGCCACGGCGGCCGTCCAGGTAAGCGGCACTTTCAGGTCGCCGAGGGGACCTTCGCGAAAGGGCACGAACTGTTCTCCTGGCGCCCCCCGGCGCCTCTAGAGGAGCTGTAAGACTAGGCCAGGGTGGATTCCAGGACGCCCTTCATCCACTTCGGATGCTCCAGCACCTTGCCGCAGCCCAGGGCCACGCACGACAGGGGGTCGTCGGCCACGGTGACCGGCAGGCCGGTGTGGTCGCGGATCTCGGCGTCCAGGCCGCGCAGCAGCGCGCCGCCGCCCGTCAGCATGATGCCCTTGTCGGCGATATCGGAGGCCAGCTCCGGCGGGGTGGCTTCCAGAGCGACCTTCACGGCCTCGACGATCTGACCGACCGGTTCGGCCAGGGCGTCGGCGGCCTGCTTTTCGCTGATGCGGACTTCGCGCGGCACGCCCTGCATCAGGTCGCGGCCCTTCACGTCGATCGACAGCCCCTCGCCGTCGGCCGGCGCGCGGGCGGTGCCGATTTCCTTCTTGATGCGCTCGGCGGTCGTCTCGCCGATCAGCAGGTTATGGTGGCGACGCATGTAGCTGATGATCGCCTCGTCCATCTTGTCGCCGCCGACGCGGACCGAGCGCGAATAGACGATGCCCGACAGCGACAGCACGGCCACCTCGGTGGTGCCGCCGCCGATGTCGACGACCATCGAGCCGGTCGGCTCGTGGATCGGCAGGCCCGCGCCGATCGCGGCGGCCATCGGTTCGTCGATCAGGCCGACGCGACGCGCCGAGGCGTTCAGGCAGCTGTCGTTGATGGCGCGACGTTCCACGGCGGTGGCGCCCGACGGCACGCACACGATCACCTTCGGGTTCACGAAGCCCTTGCGGTTGTGAACCTTGCGGATGAAGTACTTGATCATCTCCTCGGCGACTTCGAAGTCGGCGATCACGCCGTCGCGCATCGGGCGGATGGCTTCCATGTGGCCCGGGGTGCGGCCCAGCATCTGCTTGGCCTCGATGCCCACGGCATGGACGATCTTGCGCCCGCCGACGTTACGCAGGGCCACCACCGACGGCTCGTTCAGAACGATCCCCTTGCCCTTCATATAGATGAGGGTGTTGGCCGTTCCGAGGTCGATGGCGATGTCGTTCGAGATCACGCCGAAGAGGGAAGAGAACATTGAAAGCCCTGACTGAGGGGTAGGAGGGGCGTAAGCGGCTGTCGGGTCGAGGTAGAGGTGGCAGATCGGAGAAGCGGAACCTGTTCCGTCCGGGAATCCGGCAGAAGAGGCGGCGAAGAGAAACGGCTCCTACTTCAAATCAATGCGAGGACAACATGATTCCCGCAATTAGGGGATTTCGACCCGGTCGGCGCGCCTGAAAGCCAGACGGGAGCGCCGCCCCCTGGCCGCGCCATCGCCTTGAGCGCCAAAACGCATCGACAACAGCCCGTTTGCCCTGCGAAAGCGTTGATTTCAAGGTCTATTCAGCGCGCGTTTGACGGGTTTTCCAGCCAAGTCGTCCTGGCGCCCGATCGTGGCGAAATCTAGCCCACCGCCGCCATCACCACACCGACCGCCGTTATGGCGCCCGCCAGCAGTTGCAGCGGGGTCAGACGTTCCTTGAACAGACGACGCCCAGCGATCGCGGCGATGGGCATTTCGACCACCCCGACCGCTCTCACCGGCCCCACCGGCGACAGCGCCATGGCCGTGAACCACAGGCCCGAGGCGGCCGCGCCGCAGAAGCCCGCGCCCAGCGACTGCCGCCAAGCGGCGATCACCGCCCTCAAGGCGCCCGGATTGCGCCAGGCCAGATAGCCGGTCAGGCCAACCGTCTGGATCGCCTGCACCACCATCACCGTCACGAAGGCCGAAGCGGCCGGATGGGCGGGCTCGAAGGCGAGGCTCGCCTGACGGAAGCAGTTGGCGCTCAGCGCGAACATCGCACCGCAACCGAGGCCGGCCAGCACGGTGCCCTTGCGCATCACCACCTCGCCCCGAGGCCAGGTGAGAACCGCCAGGCCCGCGCTGGCGATCAGGCCGCCAGCCCACGTGACCGGCCCGACGTGATCGCCGAAGAACAGCACGCCCCAGACCAGGGCGAACGGCAGGCCGCTCTGCTGCATGGCCGTGCCCAGGGCGAAGGTCGAGCGGTGCATGGCCGTCAGCAACGCCGCCGTGGCCGCGATCTGCAGCGCCGCCCCCGCCGCGCAGGCCAGCCAGAAGGCCGGGGTCGGATGGGCGGCGGCGCCCGGCGTCAGCAGCCATCCCGCCGCCGCGAACACGGTGGCGAACGGCAGGCCGAACAGGAAGCGCACCAGGGTCGCGCCCCACGGCCCCGCTTCCCCCATGATCGAGCGCTGCGCGGCGTTGCGCGCGACCTGCAAGGCGGCCGCGGCGACGGTGATGGGAATCCAGATCATGTCGTCAGCGCACCGCCGCTAGAACCAAACCAGACGCCCAAGCCACCCGAGTCACGATGAGGTCGGCGCGAACCTCCAGGCGGGCGACGAGACCGTCGACATTGGCCTGGTGCCCCTCGGGCCAGTTCGGCTGGGGCGACATGTCATCGATCACGTACAGACCTCCCTGCTTGAGCAACGCCAAGGTCTCGTCCAGCCCTTCGTACTTCCCGGGCCAAGCGTCGGCGAAAATCATGTCGAATGAACTCGCCTGTTGGCTACGCACGTAGTCCAGACCATCGCCCAGCACGAACCGCACGCGCTCGTCCCAAAGATGCTCGCGAGCGACGCCTTGAACGATCGGGTCGACATCCACGCTGGTCAGGCGCGCCGAGACGTCCATGCCGCTCAGCAGCCACGCCGTGGCGAGGCCGGTGCCCGTTCCCAGCTCCAGAAACCGTCCTCCAGGCTTGGAGGCCGCCAGAAGACGGAGCAGCGCGCCCGTATCGGCTTCCGAAGGCATGTCGAAACCCAGCGCCGCGGTGCGGGCCTGGATCGCTCTCCAGGCCGTCGGGGCGGCGCGATCATTGTCCCCAAACATCGGTGATCCCTTATGCGGCCCTTATGCGAAGAACCGGTTTCCGAATGGAGCCCTTGCGGGCCTTGGACGCAGAAATCGAAAGGTCGGCCCAAAGCGTGGGCCAGATCGGAAGAAGGCTCGCGCACCATGTCGCCCCACCCGCTTCGTCCCCTGAAGCAAGCCGCCCAGTTCCTACTCGGCGTGCCCACCGATGGGATCAACCCCGCCCTGGACCGGATGCTTGAGCTCGCCCAGGCCACGCCGCTGTGCTTCGTGGCCGTGGCGGGACCCGGCGCCGGCGACGCCATGTGCCAGCTATGGCGGCGCGGCTACCAGCGCGTCGAGGCCGCGCGCCGGGCCACCTGCGGCGCGGCGGACGAGCGCAGCGACGTGCTGCTGGTGATCGACTGCGCCAGCGCTCACGACGCGCGCGCGGTCGTCGCCGCGACCTATACGATGCTGCGCCCCGGCGGGACGCTGGTCGTGGACGCGAGCGCGCTGCTGGACGAGGCGCCGCGCAGGGCGCTCGCCGAAGGCTTGCGAGAACTGGGTCTGGACGTTCAGCCCCAGGCGCACCTGGGGGCTGAAATCCTGGCGACGCGGCCGTTCAGTAACCGAAAGGCGGCCTGAACCACCCTGTCATCCCGGGCGAAGACCCGGGACCACGGCAAACTCAGCGGTTCCTGAGATCCCGGCTCGGCGCGCTTCGCGCTGGGCCGGGATGACAGTTTTAAAAGCCGCTGGCGATCGCCGCTTCGGGCCGGCTCTTCTCCTTGCGGGCGAAGAGGTTGTTGAGCGCGTTGACATAGGCCTTGGCCGAAGCGGTCAGGGTGTCGGTGTCGGCGGCCGCGCCGGTGGCGATACGGCCATCCTCTTCCAGACGCACCGAGACCTGGGCCTGGGCGTCCGTGCCTTCGGTCACCGCGTGCACCTGGAAGAGACGCAGGGCGGCGCTGTGCGGCACGATCTTGTGGATGGCGTTGAACACCGCGTCGACGGGGCCGTCGCCCGTGGCCTCGGCCGTGCTCGAGACGCCGTCGACGTCCAGGGTCAGCTCGGCCGACTGGCCGTCGGTGCCGGCGACCACGCGCAGACGCGAGACGCGGATCTTCTCCGAACCGCGCGCCAGGGCGTCGTCGACCAGGGCGATGATGTCGTCGTCGTAGACGTGCTTCTTGCGGTCGGCCAAGTCCTTGAAGCGGCCGAAGGCTTCCTTCAGCGCGTTCTCGCCCAGCTCGTAGCCCAGGTCTTTCAGCTTGGCGCGGAAGGCGTGGCTGCCCGAGTGCTTGCCCATGACCAGGCTCGACGGGGCCTGGCCCACCGACTCCGGCGTCATGATCTCGTAGGTCTCGCGGTTCTTGAGCATGCCGTCCTGGTGGATGCCGCTCTCGTGCGCGAAGGCGTTCTTGCCGACGATGGCCTTGTTGTACTGCACCGGGAAGCCGGTGATGGCCGAGACGTAGCGGCTGGCGCGGGTGATGTGGGTGGTGTCGATGCCGGTGCGGTACGGCAGGCGGTCGCCACGCACCTTCAGCGCCATGACGATCTCTTCCAGCGCGGCGTTGCCGGCGCGCTCGCCCAGGCCGTTGATCGCGCACTCCACCTGGCGGGCCCCGCCCTGCACGCCGGCCAGGCTGTTGGCCACGGCCAGTCCCAGGTCGTTGTGGCAGTGGGTCGAGAAGATCACCTTGTCGGCGCCCTCGACGTTATTGACCATCCAGTTGAACAGGTCGGCGTATTCCGACGGATAGGTGTAGCCGACGGTGTCGGGCAGGTTGATCGTCGTGGCGCCGGCCTTGATGGCGGTCTCGACCGCGCGACGCAGGAACTGGCGGTCGCTGCGGGTGGCGTCCTCGGCCGACCACTCGACGTCGTCGCGCAGGTTGCGGGCGTGGCTGACCGAGCGGGCGATCACGTCGATGACGGCGTCCGGCTCCATCTGCAGCTTGTGCTTCATGTGCAGGTCGGACGTGGCGATCACCACGTGGATCCGGCCGCGCTGGGTGGGCTTCAGAGCCTCGGCGCAGCGGTCGATGTCGACCTGGTGAGCGCGGCACAGGCCGGCGATGGTCGAGTTCTTGACGATCTTGGCCACTTCGCGGACGGCCTCGAAGTCACCGTTCGAGGCGATCGGGAAGCCGGCCTCGATGATGTCGACCCCCATCTCCTCGAGGATCTTGGCCAGTTCCAGCTTCTCTTCCAGCGACATCGAGGCGCCGGGCGACTGCTCGCCGTCGCGCATGGTGGTGTCGAAAATGACGACGTTGTCGCGCTTGTCGGAAGCGCTGCCAATAGCGGCGGGCGATACGGAGGTCATGGAAGTACTCGTCGAAAGGGGTGTGTGGCGTGCGGGCTGCGGGTCAAAAATCCCCTGTGCGCCCGGCCACGACGATGCGCGGCCCCTAGAGCGCCCAGGGGCTGGTAAGCCGAAGCGAAAGCAGGTCGCGCGCGACAGTCATGAGCGACTTTCTACACAGGCGCCTTGAATCGAGCAAGCAATTTGCGCCCAAAGCGCGATCCGCCACATCTGAAGCAATATTGTTGCGGGAGGCTGGCGATGCAAGGACGGATCTCTCATCAGAACGCAAAGCCGAGCCAAACCTGAGCGCCAGATCAGCTCGCCCCGCACGGTTCTTGCCAAAACCTAGCCGACGGTCGGAAAAGCGCCCTACTCCGGCGCGCCGTCTTCCGCCGCCTCGCGCTTTTTCAGCCAATTGCGACTGACGAGACCCATGCCCAGCCAGATGACGATGGCCAGCACGATCATGACGATGTGCTGCTTGCCGCCGCCCTTCATGGCCTGGACGATCGAATTGCCGGCGAAGGCGGTCAGGGCGATCTTGGGGACGATGCCGATGGCGGTGCCCGCCGCGAAGTCACGCAGGCGCATCGGCGTGACGCCCGCGGCCATGTTGACGACGATGAACGGCGCCGAGGGCACCAGGCGCACGATCAGGCTGGCCATGAAGCCGTTCTTGCCGATCATCCGCATGAACTTGTTGACGCTCTCGGTCGCGAACTCGCGCAGGATCTTCGCGCCGTAGATCCGCCCAAGCCAGAAGCCCACCAGCGACGAGACCAGGGTTCCGATCCAGCTGTAGGCGAAGCCCGTCCAAGGTCCGAAGGCCACCACCGCCGCGGCGATCAGCACGAACTGCGGCACGCCGAGGAAGGCCATGACGGCGAAGGCCGCCACCGCCATCGGCAGGGCCCAGGGGCCGCTGGCCGCGCCCAGCCAGTGCTCGACCGCCGCCTCGCCGTTGACGCCCAGCAGCTGCGCGCCGAACAGGAAGACGACGCCCACCCCGCCAAACAGGACGAACGAGACCGCCACCATGCGCCAGGCGCGGGCGTCCATATTGGTCACGAAGTCGATGAAACGGCGGATCACGCGCCCTGCCTCGCCCATGGCTCGCGCCGGGTCAAGCGTGACCATCTCCGGCGGTCCGCGGCGATCGCCGCGCGAGACATCGGCGGACCACGTGTCTAGCCTGGGCGCATGAAGATTCTGGCCATCTCGGGCAGCTTGCGGGCCGCCTCCTACAACACCGCCCTCCTCCGAGCCGCCGCCGAGCTCGCGCCGGAGGGCGTGACCCTGAGCCTTCACCCGCTCAACGACCTGCCGTTCTTCAACCAGGACGTCGAGGATCTCGGCGATCCGAAGCCCGTGACGACTTGGAAGACCGCCGTGCGCGAGGCCGAGGGCCTGCTGATCGCCTGCCCTGAATACAATGGCGGCCTCACCGCGGTGCTGAAGAACGCCATCGACTGGGCCTCGCGCGGCAAGCCCGCGCCGCTCGAGGGCAAGATCGCCTGCGCCATGGGGGCCAGCCCCGGCATGACCGGCACGGTTCGCGCCCAGGACGCCCTTCGCCTGAACCTCAAGCGCGCCGGCTGCGATCTGGCGCCTCTGAGCGACGTCCTGGTCGGCCAAGCCCACACTAAGTTCGAGAATGGCGTGCTGGTCGACGAACGCACCCGTCAGGCTATCGCCCGCCATCTGGCGAGCTTCGTCGAGGTGCTGCGCGCCCGTCGCTGAGGCTGTCACGCCTCTCTCCCCCCGGGCCTCGCCAAAAGCCTTCAAACCAGAGCGTCTCGCGTTGCGCCCCGGCGAGCGCGGGCGTAAAGACCGCCGCAATCCTGAAACGGTCCTCCAGTCGGACCAGGCAAACCCAGGGGAGTCCTGCAAGATGTCGCTCGAGTCCGCCGCCCTGCGGCGCATCGCACCGTCGGCCACCATCGCCATCAGCGCCAAGGCGCGCGCGCTGAAAGCCGCCGGTCGTGACGTAATCGCCCTTTCCGCGGGCGAGCCCGACTTCGACACGCCGGACAATATCAAGAACGCCGCCATCGAGGCCATCAAGGCCGGCAAGACCAAGTACACCGACCCGGACGGCATGCCCGAGCTGAAGGCCGCCATCTGCGCCAAGTTCAAGCGTGAGAACGGCCTGGAGTACAAGCCGAGCCAGATCCACGTCGCCCCGGGCGGCAAGCCGGTGATCTACAACGCCCTGGTCGCCACCCTGAACCCGGGCGACGAGGTGATCATCCCCGCGCCGTACTGGGTGTCGTACCCCGACATGACCCTGCTGGCCGGCGGCACGCCCGTCTCGGTCGAGACCACCGCCGAGAGCGGCTTCAAGATCACGCCGGCGGCCCTGGAAGCGGCGATCACGCCGAAGACCAAGTGGCTGATCATCAACAGCCCCTCGAACCCCTCGGGCGGCGCCTATACGCGCGCCGAGCTGCAGGCGATCGCCGACGTGCTGCTGCGCCATCCGCAGGTCTGGGTGCTGACCGACGACATGTACGAGCACCTGGTGTTCGACGACTTCGAGTTCACCACCATCGCCCAGGTCGAGCCCAAGCTCTATGATCGCACCCTGACGATGAACGGCGTCTCGAAGGGCTATTCGATGACCGGCTGGCGCATCGGCTACGCCGGCGGTCCCGAGCCGCTGATCAAGGCGATGGGCAAGATGATCAGCCAGACGACCTCGAACCCCTGCTCGATCTCGCAGTGGGCCGCGCTCGAGGCGCTGAACGGCACGCAGGACTTCATCAAGCCGAACGCCAAGCTGTTCCAGGAGCGCCGCGACCTTGTCGTGTCGATGCTGAACCAGGCCACCGGCCTGCACTGCCCGACCCCGGAAGGCGCGTTCTACGTCTATCCCTCGTGCGCCGGCCTGATCGGCAAGACCGCGCCCTCGGGCAAGGTCATCGCGAGCGACGAGGACTTCGCGACCGAACTGCTGGATAGCGAGGGCGTCGCCGTCGTGCACGGCGCGGCGTTCGGCCTCTCGCCGTTCTTCCGCATCAGCTACGCGACCAGCAGCGACGTCCTGGAAGACGCCTGCTCGCGCATCCAGCGCTTCTGCGCGGCGGTGAAGTAGGTTCTCGATAGATCCTCCCCCGCGATGCGGGGGAGGTGGCCCAAAGGGCCGGAGGGGGCCAGCTCGGCCTAAGCACCGCTTGCCCCCTCAGTCGCTCCGCGACAGCTCCCCCGCTCGCGGGGGAGCATCTTTATTCCCTACCCGTCAATCCAGTCGGTCAGCCCCTCGCGGGCATGGACCTCGCGCAGCGCCGGGCGCTGGCGGATGCGGTCGAGGTAGCGCTTGAGGTTCGGCCACTCGGTCGCGGGCTTGGGCATGTTGCGGCTCCAGCGGCACAGGATCGTGGCCAGCAGATCCATGCTCGTGAAGCGGTCGCCGACGATGTAGTCGCGACCGGCCAGATGGGCGTCAAGCCGCGCCAACCCCGCCTCGATCCGCGCGCGCGCCGCGGCCTGGACGGCCTCCTGGGCCTCGCCGCCGGCGGGCTCGTGCGGATAGAACCAGGCGCGGAAGTGCGGCTGGAAGCTGTTGGCCAGCCAGAGCGTCCAACTCAGATACTGCGCGCGCTCGGGCGAGCCGAGAGGCGGCGCGAAGCCCGCCTCCGGATGCCGTTCGGCCAGCAGGGTGGCGAGGCTGGCCATCTGCGTCACGGGCGCGCCGTCGACGATCAGCGTAGGAACCACGCCATCCGGATTGAGCGCCAGATACTCGGGCGTCTTGTGCTCGCCCTTGTCGAAATCCAGCAGCTTCAGCTCGAACGGGACGCCGAGCTCCAGCAGCATCCAGTGGATAGCCGTGCCGGCCGTGCTGGGCGAACCATAGAGGGTGTACATTCTCGAGCCTCCGCGCTGTCGCGGGGGATAGGCGTCTGGTTCTGGCCAACCGTCAATAAGGCGCCATGCTGCCAGATACGGGACCTGCAGCGGCGAGCCTCGCGCGCGGCGCCAAGACCGGCTCCCGCCCACAAATCAGACGGATGAAACCGCCATGCTGCCCCTGTTCCACGCGCCGCGCTCGCGATCGACGCGCTTTCTCTGGCTGCTGGAGGAACTGGGCGCGCCCTATGAGATCCGCAAGGTCGACATCTATCGCGCCGTCAGCAACACCGGCGCTCGGGACCCCAGCAATCCGCACCCGCACGGCCAGGTGCCCGCCCTGCTGGACGACGGCGTCCTGATCACCGAGTCGTCGGCGATCGCCCTCTACCTGACCGACAAGTTCCCGGCCGCCGGCCTGGGCCCCGTGGTGGGCGACCCGAAGCGAGGCCCCTACCTCTCCTGGCTGGCCTATTACGCCGGTGTGCTGGAGCCGGCGGTGACCAACCTGTGGAAGCAGCGCCAGGACGACCAGGACAAGGCGCAGTACCAGGCCATGGACGACCGGCTGCGCACGACGCTGGAGACCTCGCCCTGGCTGCTGGGTGACACCTTCTCGGCCGCCGACATCCTGTTCGTCAGCCTGCTGCAGTTCGCGCGCCAGATGCTGCCGCCGCACGAGGTCTATGACGAATGGCTGGCGCGGGCCAACGCCCGCCCGGCCCTCGCCCGCGCATTGGCCAAGGATGACGCCTAAGGCTTGCATCCGGCGGCGGTTCGTTCGATGACCTTTGAAGACCGATAAGCTTCGAGGTCCGGATCGCCATGGCCGACGTCGTCAATCTGAACCAAGCCCGCAAGGCCAAGGCCAAGGCCGACGACAAGGCCCGCGCCGCCGAGAACCGTGTCCGCTTTGGCCGCACGAAGGCGGAGAAATCGCTGGAAACCGCTCGCGCCGACAAACTCCGGCGTGAGCTGGACGGCGCCAAGCGCGAGGACTGAAGGCTTGGCCGGGTTGAAGAAGCGCTCGGTCAACCTGGCCGGCCACGCCACATCCCTCGCTCTGGAGCCTGAGTTCTGGGCGGTCTTGGAGCGGGCCGCGACGCGTGACGGCGCAAGCCTGGCGGCCCTGATCCAGCGGATCGACAACGCGCGCGGGGAGCGGCCCCTGGCCTCGGCCTGTCGGGTCTTCGCCCTGGCCGAAGCAGCCGCGGGCGCGACCTAGGCTCTAAGCTCCAGCTCGACCGTGGGCCGGCGCTGGGTCGGAAGCGTAGGCGGTTTGGGAATCGGGGCCTTGCGCAAGGTCTCCGGCAAGGTCGGCAGGCTCTGGCGCCACGAAGCGCCCTCTCCCGCCATGACGCCGAGCCACCAAGCGCCCCAGACCGCCAGCGCCAGGATCGCGACCACCAACGCCGCCACCCAAGCGCCGCCGCTGTCGCGTCGCCGCGCCTCAAGCCGACCCTGACGCGCCACCGCTGTCATGGCCTTCAACCGCCCGGCGCTTTTGGCGCGGGCGCGTCGGGCAGCTTTGGCGCCGACGCCGAAATGTTCACGTCGACCTGCTTCTTGGAGCTCATGCCGCCCGACCACATGAAGAAGGCGAGCACGGCGACGATCACCACCAACCCGCCGACGATGAAGGCCAAGGCGCCGTTGCCGCCGCCGCTATTGCTGCTGGTCTGTTCCGACATCACAATCTCCTGGCCTTGGCGGCCCGATTTCCATTGTCGGATCAACGACACGCCGCGCGGAGAGTTCCCGACGCAGACGGGTTAGGGCTTAAGCTCGGGCCCCGGTGTGCTACATATGTTCCCATGCATTCCGACGCCGACTCGCCAGAATTCCAGGATGAATTCCCGGGCGACCTCCCCGCTCCCCGTATTTCCGATCTCGCCCGGGCCAGGCCCCCGGCGGGCGCCGCGCCCGGCTATCTGGACGGCCTGAACCCCGAGCAGCGCGAGGCGGTGGAGACCACCGAGGGCCCGCTGCTCGTCCTGGCCGGCGCCGGCACAGGCAAGACCCGCGTGCTGACCACGCGCCTCGCCCACATCCTGGCCACCGGCCGCGCCCGTCCGTGGGAGCTGCTGGCGGTCACCTTCACCAACAAGGCAGCGCGCGAGATGCGCGAGCGGATCACCCACATCATCGGCCCGGAGGCCGAGGGCCTGCGGTGGCTTGGCACCTTCCACTCGGTCGCCGCCCAGATCCTGCGCCGGCACGCGGAGCTGATCGGGCTGAAGTCCAACTACACGATCATCGACACCGACGATCAGGAGCGCCTGCTCAAGCAGCTGATCGAGGCCGAGAACATCGACGCCAAGCGGTGGACCCCGCGGATCCTGTCGCAGATCATCGACGGCTGGAAGAACCGCGGCTGGACGCCCGACCGGGTCCCGACCAGCGAGGCCGGCGAGTTCGCCAACGGCAAGGGGATCACCCTCTATCGCCAGTACCAGGAGCGCCTGCGCATCCTGAACGCCTGCGACTTCGGCGACCTGCTGCTGCACAACATCAGCCTGTTCACCGGTCATCCCGACGTGCTGGACGAGTTCCAGCGCCGCTTCAAATACGTGATGGTCGACGAGTACCAAGACACCAACGTCGCCCAGTACCTGTGGCTGCGCCTGCTGGCCCAGGGCCGCCAGAACGTCTGCTGCGTGGGCGACGACGACCAGTCGATCTATGGCTGGCGTGGGGCCGAGGTCGACAACATCTTGCGGTTCGAGCGCGACTTCCCCGGCGCCAAGGTCGTGCGGCTGGAGCGCAACTACCGCTCGACCGAGCACATCCTGGCCGCGGCCTCGGGCCTGATCACCACCAACAAGGGGCGCCTGGGCAAGACGCTGTGGACCGAGGCCAAGGGCGGCGAGAAGGTCAAGGTCAGCGGCGTCTGGGACGGCGAGGCCGAGAGCCGCCTGGTCGCCGACGAGATCGAGCGCGCCAAGAAGGCCGGCCGCAAGTACAGCCAGATGGCCATCCTGGTCCGGGCCAGCTTCCAGATGCGGGCCTTCGAAGAGCGCTTCGTGATGCTGCAGATCCCCTACAAGGTGGTCGGCGGCCCGCGCTTCTTCGAACGCGCCGAAATCCGCGACGCCCACGCCTATCTGCGCCTGATCCAGTCGCCCGACGACGACTTGGCCTTCGAGCGGATCGTCAACACGCCCAAGCGCGGCATCGGCGACACCTCGGTCCAGAAGCTGCTGCAGATCGCCCGCCTGGAAGGGATTTCGACGGTCGAGGCCGCCCGCGTGATCATCGGTAGCGACGACCTGCCGGCCCGCACCCGCACGGCGTTGTCGAACTTCATCCGCGACCTGGATCGCTGGCGCTCGATGGTCGGGTCGGTCCACCACCAGCGCCTGCTGGAGACGGTGCTGGAGGAGAGCGGCTACACGGACGCCCTGCGCCTGGACAAGGGTCCGACCAGTCAGACGCGCCTGGAGAACCTGAAGGAGCTTGTCCAGTCGATGGGCGCCTTCGACACCCTGGAGGCCTATCTGGAGCACGTCTCGCTGGTCATGGACCTGGACCGCGAGGCCACCGGCGACGCCGTCTGGATCATGACCCTGCACTCGGCCAAGGGCCTGGAGTTCCCGCTGGTCTTCCTGCCCGGCTGGGAGGAAGGCGTGTTCCCCAGCCAGCGCAGCATGGACGACAAGGGCGAAAAGGGCCTCGAGGAAGAGCGGCGCCTGGCCTATGTCGGCATCACCCGCGCCCGCGAGGAGGCCCGGATCAGCTTCGTGGCCAACCGGCAGGTCTATGGCCGCTGGACGTCGCAACTGCCCAGCCGCTTCGTCGACGAGCTGCCGATCGCCCACGTCGATGCGGCGTCCGAGACTGGCTACTACGGCGGCGGCCCCGGCATGCAGTCGACGGCCGCCTCGCGCTGGGACGATCCCGGCACCTCGGCCTTCCAGGCCGGCAGCTACGACAGCCCCGGCTGGAAGCGCGCCCAGGAACGCACCTCGGGCTTCGCCGAGCGCGGCGGCTCCTGGCGCGGCGGCGGCGCCGGCGTGCGCGCCGGCTCGGCCGCTCGTTCGGCCCCGATCGAGGGCGAAGGTCGTCTGGTCGCCGTCTCGGCCCCGACCAACAGCGCCTATGCGCGCGGCGACCGAGTGTTCCACGTCAAGTTCGGCTACGGCAAGGTCACCGGCGTCGAGGGCAACAAGCTGACCGTGGCCTTCGACAAGGCGGGCGAGAAGAAGGTGATCGACAGCTTCGTCGAAAAGGCCTGACTAGAGCCTGTCTGGTTTTGATGAACCATCTAAACCAGATAAACAGGCTCTATCTTCTTACACTTAGAGCGCGTTCGAGCGGTTTAACCGCCCACACTTAAACCTAACGCGCTCTAGCCTTTCTCCGGCTTCAGCCCCGGCTTGATCCCGTCATGCTCGGGCGGCTTCTCGGACGGAGGCGGCGCCAAGCTTTCCCACGCGCCCACGGCCACCAGGATCAGCGTCGACAGAGCGGAAAGCAGCAGCGGGCTCAGGCTCAGCGCCACGGGCGCCAGCGCCGCGAGGGCGATCAACCCCGTGATCCGAGCCCGCGACCAGCGGCGGAACACCGCCAGCTTGAACAGCAGTGAGCCCAGCAGGAACAGGAACGGCCCGCCGATCACCGCAGCCGCGATCTTGAAATCGGCGTGGCCCAGCGGATGGTGGATCACCCACTCGTCCCCCACCGCCGCCACGATGATCCCCGCGACCGGCAGGATATGGGCGTAGGTATAGGCGACCCGCGCGATCGCGCCCGGGTCCTTGGACTCCTCGATGGCACGGCTGGCGGCCTCGGCGGTCGAGGAGAAATAGATCCACCACATCGCCAGACTGCACAGGAAGGCGCTGGCGAACGCGGCCATCACCGGGGCGTCCCAAGGCATGCCCATCACCGTGCTGCCGCTGACGATGATCGACTCGCCCAGGGCGATGATCGTGAACAGGGCGCAGCGCTCGGCCATATGGCCGCCCTCGACCTTCCATTCCGAGCTCTTGGTGCGGCCCAGGCCCGGGGTCCAGAAGCCGACCGCCGCCGACAGATACTCGATGAAGAGCGCCAGGCCCCAGACGGCCAGACGGGCCTCGCCCTCGGCGAACGCGCCCGCGATCCAGAACGCCGCGGCGACCGTGAGCCAGGCCAGGATGCGCGCGAAGTTCCGGCGGTGCTGCGGCGCGCGCCAGGCGCTCCAGAGGAAGAAGGCGGTGCGGCCGACCTGGATGGTCACGTGCCCGGCCGCGAAGGCCAGCCCCCGCTCGCCGAAGGCGTCGGGAATGGCGGCCGCCAGGACGAGGGCCGCCGCCATCATCACGAACAGCATCAACCTGACCGGCCCGCGCTCGGGGTCCAGCCAGTTGGTCGCCCAGGCGGTGTAGATCCACGACCACCACACGGCCAGCAGCAGCACGGTCGCGTGGATCAGGCCCGGCCCATCCGGATGGCGCAGCACCGCGTGGGAAAGCTGGGTGACCGCGAACACGAAGACCAAGTCGAAGAACAGCTCCGCATAGGTCACGCGGGCATGTTCGGCGTCTTTGCGCTCCCGCAGCAGCGGAGTCTTGGTGTTGGCCATGCCTTTTCTTGATCACAGTCAAAGAGCCGAAGCCAGACGCTTCGCCGAACCAATGACCGTTTCGCGCGCTCTAGCGACATGGAACGCCTGGAACCGATCCTCGACCGCCTGAAGGTCTTCGCCCTCACCCGCCCGGTGGCGTACGGCGCCCCCGCTTGCGCGGTGGCCGGCCTGCTGATGGGCCTCGTGCTGCAGACCGGCCCGCAAGACGGTCCGTATGTCCCCGAGATGGAACGGGTCGACCGCCCGGTGATGGCCGAGGCCGAGCCGATCGCCTGGCCGTCCGGCGAGGTCCCGGACTACGTGATCGGAACCGACGCCCAGAGACCCGCGCAAACGCCGCCGCCGGCCTTGCAGTACGCCGACTACGAGCCGCCGCCCGAGCCCGAACTGCCGCCCCATGTTCCGGCCGACCATGGTCCCGCCGCGCCGCCGCCCTGGCCGGACGAAACCCGCTGGGCTTCGTCGCGCGGCGACATCCTCGATGTCTCCCTGCCCGAAGACGCGCCAAGCGCTCCGACCGCGCCCTCGGCGCCGATCGCGCCGTCCGCCCCTACGCCGACGGTCCTCGCCGGCGTCGCTTCGTAGCGCTGAAGGCTCGCTTTTCGCCGCCTTTGCCGCTAACGGAGCGGCATGACCGACTATACGCCCCAGCAGATCGTCGCCCGCGGCGCGCGCGCCGACGCCGAGACCGCCGCCGACGCCATCGACAACCATCCCGGCCTGGAAGGCGCGACCTACTCGATCCTGGAAGAGGACGAGGACAAGAACGTCTGGCGCATCGACGCCTTCCCCACCACCCAGGAGGAAGACGACGGCCTGATGGCGCTGCTGGCCGACTATGACCTGAAGGTCGCGCGCGACACCCTGGCCGACGCCGACTGGCTGGCCATGGCGCTGTCGGGCCTGCCGCCGGTGCGCGCCGGCCGCTTCTTCGTCTACGGCATGCACGACCGCGGCCGCCTGCCGGCCAGCACCGTCAACCTGCGCATTGAGGCCGGCGCGGCCTTTGGCACCGGCCACCACGGCACCACCGTCGGCTGCCTGCAGGCCTATGACCGCCTGATCAAGGCGCGGAAATTCAACAAGGTGCTGGACGTCGGCGCCGGCACGGGCCTGCTGGCCATCGCCGCCGCCCGCACGGGCACGAAGCTGGCCGTCGGCACCGACATCGACAAGCCCAGCGTGCGGATCGCCAAGGAGAACGCGGGGGTCAACAAGGCCAACGCGCGCTTCGTCCACGCCTCGGGCCTGGGCCACCGGCTAGTCGCCGAGAACGCGCCCTACGATCTGGTCTTCGCCAACATCCTGGCCCGGCCGCTGATCAGCCTGGCCCAGGACATCAAGCGCGCCCTGGTCCCCGGCGGCACGGTCATCCTGTCAGGCCTGCTGCGCACCCAGGAGCGGATGGTCAAGGCCGCCTACCTGTCGCGCGGCTTCAAGGTGAAAAGCCGCATCCACCGCGACGCCTGGGCGACCCTGGTCCTGCAGCGGCCGTAAGGACGCCGGGTCAGGCGATGTCCTGAACCTTGCCGTCCAGCGACATCAGACCGAGCTCGACCTCCAGGTGCTCGTGGCGGCGCTTGATCTCCGCGCGGAGCGCTTGGAGCTCCTTGGCGTGGATCGCCAGCTCCTTGTCGGGCGTGTCCACCGACTCCGCGCCGAGGATCACCTTGTAGGCGCCGCAGTCGCGGTGATCGAGCACCATGACCTTGTGGATCGAATGCAGCGTGATGGCGACGTCCAAGTGGCTCCAGAACGTCTGGCCCCAGCTGGGGTACTTGTCGGTCAGGGCGCCGAGCGACGCGCCGGCCAGGACGACGTGGTCGTATTTGTCGCGCAGCCCCCGCCCGTCCATGTAGGCGACCGTGCTGTCGACCAGCCGATAGTCCATGCAGGTCAACAGCAGCATGTCGGTGTGGCCTCGCGCCCGCGCCACGCCGGGCGCGAGGGTCGATAGCAGGCTGACGCCGCCGCCCAGGGCGATCAGGCCGAACGCTTGCCGGCGGGATAGGCCGGCGATCTTGTGAGAACAGCAGTCATGCATGACGGGGCGCTCCGCGCGTGAGTGGAGCGGCACAGTTTCATCCCCTTCCAAGCGTGACCATGTGACGTCGAGACGCACAAATGCGGCCAGACGCCGTCAGGATCGGACGCCCCCTTGGCGTTTGGGCGGCTAGACTCTAAATCCGAACGATGCGCCAGACCTTCGACGAATCCACCGATCCCTCCTTCGGCCCCAAGCATGTCCCGCTGATCCGCCAGGCCATGGCGGCGCAGGGGCTGGACGGCTTCCTGGTGCCGCACGAGGACGAGCACCAGAACGAATACCTGCCCGCCGCCAACGACCGTCTGGCCTGGGCCAGCGGCTTCACCGGCTCGGCGGGCGCCGGCGTGATCCTGAAGGACCGCGCCGCCGTCTTCGTCGATGGTCGCTACACCCTGCAGGTCCGCGAGCAGGTCGATCAGGGCGTGTTCGAGATCCGCGACCTCGTCGAGGGCGGCGTGCCCGCCTATCTCGAGACCGTCGCCAAGGGCGCGGTCATCGGCTACGACGCCCGTCTGCACAGCCCGTCGGCCCTGGAGAGCCTGAAGGCCGCCGCCGCTCGCGCCGGCGCGACGTTGAAGCCCGTCGCCGCCAACCCTGTCGATCAGGCCTGGGGCGAGGCCCGCCCGGCCCAGCCGATGGCGCCGATCGTCCCGCAGCCCCTTGAATACGCCGGCGAAGACTCCAGCGCCAAGCGCGCCCGCGTCGGCGCTTCGGTCGCCGCCCTCGGCGCGGAAGCCGCGGTGATCACCGCGCCGGCCTCGATCGCCTGGCTGTTCAACGTGCGCGGCGGCGACGTCATCCGCACGCCCCTGCCGCTCTCGCAAGCCATCCTGAACGCCGACGGCACGGCGCGCCTGTTCATCGAGCCGGCCAAGGTCACGCCGGACCTGCCCGCCTGGCTCGGCAACCAGGTTTCGCTGGAGACGCCGGACCGCCTGGCCGAGGCGCTGGGCGATCTGTCGGGCAAGAGCGTGGCGGTCGATCCGGCCCAGTCGTCGGCCTGGTACTTCGACACCCTGGCCGCCGCCGGCGCCAAGATCGTGCGGGCCATGGACCCCTGCACCCTGCCCCGCGCCTGCAAGAACGCCGTCGAGCTGGACGGCACGCGCGAGGCGCACCGCCGCGACGGCGCGGCCTTGACGCGGTTCCTGCACTGGCTGGCCACCGAGGGCCAGGTGAGCCCGCCGGACGAGAAAGAAGCCGTCGCCAAGCTGGAAGCCTTCCGCGAGGCCACCGGCGTGCTGAAGGACCTTTCCTTCGACACGATCGGCGCGGCCAACGGCCACGGCGCCCTGCCCCACTACCGCCCCACCGAGCGCAGCAACGAGCGCGCCAAGATGGGCTCGCTGCTGCTGGTCGATAGCGGCGGCCAGTACATGGACGGCACGACGGACGTCACCCGCACCGTGGCGATCGGCGAGCCGACGGCCGAGATGGTCCAGCGCAACACGCTGGTGCTGAAGGGCCACCTAGCCATCGCCCGCCTGCGCTTCCCGGCCGGCACCACCGGGTCGGCGATCGACGCCCTGGCCCGCATGGCGCTGTGGGCCCACGGCCTAGACTACGACCACGGCACCGGCCATGGCGTCGGGGTCTATCTGGGCGTTCATGAGGGGCCGCAGCGGATCTCCAAGGCCCCGAACACCATCGCCCTGCAGCCCGGCATGATCGTCTCGAACGAGCCCGGCTACTACAAGGACGGCGAGTACGGCATCCGCATCGAGAACCTCGAGGTCGTCATGCCGGCCGAGGACGTGCCGGGCGGCGAACGCCCGATGCACCGTTTCGAGGCCCTGACCCTGGCTCCGATCGACCGCCGCCTTATCGACAAGACCCTGCTGACGGCCGAGGAGATCGCCCAGTTCGACGCCTATCACGCGCGCGTCCTGCGCGAGATCGGCCCGCGGGTGGAGCCTGAGGTTCGAGCCTGGATGGAAGCGGCCTGCGCGCCGCTCTAAGCGGCTACTTGCCCCCACCTGACCGCTTCGCGGTCGTCCGCCCCCAGAGGGGGCGGAAGGCGCACGCGCCCCTTCTTCCCCCTCTGGGGGAGGAGCGCGCAGCGCGGAGGGGGCTAGTCGAACGCCCTACCGCAGCCGCGTCCAGACCTGCGTCTTGCAGAACGGCGCGACGATGCAGCCTTTCAGCTTCAGCTGGTTCTCGCCGATCAGTTCGATCGTGCCGGAATAGGTGCCGCCGTCGTCGGGGTTATAGACCTTGCCGTCCTTCCACTTCGTCGGACCGCCGGTGAAGTCGTAGAGCATCTGCAGCCCCTTCAGCGCGCGGACGCGCTGGGACTCGTCCTTGTTCTTCACATCCTTCAGCGCCGGATTTTCGCGGATGTGGTTCGAGTTCACCAGCTTGCCGCACAGGCTGTTGCCGCAGCGGGCGATCTCGACCTGACCGCCATTGGTCGGGGTCTGCCAGAGGCCCGTGACGTCGGCGGCGAAAACCGGCGTGGCCAGCAAGCCGAGCGCGGCGGCGGCGATCATCGTGGTGCGGAACATCAAAGACTCCCTGGGTCGCGCTTCAAATGCGCGTTTGACCGCTTGGTTGCGCGATCTCGTCCCTCGGGACAAGGCCTGACACGAAAAGGAGGCGGGATTTCGGAAAGCGATCAGCTTCCGACCAGAGCCAACCACTCGTCTTCGGTCATGACCTGAATGCCCAGCTCGGTCGCCGTCTTCAGCTTCGAGCCCGCCCCCGGCCCAGCGACGACCAGATCGGTCTTCTTCGACACCGACGACGCCACCTTGGCGCCCAGCCCCTCGGCCTGGGCCTTGGCTTCGTCGCGAGTCATCTTCTCCAGCGCGCCGGTGAAGACGATGGTCTTGCCGGCCACGGCCGTGTCGGTCTTGGGCTTTTCCACCGGCTGGATGTCCAGCTCGGCGACGAGGTTGGCGACCTTCTGGCGGTTGTGGTCCTCGGCGAAGAAGCGGGCCAGCGACTGGGCCGCGACCGGGCCGACGCCGTCGATGGCGGCCAGGTGCAGATAGTCGTCGCCCGGCGCGCCGCTGGCGGCGGCGGCCAGCCCCTCGGCGAAGGCGTCCCAGGTTCCGTAGCGCTGGGCCAGGGCAGCGCGGGCGGGCTTGGTCAGCTTGGGGACCGCATGGCCGATCTTGATCTCCAGGTCATCGGTTTGAGGCCACGGATCGGCCTTCAGGCCGCCCCTGCCCGCCTCGACCAGGCTGTCCAGGGCCTTCGGCCCCACGCCCGGCGCCGTCGAAAGCTCCAGATAGGTCTCGCCCGGCAGCGCCCTGGCGGCCTTCTCGGCCGCCTCTTGGAGGTCTTCGAACCGGTCGAAGTTCCGCGCCAGCACCGTGGAGGTCGTCTCGCCGATGTCGCGCGCGCCAAGGCCGTAGATCATCCGGTCCATAGTGATCGTGCGCCGGGCCTCGATGCCGCGCGCCAGATTGGCGACCGAGGTTTCGCCATAACCTTCCCGCTCGCGCAGGGCGGCCAGCTTCTCCTCGTCGCGGGCCAGCTTGAAGATGTCGGCGGGCTCGGTGATCCAGCCCTCGTCGAAGAAGGCCTGCAGTTGCTTCTCGCCCAGGCCTTCGATGTCGAAGGCCCGGCGGGACACGAAGTGGCGCAGGTGCTCCACCCGCTGGAACGGACAGGCGAACTCGCCCGTGCAGCGACGTACGACCGACTCCTGGCCCGAGGCGTTGACCTCGCGCGCCAGCGGCGTCTTCAGGGGGCACGGGCATTCGTGCGGGAAGACGTAGGGCTCCGGCGCGGGATCCGGCCGCGCGTCCAGCGCGACCTCGACGATCTGCGGGATCACGTCGCCGGCCCGCTGGACGACGACCGTGTCGCCGATCCGAGCGTCGAGGCGCTCGATCTCGTCGCCATTGTGCAGGGTGGCGTTGGTCACCACGACCCCACCGACGGTCACGGGCTTGAGCCGAGCGACGGGCGTGATCGCGCCGGTGCGGCCGACCTGGAGGTCGATGGCTTCGAGGAGCGTACGGGCCTTCTGGGCCGGGAACTTGCGGGCGATCGCCCAGCGCGGCGAGCGCGAGACGAAGCCCAGGCGGCGTTGCAGCTCCAGGTCGTCGACCTTGTAGACCACGCCGTCGATGTCGAAGTTCAACGTCGGCCGCAGCGCCTCGAACTCCGCGTAGACGTCGAGCAGGCCTTGGGCGTTCTCGACCCGGCGAGCCGGCGGCGCGGTCGTCACGAAACCCCAGGACCTGAGCTTTTCCAGCGCCTCCCACTGTCCGCCCGCGAACGGCTCTGACACCAGCCCCCAGGCATAGCCGAAGAACCGCAACGGTCGCTGGGCGCTGATGGTCGAATCGATCTGGCGCAGCGAGCCGGCGGCGAAGTTGCGGGGATTGGCGTAGGTCCGCTGGCCAGCGTCCTCAGCGGCCTTGTTGAAGGCGGCGAAGGCCTCAAGCTCGACATAGACCTCGCCGCGCACCTCGATCACGTCGGGCCAGCCCGAGCCCTTCAGGCGATGGGGGATGTCCGCGATCGTTCGGAGATTGGCGGTGACGTCCTCGCCGGTCTGGCCGTCGCCCCGCGTGGCGCCCTGGACCAGAACGCCCTTCTCGTAGCGCAGCGAGGCCGATAGGCCGTCGATCTTGGGCTCGGCCGTATAGGCCAGGGTCTCGCTGGGCGACAGGCGCAGGAAGCGGCGGACGCGGGCGTCGAACTCCTCGGCCTCGTCGTTGGAAAAGGCGTTGTCCAGGCTGAGCATCGGCACGCCGTGGCGCACCGGCGAGAACTGCTCGGCCCGCGCCGCGCCCACGCGCATGGACGGGGAGTTGTCGCGCACCAGATGCGGGAAGCGCGTCTCGATATCGAGGTTTCGGCGTTTCAGCGCGTCGTAGTCGGCGTCGCTGATCGTCGGGTTGTCCTGCTGGTGATAGGCGAGGTCGTGCCGCGTCAGTTCGTCGGCCAGGCGTTCCAGTTCCTCGACGGCCTGGGCTTCGGTGAGGTCGGCGACAGGGATCAGGGACACGGCGGCGAATCCGGAAGGACGTGAACGAGGCGGGACGTTAGCAACCTCCCCCTGACGGTGGGAGTCAGCGATGGCCTTAAGCCATCAACGCCCGGGCCGCCGCCCTGGCCGCCTCGGTCACCTCGGCCCCCGACAGCATGCGGGCGATCTCCTCCTCGCGCTGGGCGGGAGTGAGCGGCTCGACCTTGGTGCGGGTCGAGGTCTCGTCGCCGGACTTGGAAATCCGCCAGTGCGCGTCGGCCCGGGCGGCGACCTGCGCCGAGTGGGTGACCACCAGCACCTGGGCGTTCTTAGCCAAGCGCTTGAGGCGCAGGCCCACGGCGTCGGCCACGGCGCCGCCGACGCCCTGGTCGACTTCGTCGAAGATC